>DHNJ01000165.1:26013-26195 GCA_002409445.1 Armatimonadetes bacterium UBA5419 | reverse complement strand
CGGGGCGGTGCCGGGGTCGGCCTGCAACTGCTCGACCAGCGCGTCCACGGCAGCCGCGCCGGCCAACTCGAGCCGGCACTGCCCCGCCCCGCGGCGGCGCTTGCCGCCGGCGGTGGTGACGAGTTGCGCGCCGGCCCAGAGCAGCGCCTCTGCCTTGGCGATGGCGGCGGGGGCGGTCCAGT
>DHNJ01000165.1:21994-25860 GCA_002409445.1 Armatimonadetes bacterium UBA5419 | reverse complement strand
CCAGTTCCACGGTGGTGGTCAGGGACGCCCCCGCGCGGTTCATTTCCTCGAAGCGTAGGTGCTTGTCTTTCGCCCGGCCGCTAGCGCTGTCGATCGCGACCCCGGGTTTGGCGAAGGTCAGCGCCGAGCGCAGCTGCGCGGCATCGTCGGCCAGTAGCCGCGCGCGCAACGGGGCCGAGAGCCGCGCGGGGCGGATGCTCAGCGCCGCGGGCCGCGGCGGGTCGGTGCCGCGCCGGTTGTCGATGCTCGGCTAGCTGCCGAACAGGGCTTCGACCCAGGCGGGCCACGGGTCGCCCAGCGCCTCGGCGACCTGCTCGCAGCCGTCGCGCCAGAGGCCGGTCAGCGTCTTGGCCGGCACACACGGTAGACCGTCGGCATCGCGCACGACGAGCCGGTCGAGCGAGCCCGCGCGGCCCGCGCCGACACCGATATGCCAGTCACTCGTGAAGGTCAGTCGCGCAGTCCACGTGGGCATTGCTAGGCTCCCCCAAAGTCAGCGGCGTCCAGCACATCGAGCCAGCGAGGCGTCGGCCGCGACGGTGCGGTGTCGACGCCGCCCAGCAGCCGCGACCAGTCGACCTGGACGTAGCGGTGGCGGATGGCCCGCAGCGCGGACTCGGCGGCCTTCGACGGCCAGTAAAGCGCCTCGCGCAGGGCGTGCGCCTGCGAGCGGGGCAGGCAGCGCCGGCCGTCGGTATCGGTCGCGTTGAGCGCCGCGCCGTCGGCCGCCAGCGCGTCCCAGCCGTCTAGCGTGTAGGGCCGCCAGAGCTCGAAGGGCAGGCGGCCGCGGATGGTTCCCAGGTCGCCGCCGCTGCTGTCGTAGAGCACGTGCCAGTCGAGCGCGGCCTCGCCCGGGTGCTTCCGCTTGGCCGCGGCGCAGAGCTGCGCGGCCAGCTCGTAGGCGGTGTGGAAGGGGAAGTGCGGCTTGACGATCGCCACGCCGGCGGAGGCGGTGATCGCCCGGCTGTCGGCGTCCTTGAGGTGCTCGGCCGCGCTGGCCAAGCGGCCGAACTCGCGCAGGTAGGCCGCGGTGAAGGCTAGCGCCCGGTCGCCGCGGCACAGCGCGGTCAGGTCGTCGCCGCCGAGGATCAGCGGGAGAATCGACTTCTTCGGCATGCTCCCCGCGGCGTGCGCGAACGCCTGATGCGTGACGTCGTCCAGCTCCGCGGAGAACGCCGTGAGCCAAGCGGCGTAGGCATCGTCATCGCCCTCGAAGGCCATGATGGTCTGGCCGACGCGGTTGCCGTCGGCGTGGATGACCGCAGTCCAGGACCATTCGGTGTCGCGGTCGGCCGCGCGGTCGAAATCGCCCGCGTCGGTGAACAGGGCGGCGGCGAGATTGCTCTGACCACCGTAGGTCTTGATCAGGTCCTTCATGGACGTATCGAACGCGTCCGCCGCGTCCCGCTTGGCCTGGGTCACCGCGGAGACCACATCGGGCTGGTCGCCGGTGCGGCCGTCGTCCATCGCCGGTAGCCCGCTGGTGGCGCACGGCGCGACCACCGGCAGGCGCAGGTAGCGGCTGTCCGGCCCAGGCACGTCGTTGCGCACCTGCTCGAGCGCCTGGTGCGCCTGGCCGACCGCCGCCCGCAGCGACGGGCCGATCGGCACGACCACCCCACGCAGCTCGACGCCCGGCGCCTGGGCCAGCGCGTGCCGCGTCGCGGTGCTGACCACGGCCCGGCCCTGGGCCTCGTCGGCCGCGATCAGGATCGCCTTGCCCGAGATCGACTGCAGCACCCGCAACGTCTCGTCAGCCGCTGTGGCTTTCCTTACGGCGTCGCCGACCAGCCTAGCGAGCACCGCCGAGGCGCCCGCGTTCTCCCTCCGGCGGTTGCTGCCAAAGACATAGCGCTGGTTGGCTGATGTCTCGAGCAAGACGAGCCACCCGGAACCCGACTCCACACCCGTACTCATACCACCCACTCCCCAGCGCCACCCCTGCCGGCGCAAACCCTATCACTGCTGTAAACGCTTGGCAAGAGGCCTTGGTTGCATCGCTCCAGGCCGCCGCTCACCCCTCGGCGCGCAGCCGCTGGCCGCCGCGGATGAGGGCGAGGTAGTTGTCCGGGGGGACGTAGTGGGGGATGGAGTTGCCGCTGCCCAGGGCCCAGCCGCGGGCGCTGGCGCGCCAGGCACGGCCGCGCTCAAGGACTATGGTTTCCAGTTCGGCGGGGGCGGCGGTGCAGAGGAGGTCCATGTCGATGCCGCCGAGCAGGCCGATGCGGTCGCCGTAGCGGTCGATCCAAGTCTGGAAGGGGGCGATGATGTCTTCGTTCGAGTGTTTGGCGTTGATGCCCGCGGCGATGAACTCGTCCATGACCTCGAAGATGCAGCCGCAGCTGTGCCAGAGGAAGGGTAGGCCGGCGGCGTGGATGGTCTGGATCAGGCGGCGGTACTGGGGCAGGACCTGGTCCAGGACGGTGCGCGGGTTGGTCAGTAGGGAAGCCTTGTAGCCGAGGTCGTCGCCGATGCGCGCGGCGACGAAGCAATCGCCGTAGCGCGGCAGGAACTCGCTCCACAGTTCGACCAGGTAGTCGCCGATGCGGGCGAACAGGGCGTCGTACAGCTCGGGGTCGTCGGTCTGGATGAAGGGCAGGTACTCGAGGCCGACGAGCGTCTCGGCCAGCTCGAAGACGCCGTTGCCAACGCCGCCGACCGCCTTCATGCCGGGCGGCAGTGTGGCGCGCAGGGCGTCGAAGTACGGCGCGGCGTGGCGCCAGTAGAGCGCCGCCAGCTCGTCCCAGGGGTAGGCCTCGAGGTCGGCGCGGGTCTGGATCGGGCCCTGGCCACCGTACAGCGCGCTTGGGCTGGGCAGGGGGTCGCCCGAGCAGACCTCCCAGATGACCACGTCGAAGGTCATCGCGCGGAGGAAGTCGATGTAGCGGCGGAAGTACTCGGCGCGGTCGGCCGCGTCGCCGCCGAGCAGGTCGGCGTACGGCACGCCGGTGATCGCCTCGACCACATTGGGCGCGAAGTAGTGGTCGTAGAAGGGTAGCCGCGCGGGCCGCTCGTTGCGCATGACCGCGGCGAAGTGCCGGTAGTCGGGCTGGAAATCCATGGCCAGGCCTCCACCGCGCCGGGGCCGGGGGCGGCCAGGACGCGGTGGCGGTCAGTTCGCCATGGACGCGCGGGTTACTCCCCGCCCATGCCCGGCAGCACCTCACCGCGCGCGCGGGCGTCGGCGAGGGCGGCCTCGTAGACCGCGGCGGCGACCTGGCCGGCGACGCCCTCCTGGAAGACGCTGGGGATGATCAGCTCGGGGCTGAGCACGTCGTCGGGCACGGTCGCGGCCAGGGCGTGGACCGCGGCGAGCAGCATCGGCTGGGTGATGCGGCTGGCGCGCGCGTCGAGCAGGCCGCGGAAGATGCCGGGGAAGGCGACGGCGTTGTTGACTTGGTTCGGGTAGTCGCTGCGGCCGGTGGCCAGGACGCCGGCGACCTCGAGCGCGCCCTCGGGGTCGACCTCGGGGGTCGGGTTGGCCAGGGCGAAGACGATCGGCCGCGGCTTCATCGCGTGCAGGGCGGCGGGCGGGATGATGTTGGGGCCGGAGACGCCGATGAACACGTCGGCATCGGCCAGCGCGTCGGCCAACGAGCCGGCGAACCGCTCGCGGTTGGTCAGCGCGGCCAGGCGCTCCTTGTACTCGTTCATCCCGCTCTGGCGGCCGGCGTAGAGCGCGCCGTTGCGGTCGGTGAGGATGATGTCGCCCGCACCGAGCGCGAGCAGCAGCTTAGCGATCGCTTGGCCCGCGGCGCCGGCGCCGGCGATGACGATCTTGCATTCGTCGAGGCAGCGCTCGGTCACGCGCAGGGCGTTCTGCAGCGCGGCGAGGACGACCACGGCGGTGCCGTGCTGGTCGTCGT
>DHNJ01000165.1:12409-21844 GCA_002409445.1 Armatimonadetes bacterium UBA5419 | reverse complement strand
GGTCGTCGTGGAAGACGGGGATGGTCATCTCCGCGCGCAGCCGCTCCTCGATCTCGAAGCAGCGCGGGGCGGAGATGTCCTCGAGGTTGATGCCGCCGAAGACCGGCGCGATGGCCTTGACCGTGGCGATGATCTGCTCGGTGTCGGTGGTGTCGAGGCAGAGCGGGAAGGCATCGATCTCGGCGAACTCGCGGAAGAGCATCGCCTTGCCCTCCATCACCGGCAACGCACCGTAGGGACCGATATCGCCGAGGCCGAGGACGGCGGTGCCGTCGGAAACGACGGCGACCATGTTGGCCTTGACGGTGTAGCGGTAGACCGCGTCGAGGTCGTCCTTGATCCGCTCGCAGACGCGGGCCACGCCGGGGGTGTAGGCGCGCGAGAGCGTGTCGCGGTCGCGCACGGGGGCGCGGTTAGCGATGCTGATCTTGCCGCCGCGGTGGAGGGCGAAGGTCCGGTCGTACCAGCTCAGCAGCTCGATCTCGGGCAGCGCCTGCAGCGCCTCGACAATCGCCTGCTGGTGCTCGACGTCGTGCGCCTCGACCTCGACCGAGCGGGTCGTCACACCACCCTCGGCGGCGACGATGCGCACGTCGCGAATGAGGCCATCGGCGGCGGCGATGGCCGCGGTCAGCTTGGCCAGCATGCCCTGCCGGCTGGGATATCGAACTTCGAGCGTAAGACTGGTGCTAGGGCTAACGGTCGCCACGGATGGTCACTCCTGCCGCACCGACCGGCCGCGAGGCACAGTTAACGCAGGAGCTCGACGTCCAGGCGGTACATCATCTGATTATAGTCGTAGAGTGGCGTAAGGTCTTCGGTCCGGCTGAAGGTCGAGGCGTAGGTTCCCTCGAAGTAGACGGTCCGCCCGCCGTCCTGGTCGAAGAACTCGTCCTGGCGCGGGTTGTAGAAACTGTACCGATCGTGGGTCAGAATCCGCCGCACCTCGCCCCAGGGGCCCATCGGCGAGTCGGCGATGCCGGCCCAGACCTCGCCCAGGAACGACGGCCCGCCGAAGTTTTCGACGGCGATCAGCAGCCAGGCGTCGAGGTACGGGTTGTAGCGGACCGTGCCGCGGTGGAGGCTGATCCGCCGCGCGGGCTCGTCCGCCGCGCGCACCCGCCAGCGCGCGGTCTCCGCCGGCTGCTCGCCCGCCTCGATCCGCTCGTGCTCGGTGTACTGCGGGTCGCCGGCAACCCCCGGCCGCCACTGATAGCCGTCGGCGCCCCAGGCGAAGCCCTCGTACTGGTCCAGGTCGGCCCAGGCCTCGAAGGTCGCGGGCACGCGCAGGTTGGGGAACGGGTCGCCAAAGTAGGCGTAGCCCTCGTGGATGAACGGCTGGCCGTAGGGCACGTACGGCGCGTCGAGCGGCACGTCGACGACCAGCTCGAACTGCTCGGCCGCGTCGTCCCAGGCGGCCAGGCCGCGGCTGACCGCGCGCATATCCTGGTCGACCTTGGTCCAGCCGCAGCAGAGCCGTTCGCGGCCGGCGGCGTCGGGCAGGGTGATCATGCCATCGACCCAGATCGGGCCGGGGCCGGGCCGGCGGATCATCGAGCGGGCGAAGCCGGCGTCGTTGGTGTGGAAGCGGATGTCGATGCCAACCGCCGGGTCGAGCCCGCCGGCCGCGGGCAGGTCGCTGACGCCGCCGGTCGTCTCGAAGTTGCCCAGCGGGTGGGCGAGGCGGTTGGTGTCGCCCCAGAACCAGTGGATACGGCCCTGGTAGACCGCCGGCTGGGTCGAGTCGAGGCCGGCCACGCCGCCGTTGAGCAGCGGCTCGGCGATCGGCACCGGCTCGCCGAGGGTCACGCTGTGGTTGTAAATGCCCGCGCCGGTGATGCGATACAGCCGCTCGGCGAGGTTGCGGCGGGTGATCGGCCAGGTCGCGCGGCCGCCCGGCTCGCAGCGCACGGCCCGGCCGCGGTAGCCGAAGCCCTCCTGCTCGAACTCGTAGCCGTGGCTGGCGACGTGGAAGAAGACCTCGTGGCCCAGCAGCTCGGGCTCGGTGATTGCCACCCAGCCGGCGCTGTCGGTCCAGAAGCGCTGCTGGGTCGTCGCCTTCAGCTCGACCAGCGGCACGCCGCGGCCGGTCTCGGCATCGACGATGCGCAGGCCGAAGGGCGCGGGCGCCGGCGCGGTGGCGGCGGGCTGGGCCAGCAGGCTGGCCAACAGGCAGAGGGCGGTCATCGGTGGGGGCTCCTGAACGCTCAACTTCGAGCCGCGGCGGGGGGCTCCTGCCCGCCCGGGCCGAATCGGCTATACTGCGGCAGAGGAAGGGAAGGTAACCTATGCGACCCGAGTCACGAGCGTTTCTCAACGCACTGCTGACCAACCCAAGCGTGTCCGGCTATGAACAGCCGGTCCAACAGATTGTCCGCGACTACGCCGGCGGCTTCGCCCAGGCGGTCGAGACGGATCTGCACGGCAACGTCTATGCGACCCTGCATGGCGACCGGGAGCCGCGCGTTCAGTTCGCCGGCCACTGCGACCAGATCGGTTTCCTGGTCCAGCATATCGAGGACTCCGGCCTGCTGCGGTTCTCCGGTGTCGGCGGCCACGACAACCAAGTCGTGCTCGGCCAGGAGGTCATCGTCTACACCAAGGACGGCCCGATCCCCGGCGTCTGCGCGCGCAAGCCGACCCACCTGCTCGAGCCGGACGAGCGGAACAAGATTCCCGCCCTGCACCAGATGTGGATCGACACCGGCTACCCGGCCGACGAGGTGAAGGCCAAGGTCCGCATCGGCGACCCGATCACCTGGCGCCTGCACGCGACCGACCTGGGCGGCGGCCTGGTCGCCGCGACGGCGATGGACGACAAGGTTGGCGTCTACGTGGTCATGGAGGCGCTGCGCCTGCTGGCCGAGGACGCGGACAACGTGCAGTGTGGGGTCTGGTCGGTTTCGACGGTGCAGGAGGAGATCGGCCTGCGCGGCGCGACGACCAGCGCCTATCGCGTCAACCCGACCGTCGCGGTCGCCGCGGATGTGACCTGGGCCACCGACCACCCGGACATGAACGTCGGGCAGACCTCGCCGATCAAGCTGGGCGAGGGCGCCGTGATCAGCCGCGGCGCGAACATCAACCCCGTCGTCTACGACCTGATGGTCGAGGCGGCCGAGGCCGAGGGCATCCCCTACCAGGTGCAGGCCGCGCCGCGCGGCACCGGCACCGACGCCAACGCGATGCAGCTGAGCCGCGGCGGCGTGGCGACCGGGCTGATCAGCATCCCCAACCGCTACATGCACTCGCCGGTCGAAGTCTGCGCGATGGAGGACCTGGACCACTGCGCCCGCCTCCTCGCCGCGTTCACCCGCCGGGTCACGCCGGAGGTCGACTTCACCCCGCGCTGACCCTAACCCCACGGAGATCACCATGGCCCGCACTTGGCTGACCCTGTCCCTCTTGGTCTGCTGCGCCGGCAGCGTCGGCGCCCAGGAGCCCGCTGTCCGCTGGGCCGGCGATCTGTCGGCCGCCGAGCCGGGGCTCTGGCAAGCGCGGGCCGTGATCACCGTGACCAACCATGGCACCGAGCCGACCGTCGCCGAGCCGGTGCCCGTGGCCATCGGCCTCGGCCGCCTGCAGCTGACCGGCGCCGCCGCCGAGTCGATCCGCGTGACCGACGAGGCCGGCACCGAGCTGCTCTACGAGCTGCGCGGGCCCGACGGCACGCAGCCGCGCGGCCCCGTCGTCGCCGGCAGCGAGCTGTTCGTCCCCGCCACGGTGCCCGCCGGCGGCAGCCAGCGGCTCGTCGTCTACTGGGACCAGCCCGGCGCCGTCGCCCCGCCCGCCCGCCTCAGCCTGCCCGGCGGCCTGTCCAACGCCTCGTTCGAGACCGGCGACACCGTGCCCACCGGCTGGAGCAGCAGCCAGGGCGACGGCCAGCACCGCCAGACCTGGGACGCGGCGATGGCTCACACTGGCCAGCGCTCGATGCGCATCGATGTTGACGCGGGCGCCGCGCCGACCTGGGTCGGCACGCGGCAGACCAACCTCGCCGCGCGGCCCGGCGTGCGCTATCGGCTGAGCGGCTGGATCCGCGGCGAGAACATCACCGGCCGCGTCGGCTGGTTCGTCCACGTCAGTGCCACCGGCGAGCCGCTCGCGCTGAACAATGTCTTCACCTACGACGCGGGCGGCACATTTGACTGGCGCGAGGTGAGCCACGAGTTCGTCGCGCCCGCCGGCTCGACCGCGATGACCATCGGCACCGTCCTCTACGGCACCGGCACCGCCTGGCACGACGACCTGAGCGTCGAGGAGCTCGACCCGCCGACGGTCACGCTGAGTGCGACCGCCGGCCCCGTCGAGCGGCTCGGCCTGACCGCCGTCGGGCCCGGCGCCTGGCCCGGGGGCGCGCTGGCGGCGGCGATCTGCCGCACCGTTGTCGAGATCGTCAACAGCGGCCCGGCGGTCGGCGGCCAGCTGATCATGGTGCCCGTGCGCGGCCTGCTGGCGCGGCTGCCGGCCGGCACGCAGTTCGTCCCGGTCGACCCGGCGACGGGCGCGCCGCTGCCCAGCCTGCTGACCGGCGACGACCTCCTGTTCCTCGTCGACCTGCCGACCGACGGCCTGCTGCGCGTGCCGCTCTACGGCCTGCCCGCGGGCGGCACGTTCCCCGCGCTCGACTGGCGCGCGCTGGTCGATGGGCCGGGCAACCTGGCGGGCAACGCGGGGTTCGAGGCCGATGACGACGCCTGGGCCGGCGGCACCGAGGGCGAGCAGGCCGAGGGCGTGCGCGTCGTGCGTGCGCCGGGCGAAGGCGTCGATGGCGGCACGGCCGGGCTGACCGAGGTCCCCGCCGACGCGCCGCCGCGCTGGGTCGGCTGGCGCCAGCAGATCGACCTGCCCAGCCCCGACGGCCTCTACTACTACGCCGCGCGCGCCCGCTCGAGCGAGCTGTCGGCGCCCGCGCGGCTGTACATCCACTATCTCGACGAGGACCGCGTCTGGCGCGACGAGGCCGGCGGCGGCAGCGGCCCGACGATCAGCGGCGACCAGGACTGGACGACGCTGTCCATGCTCACCGGGCCGCCCGCGTTCGCCCGCTACATCGAGCTGCACCTGACGATGAACTCGACCGGGCGCGTCTGGCACGACGACGTCGTCCTGCGCCCCGCCAGCCAGGGCCGGCCCGGCCGGCTCGAGGCGCCGCCGACGCCCGGCGCGCCGCTGGCGGTCTGGACCGAGGACCCGATCATCAAGGTCCTCCGCGACAGCCTGCCCAAGCCCACCGCCCCCGCCCACATCTGGGCCTCGCGCGGCGAACGCGAGACGCTGCAGGTCTGCCTCCGCAGCCAGGTCGCGGGGCCGGCGACGGTCAGCGTCGACCTGCCGGGCTTCAGCCCGCGGGTCGAACGCGTCGGCTACGTGCCGGTCTATCAGCCGGGTGGCTACTTCCGCCTGACCGCCGCGCCGGGCGAGCGGCCGCTGCCCCGCGGCACCAGCCGGACCGACGGCCAGCAGGGCTGGTGGCCCGACTTCCTGCTGCCGCTCGATGGGCCGGTCGAGCTGACCGCCGACCAGGTCCAGCCGGTCTGGGCCACGGTCCACGTCCCGCTCGACACCACACCGGGCGACTACGCGGGCACGGTCACCGTCACGCCGGCGGCCGGCGCGCCGGTCACGCTGCCGTTCACGCTGACCGTCTGGCCCTTCCAGCAGCCCGCGCGGCCGACGCTGCAGGTCATCTACGACCACCGCGCCGGCGGCGACCACCAGGGCTGGCTCGAGTTCGCCGCGGAACGGCGGATAAGCTTCGACAGCCTGCCGAACCCCGAGTGGTCGGTCGACGACGCGGGCCAGGTCACCCTCGACCTGACCGCCTTCGACCGCGAGGCCGAGCTGCGCTTCGACCAGCTGAACATGAGCGCCGCCTACCTGCCGTCACTGTTCTACGTCGGCGGCTGGGCCTTCCCGCCCGGTCCCAAGTTCGGCGCGACGTACCCTTCGCCTGAGTGGCGCAGCCGCTACCAGCAGGCGGTCCAGCAGATCTGGGAGCACTGCAAGGCGCGCGGCTGGGCGCCGTACGTCTCGCTGTACCTCTCCGACGAGCCGTTCTTCGAGCAGCCGGAGGTCACCGCCTGGCTCGGCGATGTGATGGAGATGATCCAGGAGGTCGCCCCCGACCTGCCGATCTACTCGAGCACCTGGCGGCACAACCCCGCCTGGGACGGCCTGCTGAGCCACTGGGGCGTCGGCCAGCACGGCAGCTTCCCGGTCGACGAGATGGTCGCGCGGCAGGCCGCGGGCGACAAGATGTGGTTCACCACCGACGGGCACATGGAGATCGACACGCCGTACGCGGCGACCGAGCGGATGCTGCCCTGGTACTGCTTCGCCCACAACGTCAGCGGGTATGAGTTCTGGGGCCTCGACTGGTGGACCTACAACCCGTTCGAGTACGGCTGGCACTCGTCGATCCCGCAGTCGGACGGGCCCGACACGGAGGGCTACCACATCCGCTACCCCAACGGCGACGGCTACCTGGCCTACCCGGGTGACCGCGTCGGGCTGGACGGGCCGGTCTCGACGATCCGCCTGGAGAACGCGCGCGACGGGGTCGAGGACTACGACCTGATGCACGCGCTGCAGGTCGCCGCGGCCGCCGACCCGGCGCTGGCCGCGCGCGCCGAGCCGATCTTCGAGCAGATCCGCGCGCTGATGGTGATCCCCAACTCCGGCGGCTGGCGGACCAGCGACTGGCTGCCCGACCCGTACGCCCCGGCCCGCCTGCGCCAGGCGGTCGGCGATCTGCTCGCGGAGACGCAACGATGACGCCCAAACCCCAGATCGGCCTGATCGGTCTGGACTTCGACTGGACCCTGATGAACCACAACCCCGGTGGGCCGAAGGTGCCGCCGGAGACGATCGATATCCTGACCGAACTGTGCGAGGAGGGCATCTTCTGCGGGCTGGCCTCCGGCCGCTACTGGTGGGAGATGCGCGACGAGCTCGAGGCCCAGGGGCTGCCCTGGGGCGACCCGTTCCCCAGCTTCTTCTGCACCCGCGAGACCTTCATCTACTGGGTCGGGCTGGACGCGCTCGAACCGGACCTCGAGTGGAACACGGCCCGCCGCGCCGAGATGCGCGAGCTGGTCCACCAGATCTCCGAGCGCCAGACCTCCTGGCGGCTGTCGCTCGAGGCGGCCGGCCTGCACCCCAAGCGCTGGTGGCTGTGGGGCGACTATGGCCTCGAGGTCAACATGGGCAACCCCGAGGAGGCCCAGCGCGCGCGGCTGGTGCTCGCCGAGCTGTCGGCCGAGCTGCCCCTGGCCGAGACGCACCGCAACGGCAGCCTGGCGCACGTGGTCCTGACCACGGCGACCAAGGGCGGCTGCCTGCGCCACGCGGCGGCGACCCGCGGCCTGCGGCCCGACCAGGTCCTGGCCTTCGGCGATAGCGCCAACGACCTGTCGATGCTCGATGGCCGCTACGGCCTGCGCTCGGCGACGATGGCCAACGGCGACGCCGAGGTCAAGGCGGCGGTCCGCGCCAACGGCGGCTGGATCACCGAGGGCGTCGCCAGCACCGGCATCCACGAGCTGCTCCACGAGTTCCGCCTGCGCGGCTGGTACGCCTGATGAGCGCCGCCCCGAGCAACGAGCAGTGCCCCGTCCCGCGGCCGTCGGGCCGCTACCGGCTGGGCTACTGCTGGTGGCAGATCTGCCGCTGGGGGCCGGGGGTCGTGGGCCTGCTGATCTTCGGCTTCCTGATCTGGTTCAGCCTCTATTGGCGCGTGCAGGGCGAGTGGGAGAAGGTCAACCAGCACCAGAAGGTTGACGCGGTGATCCTCTGGCTCTGCCTGGGGCCGGTGCTGATCGGGCTGGTCCGCGGCTGGCGGCGGACGATCCGCCTGCGCCGGCGCAGCTATCCCGGCTGGACCACGTAGTCGGCCAGCCGCGCGCGATCCTCGGCCGGGAGCACGACGACCAGCCGCACGCCGCCGTCCTCGTACTCGCGGCTCTGGACCTGCCCGCGGGCCTCGGCCTGGGCCGCGGCGCGGGCGTCGCTGTAGGGGATCAGCAGCTCGACCGGCCCGTGCTCGGCGCGCGCCCGGCCGGCCAGTTCCGCGCGCAACGCATCGAGCCCCTCGCCCGTCTGGGCGCTGACCAGCAGCCCGCCGCCATGTCGCGCGGCGATGCCCTCCGGGTCGAGGCCGGGGTCCAGCGCGTCGAGCTTGTTGAAGACCATCAGCGTCGGCTGCTCGTGCGCCTCGATCTCGGTCAGCACGGCGCGCACGGCGGCGATCTGCTCGTCCAGCTCGGGGCTGGCGATATCGACCACGTGCAACAGCAGGTCCGCCTCGCGCACCTCGGCCAGAGTCGCGTGGAAGCTCGCCACCAGCGCGTGCGGCAGGTCGCGGATGAAGCCGACGGTATCCGACAGCAGCAGCTCCTGCCCGTCGACGGTCAGCCGGCGGGTGGTCGCGTCGAGCGTGGCGAACAGGCGGTTCTCGGCCAACAGCTCGGTGCCGGTCAGCGCGTTCATCAGCGTCGATTTGCCGACGTTGGTGTAGCCGACGAGCGAGGCGGTGAAGATGGACCCGCGCGAGGCGTTGGCCACGGCCTTCTGCGCCTCGGACTCCTGCAGCCGCTGGCGCAGGCGGTGGATGCGCTCGCGCGCGCGCCGGCGGTCGACTTCGAGCTGCCGCTCACCCGGCCCGCGCGCCGTCCCGCTCCCGCCCCCGCGGGCCCCGCCCTCGATGCGGCTGAGGTGCGTCCACATGCGGCGGAAGCGCGGCAGTTCGTACTGCAACTGCGCCAGCTCGACCTGGTCGCGCGCGAGGCGGGTGCTGGCGCGGCGCGAGAAAATCTCGAGGATCAACTGCGTGCGGTCGACCACGCGGAGGTTGACCGCCTCTTCAAGGTTGCGCGCCTGGCTCGGCGTCAGCTCGCTATCGACGATGATCATCGTCGCTTCGAGCTCTTCGGCCAGCGCGGCGACCTCCTCGATCTTCCCCTTGCCCAGGTACGCCCGCGTATCCGGCTTATCCCGCGCCTGGGTCACCGCCGCCAGCGTGTCACACCCCGCCGTATCCGCCAGCAGCGCCAACTCCTCCAGCCGCTCGGCCAGCCCACCATGCAGGTCGGGCAAGTCCAACCCCACCAACACCGCACGCTCGCGGGCCGCGGGATCAGGCGTCGGAATCGGTCGTTCAGGGCGCTGTGGTCGGTCGTTCAGGGTAACTCTCCCCTCCATTGTACCCAATATCGGGCCGGGGGCGGGGGGTGCTAAGGGGGGCGAACGGAGCGCCGCCCGCCGCCTAGGGGACTTGTAGGGCCCTCGGCCACCCTAACTGGGACCGCGGACATTCTTGTCCGCAGCCAGCGTACCGCCACGGCACACATACGCCCACCACGTCCCCCGCGCCACGAGTCGTCGCTGCATGTCGTAGGCGAGGCGCCTACGGCCCGCCGGCGAGGGCGCCGGCGC
>DHNJ01000165.1:4919-12255 GCA_002409445.1 Armatimonadetes bacterium UBA5419 | reverse complement strand
AGGGCGCCGGCGCTACGATTCTGCCGCCGCCCGCTACCCTACCCCTGCCACAACTTCCGGTCCAAGCTGCGGTACTGGATGGCTTCGGCGATGTGGGGGACGGCGATGTTGTCTTGGCCGTCGAGGTCGGCGATGGTGCGGGCGAGTTTGAGGATGCGGTCGTAGGCGCGGGCGGAGAGGCCGAGGTGGTCGACGGCGCGTTGGAGGAGGGCTTGGCTGTCGGGGCCGAGGGTGCAGTACTTGCGTAGGGCGCGGCTGGTCATCTCGGCGTTGCAGTGGATGCGGGTGCCGGCGAAGCGGTGGTGTTGGCGGTCGCGGGCCATCTGCACGCGGACGCGCTTGGCCGCGCTGGACTCGCCCTTGGCCTTGCCGACCAGCTCCTCCTTGCTCAGCGCGGGCACCTCGATGTGCGCGTCGATGCGGTCGAGCAGCGGGCCCGAGAGCCGCGAGAGGTAGCGGGCCTGGGCCGTCAGCTGGGCCTGGGTGGCGCGGCCGGGGTCGAGAAAGTCGCCCGAGGGGCTGGGGTTCATCGCGGCGACCAGCATCACCGAGCTAGGGAAGGCGACCGTGCCCGAGGCGCGGGCGATGGTCACGTGGCCGTCTTCGAGCGGCTGGCGGAGGACCTCGAGGACGGTCCGCGGGAACTCGAGCAGCTCGTCGAGGAAGAGCACGCCGTGGTGGGCCAGGCTGACCTCGCCGGGCCGCGGGGGCGCGCCGCCGCCGACCAGGCCGGCGTTCGAGATGGTGTGGTGCGGCGTGCGGAAGGGGCGGGCGACGAGCAGCGCGCGGCCGGAGGGTAGCAGCCCGGCGACCGAGTAGATGCGGCTGGTCTCGAGCGCCTCGGCCTGGCTCAGGGGCGGCAGGATCGTCGGCAGGCGGCGGGCGAGCATCGTCTTACCCGCGCCGGGCGGGCCGATCAGCAGGACGTTGTGCCCGCCGGCGGCGGCGACCTCCAGCGCGCGTTTGACGTGTTCCTGGCCCTTCACATCGGCGAAATCAACGTCGTATTCGGGCGCGTCGAGGTCCAGGCCGTCGAGGTGGTGCGGCGTCGGGGTCAGCTCGCGCAGGCCGTTGAGGTGCTCGACGACCTCGGCCAGGTTGCGCGCGCCGTAGACCGTCAGGCCCTCGACCACGGCCGCCTCGTTGGCGTTCGCCAGGGGCACGAAGATCGCCGCCTTGCCGCCGGCCAGCGCGCCGATCGCCGCGGAGAGCACGCCGGGCACCGGGTGCAGGTCGCCGTTGAGGCCCAGCTCGCCCATGACGCAGAAGCGCTGCAGGTCCTGCTCCTCGAGCTGGCCGGTCGCCGCGAGGGTGGCCAGAGCGATGGGCAGGTCGAAGTGGCTGCCCTGCTTGCGCAGGTCGCTCGGCGCGAGGCTGATCGTCAGGCGGCCGTCGTGGACGTAGAAGCCCGAATGGCGCAGGGCGACCCAGACGCGCTCCTGGGCCTCCTTGACCTCGGCGTCGGGCAGGCCGACGATCAGGGTCTTGCGGTCGGCCGCCGGGTTGGCGTCGGCCTCGACCAGGACCGGCACCGCGTCGATACCAACGAGCGCGATAGATTCGACGCGGGCGAGCATGGCTGAACCCCTCCGGCGCGCATTGTAGCCGCCGGTGCGGGCGGTGTACAGGGGCCCGGGGATCGGGCTGGGGGTGCGCTTGGTTTGACACCGCCCGTCTAGAGCAAGACAATAGATGTGGCGGGACGTGCGCCCGTCACACCCCATGGCCCCGCCTGGGGTGGAGGTGATGATGGCTTCGCTTCGTCCTCGACAGCAGACTTCGACCGCCCGCAGCTACGGTTTCGTGCTGGCGGTCGCCGCGTGCTTCGGCCTGATGTGCTTCCTGGTCGGCTATTCCGCGGGCACCCGCGGCCCCATGCCGGCCAGCACCGTCGACCAGCCGCCGGGCATCGGCAGCCCGCTGGGCAACATGCTCGGCCGCCTGGGCCGGCCGCTGGCGCCCGTGGGCCAGCTCGACCACGACCCGCTCGAGTCCTTCATGGAGGTCTACGAGCAGCTGCGCGCCAACTTCTACCAGCCGATCACCGAGGAGGACAAGACCAAGCTCGCCTATGGCGCGGTGCGCGGCATGCTGCGCGAGCTGGGCGATCCGTACACGCGGTTCATGGACCCCAAGGACTACGCCTCCTTCCGCCAGGACACCCAGGGCCACTTCAAGGGCATCGGCGCCGAGTTGCGCCTGGACCTGAACCTGCTGCGCATCGTCGTCAACCGCGTCTACAGTGGCAACCCGGCGGCGAAGTCCGGCTTGCAGGCGGGCGATTGGATCGTCAAGGTCGATGACCGGGCGACCGACGACATGAGCATCGACGCGGTCGTGGCGCTGATCCGCGGCGAGCAGGGGACCAACGTGACGCTCACGGTCTACCGGCCCGAGCGCCCGATCACCGCGCTCGACCCGGAGGTGGCCAAGCGCATCGGCGCCGACGCCGACGAGCCGCGCCGTGACCCCGCCCCGTTCGACCCGACCAAGCTCCTCGACATCGTGATCACCCGCGATGACGTGACTGTGCCGATCGTCGAGAGCGAGATGCTGCCGAACCAGCAGGGCTACATCGCGCTGAACACCTTCAACGAGGAGACCTACCGGCAGATGGCCGAGGCGGTCGCCGCGCTGCAGGCGCAGGGCATGAAGGGCCTGATCCTCGACGTCCGCCAGAACCCCGGCGGCAGCCTGGAAGAGGTGATCAAGGTCGTCAGCTACTTCGTCGAGACGGGCCCGGTGGTCCATATCGAGGCGCCGCGCCGGCCGCTCGAGGCGCTGCAGGTGCAGCCGCGGTTCGATGGTCACTTCGGGCTGCCGATGGTGGTCATGATCGACGGGATGAGCGCCTCGGCCTCCGAGATCCTCGCCGGCGCCCTGCAGGACAACCGCCGCGCGACGGTCGTCGGCGAGAAGTCGTTCGGTAAGGGTCTGGTGCAGACCGTGCTCAAGCTGAGCGACGACTCGGCGCTGGTCGTGACTACCTCGGTCTACCTGACGCCGAACCGCCGCAACATCAACACCCGCGGCATCGAGCCGGACATCGCCGTGCCTTGGGAGATCGAGGCGCGCCGCGAGGCCCTGCGCGAGGCCGACGCGAACAAGACGCCGCTGATCGACTGGGACATACAGGTGCAGGCGGCCAGCCAGCACCTGGCCGAGCTGATCGCCGGCACGGCCAAGGTCGGCGGCCCCAACCCGGCCAGCATCGAGCCGGCGCCGGCCGCCCAGGCTACGCCCTAGACCCACGCGCCGATGCCTGACCGCACCCCGCCGCCACCACCACCTTCGCGTCCCGATGCCGCGGCCGACGCGGCCGCACGAGCCCGCCAGGCCAGCCGCGAACGGCGCATGCTGCTGACGCTCGTCGGCCTGCTGCTGGCCGTGGTCTACGTGTTGCGGGTCGGCGGGCGGGTCTGGTCGGTCGCGGTCTTTGACCCGGCCCAGGCGGGCTATGTCGAGCAGGTCTACCTGCCCCAGCGCGCGCAGGCCGAGGAGGCGCTGGCCGCGGTGCTCGAGGCGGCGCGCGCGCAACACGCCTACTACGCCGGCGACGCGGGCGCCCCACGCTACGCCGCGGCCCACCCGGGCTTCGCCCAACGCTACCTGCTGCGGCCCGTCCGCCGCTCGGTTGACCGCGACGCGGCGGCGGCGCCGGCGGCGGTGGCCCAGCTGGCAGCGGTGTTGACGCCGGTCGTCGAGGCGTACGCGATCGTCGACACCAAGGCCGGCACGCGCCTGGCCGTCCTGCCCACCGCCGAGCAGGCCGAGGCCGCGCTCGAGGCGCGCCGGCAGGCGGTGGCCAAGGAGGTCGAGGGCAACCTCCCGCGCGGCGGCAAGCTGCGCAGCGTTAGTCTGGTCCAGGCGGTCGAGGTCCGACCCGCGCCGCGCTGCCCGCTGAGCGAGGTGCTCGAGGTGCCCGCCGCGGTCGCCGAGCTGAGCGGCGCGCGCGCGCGGCCGAACACGCACACGGTGGTCGCCGGCGATACGCTCGAGTCGCTCGCGGCGAAGTATGCCGCGCGGCTGGGCGACCTGCGCAGCTGGAACCCGAGCGTCGATTTCCGCCGGCTGAAAGTCGGTACGAAGGTCGTCGTGCGCCGCAGCGAGGCGCCGCTGACCGTGCTGACCGTCGAGCACCGCACCTTCAGCCGCGAGGGCGGGCCGCAGACGATGGAAGTCCGCCGCCACGACGGCCTGGAGATCAGCCGGCAGCCGGCCAGCGGCGGGGGCGGCGGTTGATGGCGGAAGCGGAGCGGGCCGCGGGTGCGCAGGTTTTCGCCGTCGACCTGGGCAGCACGAACACGGTCGTCGCCGCCGCGGCGGTCGATGGCACGCTGCGGCTGATCGCCCCGGGCGACCTGGCCCTGGCCGACGACGGGCACACGCCGCCGCTCGTGCCCTCGGTGATCTACGTCCTCGACGCGCGCACGGTCGACGTGCTGGCCGGCGCGCAGGTCGCCCGCGCCGGGCTCGACCGGCCCGACGACCCGCGCTACATCACCGGTTTCAAACGCCGCATCGCCGTGCGCACCGCCGGCCTCGACCCCGAGATCGACGGGATCGAGGTGACCCCGGAGCGCGCCGCCGGCTGGTTCCTGACGGCCGTGCTGCAGTCCATCGACGAGCTCGACCGCAACCGCGACACCGTCGTCTTCACCGTACCCGTGGGCAGCTTTCAGCCGTACCTCGAGTGGTTGGAGAGCTACTGGCCGGTGCGGCACTGGCGGGTCGTCGACGAGAGTACGGCCGCCGCGCTGGGCTACGGCGTGGCCGCGCCGGGCCGCCGCGTGCTGACCTGCGACCTGGGCGGCGGGACCGTCGACCTGTCGCTGGTGCGCCTGCCGGACGACCTGACCGGCGGCGAACAGCCGCTAGCGGCGACGGTCATCGCCAAGGTCGGCCAGGTGCTCGGCGGCGACGATATCGACCTCTGGCTGCTCGACCACATCATGGCGCGCAACGGCCTGGACCCGGTGCGGCCAGCGCGGCCGAGCCTGCTGCGCGCGGCCGAGGCGGCGAAGATCCAACTGTCCAGCGCGCACGAGGCCAACTTCGATGTGCCGCTGCCCGGCGGCCACGGGCGGCTGAGCGCGCATCTGACGCGCGATGAGCTCGAGGACGTGCTGATCGAACGCGGGTTCCTGCCGCGGCTGCAGGCGGGGCTCGAGGCGCTGCTGCGGCAGGCCGAGCGGCGCGGGGTGGGCAAGGACGATATCGAGCAGGTCCTGCTGGTCGGCGGCGCGAGCCAGACGCCGGCGGTGCGGCGGCTGATCCAGTCGATGTTTGGGCCGCAGAAGGTGCGCGCCGAGCACGTCTACACGGCCGCGGCGCGCGGCGGGGCGCGGCTCGGGCTCGGTGTCGCCGTGCGCGACTTCCTCTACCACAGCTACGGCGTCCGCGGCTGGAACCACTTCGCCCGCCGCCACGAGTACGACCTGGTCGTGCCCGCGCTCTCCGCTTACCCGTTCGGCGAGCCGGTCGTCCGCGAGTACGCGGCGAGCACGCCGGGGCAGACGGCGATGGAGCTGTTCCTCGGCGAGATCGAGCACGCCGACGTCTCGCGGCCGGAGGTCATCGTCGAGGACCGCCAGGTCCGCGTGCTGAACGCGCCGACCCCGGCCCACCGCTACGCCCTGGTCGGCGAGGACCGCGTCGCCCCGCTCAACAACGGCACCATCGTCCCCCTCGACCCACCGGGCCACCCCGGCATCAACCGCGTCCGCGTCTACTTCTGGGTCGACGACCGCCGCCGCCTGAAACTGACCGCCCACGACCTCCAAACCAACCGCACCCTCCTCCGCGACCACGCGGTGGCGTTGTTGACGTAGGGGGGGCGCCGGCCCCCCGAGGGACCGCCGGCGCCTCGACGGCATTCATGTTGAGGTTCGGACCACTACCGGCCTAGCTGTCCCCGTCGCCTGCGGCCGCCGAATTGTACCGCCGCCGCTTCGGCGGCAGAGGCTCCGGCACCCTCGTGGCCGATGCCGTCGAGGCGCCGGCGGTCCCTTCGAAGGTCGCGGGCTGGCAGCCCGCGCCACACGTCGTCACGGAGCCGCCGGCTGGTAAGCCGGCCGCTCGTCTGTCGACACGCGAAAGCGATTGTGCTACATTCGAATGCGGCAGCCGGCTCGGCCGACGAACATGCGCACGGGCATCCGTACGTCCAGGATCTGGTGGGCACGGGCATCGGGGGAGGGAAGCGCAGCGATGAAGCAGAAGACAACCGCCGGACTCCTAGGGATATTCCTGGGTGGGCTCGGCGCGCACAAGTTCTATCTCGGACAGACTGGCTGGGGCATCGTCTATTTGTTGTTCTGTTGGACGTACATCCCCGGGGTGATCGGCCTCATCGAAGGCATCATCTACTTGGCGACAAGCGACAACGACTTCGACCGAATCTATAACCCGGGTCTGGTGCGCGATGCGGTCGGGGCGCCGGCGTTGATGACGACGAGCCCGACCAAGAAGCAGTTCACCTTCACCATCGACTCCAGTGGCAGCCAGCACCGGCAGACACCCGGTCCGACGACGGTCCAGGGGGCTGAATGGGCTCGCCGGCGGCCGGTCTCGCCGGACGAGCAGGAGCGCTGGATTCTCCAGTATGCGCGCCAGCAGCAGGGCCGCATCTCGGTCGCCGATGTCATGGCGGAGATGACGCTGTCCTACGACGAGATCCAGACCACGCTCGAGAAGCTCCGCAAACTGCAATTGTGTGACCTACAAGTCGACATGGACTCGGGTGTGGTGACCTACGAATTCCCCTCGTTCCGGCCCCGCACGGCCACGCCGACCCCGCAGGCCCGCCTGGATGGCACCGACGACACGACGGTGGACCTCGACCTGCGCTAGCCGCCGGCCCGCGGGCATTTTATCCCCGTGGGGCGCGGGCTTCTAGCCCGCGACCCGTAACCACCGCCCGCCTCACTCCGTTATCTTCATCAGACGTGGCACGGTGCGGTCCGGCCACGGGGAGACAACGCATGAAGAGTAAGGTTGCTGCTGGTGTCCTGGGGATCCTCCTGGGCGGCCTCGGGGTACACAAGTTCTACCTGGGTCAGACCGGCTGGGGCGTCGCCTACCTGCTGCTCTGCTGGACCGGCATCCCCGCGATTGCCGGGCTGATCGAGGGCATCATGTACCTCGTCTCGTCCGACAGCGACTTCGACCGGAAGTACAACTAGTCAGCTGGCGGGGGCGCACCCCCATGTGGCAAGGGCTGCTAGCCCGCGACACACGTCGTCACGGAGCCGCCGCCCGGGACCGCGGACACTCTTGTCCGCAGCTCAGCTCAGAACCAAATCCTGTTTCGACCTTCGCTGCGCTGCGGCCGAGT
>DHNJ01000165.1:0-4738 GCA_002409445.1 Armatimonadetes bacterium UBA5419 | reverse complement strand
ATCAGCCCACGCCACATGGGCGGATTGCGGTGCCGCCCCGCACCACCCACCCCAGTTGCCGCCAGGCCGGGCCGGCGGTACACTGCCGGGTGCTATGGCTAGCCTTGTTGAACCGTATCCGTTGCTCTGTGCGCCGCTGCTGGTCGAGCGGGTTTGGGGGGGGCGGCGGCTGGCGCGGCTCTATGACAAGCCGCTGCCGGCCGGCGTGCCCGTGGGCGAGGCGTGGGAGGTGGCCGACCTTGACCAGGGGACGAGCGGGATCGCCGCCGGGCCGCTCGAGGGCTACAGCCTGCGCGAGGTGACCGAGGCCTGGGGGCCGACGCTGGTCGGCACGGCCTGGCCCGAGGGCCGCTTCCCGCTGCTGGTCAAGCTGCTCGATGCCAACGACGACCTCAGCGTGCAGGTCCACCCCAGCGCCGACGACTGCGCGCGCTGGTTCCCCACCGCCGCGAGCAAGGACGAGGCTTGGGTCGTCGTCGACGCCGAACCCGGCGCCGCGGTTTACTACGGTTTCCAGCCCGGCGTCACACAGGCCCAGTTCGAGGCCGCGCTCGAGGCCGAAGAGCTGCTCGGGCTGCTGGCGCGGGTCGAGGTGCGGCCGGGCGATGTGCTGCGGGTCGCGCCGGGGACGGTCCATGCGCTGGGCCGCGGGGTCGTGGTGCTCGAGGTGCAGGAGCCGTCGGACACGACCTACCGCCTCTACGACTACGGCCGCGGGCGCGCGCTGCATATCGACGAGGGGCGGCGCGTGGCGCGGGTCGAGGCGGACCCGGAGCCGCTGCTGGCGCCGCGGCCGGTCGAGCACGACTGGGGCGTCTGGGAGCTGCTGGTCGACGCGCCGGCCTACCGCATGGAGCGGCTGGCGGCCGAGGAGGCGTTGGCCTGGGCGGTCGACCCGCGTTCGGTGCAGGTGGTCTGCCTGCTCGAGGGGACGGCGAGTTTGGCCTGGGCCGGCGGCGAACAGCGCCTGGCCGCGGGCGACACGGTGGTGGTGCCGGCGGCGATGGGCAGCGTCGAGCTGCGGCCGTGGGGCGCGTGTGTGGCGGTGGTCGCGGGCGCGGGTGGGCAGCACCTGGTCGACCCGCTAGCAAAGGAGAGCGACGATGTCTGAGCAGCAACGGTCCGGCTGGCTGAAGGCCTACGACGTGCGCGGCGCGGTGCCGGGCGATTGGGACGAGGGCGAGGCCTACCGCATCGGCCTGGCCTACGCCGAGGTCGTGCGGCCGCTGGGGCCCGTCGCCGTGGGCCATGACATCCGCCTCTCGAGCCCGGCGATCGCCCGCGCGATCGTCAGCGGGCTGAACGCGGGCGGCGTGGACACGCTCGAGATGGGCCTCTGCGGCACCGAATGGGCCTACTACGCCTGCGCGCAGCCGGGCATCGGCGGCGGGCTGATGGTCACCGCGAGCCACAACCCGAAGGGCGACAACGGGCTGAAGCTGGTCGCCTGGGACGAGCGGCGCGAGGCCGTCCGCGCGATCACCCGCGAGGAGGGGTTGCTGGAGATTGAGGAGAAGGTGCGCACGCGGACCCTGCGCACGGCCGCCGAGCCGGGCACGAGCGCGGTCTGGGACCCGACCGCCGGCTACGTCGCCAAACTGCTCGACTTCGTCCGCGGCGTCGACCTGGACCGCTTCGCCGAGCGCGAGGGGCGGCCGCTGCGCATCGTGGCCAACGCGGGCAACGGCGGCGCGGGGCTGGCCGTCGACCTGCTGCGAGCGCACCTACCGTTCGAGTTCATTCCGGTCTACTGGGCGCCGGACGGCAACTTCCCCCACGACGTGCCCAACCCGCTGAAGAACGAGGCCAGCAACGACGCGACGCGCGCGGCGATCGCCGAGCACGGCGCCGACCTGGGCGTGGCCTGGGACGGCGACTACGACCGCTGCTTCTTCTTTGATGAGAAGGGCGGTTTCGTCGATGGTTACTACGTTGTCGGGCTGTTGGCCACACAGTTGCTCAGCGCGCATCCGGGCGGGAAGATCGTCCACGATCCGCGGCTGATCTGGAACACGCAGGAGCTGGTCGAAGCCGCAGGCGGGCAGGCGATCCGCTCGCGCACGGGCCACGCGCGGATCAAGGCGCTGATGCTGGCCGAGGACGTGCTGTATGGCGGCGAGATGTCGGCCCACCACTACTTCCGCGACTACTACTACTGCGACTCGGGGATGATCCCGTGGCTGCTGGTCGCCGCGCTGCTGGCCAGTGGCGACCGCAAGCTCTCCGAGCTGGTCCAGGCGAGCCAGGCGAAGTACCCCTGCTCGGGCGAGCGGAGCTTCGCGGTGAGCGACGCGGAGGAGGCCTTCGCGCTGGTCATCGCGCATCTGGGCGTCACCGACTCGGACGTCGACCGCTTCGACGGCATCTCGCTGACCTTCGACTCGTGGCGCATGAACCTGCGCGAGAGCGACACCGAGGCGGGCCAGATGCGGCTCAATGTCGAGACTCGCGGCGACGCGGCGGCGGCGATGGCGCGGGCTGACGAGATTCTCGAGGTCTTGGCGCCGGTCCGGCAGTAGGCGAACCAGTTGCATCGGCAGATTGGTTGTACTACCTTATAGGGGTAGGAGTATGGGTAGGGGCAGATGTGCTGTGTCCCGCCTATCGCATTCACGGCTTGGGCCGGCTCTACGGCCAAGTGCGCTGGAGTATAGCAAGATGACCGATCTGACGACCACTGTCCGCGCCAGTCGGCGCGAGTTCATGGCTACGACCGGCGCCGTGGTGGCGGCCGGGGCGTTGGCCTTCGGTGATTGGACGCCGGCGAGCGCGCAGGCCGCGCCGCTGCCGCGCCGCCGCTTGGGGCGCACGGGCCTGCGGGTCACCGCGCTGTCGTTCGGCGCGATCCAGCTCGCGGACGCCTCGCACCGCCGCGTGCTCGACTACGCGGTCGACGAGGGCATCAACTACATCCACACCTGCCCCGGCTACACCGGCGGCCGCTCGATCCAGATCGTCGGCGAGGTGATGCGGACCAAGCGCGACCAGGTCTACCTGGCGGTCAAGGCCAGCCCGGGCGAGGTTGACGACTGCCTGCGCATCCTCAACACCGACCACATCGACGTGCTGATCCCCGACACGAACGACAACTCGGACGAGGAGCGCGAGCGCTACGCGGCGCTGCGCGAGGCGGGCAAGATCCGCTTCTCCGGCTTCGCCGCGCACGGCGACATGGAGGGCCGCATCGCCCGCACGGCCGAGGCCGGCTGGCGCGACGTCGTCCTGGTCCGCTACAACCTCGTCGTCGCCGACCAGCTCAACCCGGTGCTGGACGCGGCGGTCGAGAGCCAGAAGATGGGCTTCATGGCGATGAAGGTCGCCGAGGGCCCGGGCGAGTTCACCGACAAGCTGACGCGGCTGATCCGCGGCAACGCCAACATGCACACCCTGACCCCGGGCATGAACAGCCAGGATCAGGTGCGCTCGAACATCGCGGCGATCCGCGCGGCCTTCGCCGACGGCGTGCCCCACCAGGACCTGGAGGAGGAAGCGGCCGAGGAGATCGCCCTGGCCTGCACCGACTGCAGCGCCTGCACCCGCGCCTGCCCGCAGGCGGTCGCCCTCGACGACTACCGCCGGGTCGACCTCTACCTGCGCCGCGGCGACCAGCGGCTGGCCGAGGACCTGAAGCGCTCGATCCCCGCGCGCCACAGCCTCGCCGCCTGCACCAACTGCGGTGCCTGCACCGCCGCCTGCGCCCGCCGCATCGACGTCCTCAGCACCGCCCGCGCGGTCTAGACCGTCGACCCTGACCAACCTAACCAAGGCCCCAGCCCGGGAGACGGGTTGGGGCCTTGAGGTGTTTGGGCCAACGCGCCGCCGCCACACCGGACCACGGACCGCCCAGGTCCACCTCATGTGGCGCGGGCTGCCAGCCCGCGACCATAGACTCGGCCGCAGCGCAGCGGAGGCCGAAGCAAAGATGGGCTAAGCATGCCGGCGAGGCGCCGGCGGTCCATCGGGCGACCGCCCAAACTTCAAAGAAGGACTCCCGCCACCGCCGCCGAACCCTCCTCCCAGTACACCGCACCTTGACAACCGAAGACCCGTAGCACGAATCAGGGCCCTACGCTGGCCGGCTGTTTGTGATTCCGGGAAGGGGATATCGAGCGCGCATTTAACGCTCGATTGTCCGGAATCGCGGTGTTGGCTTGCTAGCGCAGTTTGTTGAGGTTTAGGTGGTTGGTGGGGCGGCCTGGGAGGGTTACCAAAGTATGACGCGGTGCTCGAGAGCGACGGTTGCCCGGAATGGCCCAAACGGCCCCTCACGGAGGGGCTTGACAGGCCGGTCCGCGCGTGGCACGATGGGTGCCAGTCGGTACCGACCCATACCGCAGAGCGGGATTGAAACACGTGGGCGACGTGGGCGACGAGGCACCAGAACGGGTCGGTACCGACCCATACCGCAGAGCGGGATTGAAACGCATTCGAGCCAGGCCAAAAGATCGGCCCGCTTCAAAGTCGGTACCGACCCATACCGCAGAGCGGGATTGAAACTGTGCTGGTTTGACGAGAGCAGAGCTCAATCGTCAGAGACGTCGGTACCGACCCATACCGCAGAGCGGGATTGAAACCCTTTTCGTGGGGTCACGTCTGGTGACGTGCCCTCTCGTCGGTACCGACCCATACCGCAGAGCGGGATTGAAACGATCCCGAAGGATCTGGGCCATGGGGTCCAGTGCGGTCGGTACCGACCCATACCGCAGAGCGGTCTGACTGGGACCGCGGACACTCGTGT
>DHNJ01000295.1 GCA_002409445.1 Armatimonadetes bacterium UBA5419 | reverse complement strand
GGCGGTCGGCGCGGCCCGGCTGCAGCGCGCCCACGACCCGGCCGGCGCGGGCGCCTTCCTGCGCGCCTGCGTGGTCCTCCTACGCGCCGAGCGGCGGCCGGCGCTGGCCCGATCGCTGATGGAGGTCCACAACCTCCGCGCCTACTGCGCCTACCTCCAGGGCGACCAGGCCGAGGCCCAGCGCCTACTCGCGCGAATGACCTCCCAGCGGCTCTCGGTCGGCCACAACCTGGCCCGCGTCGCGGCCGAAGCGGGCGATGTCGATCAGGCGCTGAACCTCTGGCAGCGGCTGACGCCCGAGTGGGAGGGGCTCGAGCTCGAGGCCGTCTCACCGGCCTACCGCAGCGCCGCGCTGCTGGCCTGGCGGCTAAACCTCGCCGAGCTGCTGGCCAGCGCTAACCGCTGGGCCGACGCGCTCGAACACCTCGAGACCTGCTTGCGCGAGCGGCCGCTGGACATCGACCTGCAGCGCAAGATCATCCCCGCGCTGATCGCCGTGGGCCAGGGCGAGGTGGCCCTCTACAAGTCCGAGTGGCTGCTCAAGGAGCGGCCGAACGACCTCGAGATCCTGCTCGAGCACGGCATGGTTCTGGCCAGCGTCAACGGCACGCGCGCCGGGCTCGATTGGTACGACGAGCTGCTCGTCCGCCGGCCCGACACCGCCGAGGCCATCCGCCAGCGCCGCCGCGACCTGCGCGACCGGCTGACCGCGCGCAGCGCCGAGCTGGCCCGCGAGGGCGACCACATGGGGCTGTTCACCCTCGGCCGCGACCTCGAGCACGTCGCCGAAAGCGACGAGGCGCGCGCCCGCGCCCTGGCCCAGCAGGCCTACGCTCTGCACAGCCTGGCCGAGGCCGACCCCGACCAGCGCCGGGCGATGCTCGAACGCGGCCTGGACCGCGTCGCCGCCGCGCTCACGCTCGAGCCGAAAAACGAGCGCCTAGTCGAGCAGCTGCACGGGCTGCAGAACGCGATGGGCCCCAAGCTCGCACCCGAGCTGATCCGCGACGGGCTCGAGCTGCTGGTCCACCGCCGCCGCGACTGGGGCCTGCTCGCCGAGTCCGGCCGCCCACGCACCGCCGCCGATCGCGAGCGGGTGACCAACCTGCAGGCCGCCTTCGAACGGATCGTCGAGCACCTCAGCCGCGCGGCCGAACTGCGCGGCCGGGCGCTCGAGGGGCAGGCCGCCGAGGCGCTGGCCGAGGCACGCAAACTCGCTGCGCAGTGCGCCCAGCTGGCCGCGCCGGGTGGCGCGACGTAACCGCGACGCGCGGGAGGAGACACAGTGTTGGACAGGTCGCTGGGCGCGGGGAAGGAGAAGCGGGATGCGTGACGAAGGACTCAGCCTAGCGCACGGCACGCTGAACGTGGCGCGCGCGGCCGACCAGGAGACGATCGAGGCGACGTTCGCCCGGCTGTACAAAGCGGCACGCCGCCAGGCGCAGGGCGGGGACCAGCGACGCCAGGAGCTCAACGCGGCGCTGGAGACCCTAACTAACCCCGACCGCCGGGCCGCGGCCGAACTCGAGGCGTTCTGGGTCCCGCTCGAACGGACCGCGGCGCTACCCACGCCCGAGAGCCTGGCGGGCGAGTTGTTGCCCCTCAGTCTGGAGGTCAGCGGCGAGCTGGAGCAGCAAGTCTGGCTCGACACGCCGATCGACCTGGCCCGCCGGGCCCAAGAAGGGCTAGATGAGCCCGCCGAGCCGAGCGCGGAGATGGTCTTGGAGCAACTGGCCGCGCGTTTGGCACTCGAACAGTGGAACCCTTGGGCCGAAGGATGAACCGACGATGAGCATGGCCGACTTGGCAGCCGCGTTGATTGGTCTGCGCGAGAGTAACGTCCGCGAGACCGCGCGCCTGACCGCCGCGCTCGAGGCGCTCAGCGGCCAGGTCGAGGCGTCGCGCGAGGGCCTGGTGAGCACCGTCGACGGCCGCCTGGCTACCGCCGCCCAGGGCGTCCTCGACCTCGACCGCCGCCTCGCCGCCGAGTACGAACGCCGCTACGAAGCCGTGCTCGGGGTCATCCTCGAGGTCGCCGAGCGCCTAGGCCAGCTCGTCGAGACCGCCGAGTCGACCGACGACCCCGCCGAGCTCTCGGCCCGCCTGGCCAGCCTCGCCGGCCCCCGCGACCGGCTGACCCGCATCCTGAATGAAGCCGGCATCCACGCGTTCAACAGTGCGGGCGAACCCTACGATCCTTTGCGCCACGAGGTTGTCTCGCGCGAGTTCGCCGACGACCTCACCCACGAGTACGTCGCGACCGAACTGCGGCCCGGCTACGTCCGCGAAGGGCTCGACCACACCATGGTCCGCGCCCAGGTGATCGTCGCCTCGCCGCGCCCGACGGAGGGCAACTCCCATGGCTGAATACATCGGCATTGACTTCGGTACCACCAACAGTGTCGTCGCCCGCCTGGTCGAGGAACCGACCCGCGTGGACCTGCAAGTGGTCGCCAACGCCCTCGGCTCCGACCGCACCCCGTCGGCCGTCGCGGTCAACGCGGACCAGACCGAGTGGCTCTTTGGCCAAGCCGCCAAGGAGGCCAACACCCCCCACAAGGTCCTCTCGGTCAAACGCATCCTCGGCACCGACCGCAGCGTCCAGCTCGCCAGCCGCACCTTCCGCACCGAAGCTGTGGCCAGCCTGCTCTTCCGCTACCTGGTCACCCAGGCCCAGCGGCGCATCGGCGCGGATATCGACTCCGCGGTGATCACCGTGCCGGCCAACTCCAAGGGCCTGCAGCGCAACGCGACCAAGCTCGCCGCGATGACCGCTGGCGTCCGCGTGCTCAACCTGATCAACGAGCCAACCGCCGCGGCCATGGCCTACGGGCTGGGCCAGGCCTCCGCCGGCCGCAGCCTCCGCGTCCTGGTCTACGACTTCGGCGGCGGCACCCTCGACGTCACCCTCCTCCGCGCCCACCACGGCATCTTCGAGGAGGTCACTAGCTCCGGCCTCGGCCGCTGCGGCGGTGACGACCTGGATGAGGCGCTCGCCGACCACCTCCGCGCGACCGTCCTCGCCGCCCACGGCGAAGCCCTCCACCAGCCCTACCCCGAACTGCGCCTGCGCCTGGCCTGCGAGCAGGCCAAGATCGCGCTCTCCGACGGCGACGAGGCGCGGATCGACGTCGAGGACCTGCTGCCCGGGCTCAGCGTCCACGAGACCATCGACCGTGCGACCTTCGTCGACCTCATCCGCCCGATCATCGAGCGCACCGCCGAGCCCGTGCGCAACGTGCTCGAGGCCGCCGGCATGTCGGCGACCGAGCTCGACCAGGTCTTGCTCGTCGGCGGCACCAGCCGCGTGCCCTTCGTCCGCGATTTCGTCGAAACCCTGCTCGACCGCGAGGCCGAGCCGTTCGATCAGATCGACCCGATGACCTGCGTGGCCCAAGGCGCGGCGATCGTCGCGGGCATCCTGGGCAAAGCGCCGCACATGGACGACTACGACTACCAGGTCTGCCTCGAGCACTCGCTCTGCACCGACCCGGTCGACGTGATGACCGGCCGCAAGTACCTCGAACCGCTGATCGAGCACGGCACCAAGATCCCCAACCAGAACACCAGCGTCTACCTGCCGGTCGTCGACTACGCCCGCGAGGTCGTGGTCAATATCTACGAGGGCAATGTCTACGACGACCCGCTCGACGACGAGAACGTGCGGATCGGCGAGGTCCGCGTCAAGCTCGACCCGCCCCGCCCCGCCGAGCAGGCGCCCGTGCAGGTCCAATTCGAGTACTCCGAGGACGGCATCCTGACCGCCCGCGCCAAGGACATCACCCAGGGCCGCAGCTTCGCCCGCGTCATCGACTACTCCGCGGGCCACATGCAGGAGACCGAGGTCGCCGCCGTACGCGGCTTGCTGACCAAGGTCTTCGGCCAGGAGCCGCCCGAGGTCCAGCTGCCCACGCCGGAGGCCGAGCCCGAAGCCGCGCCCGCGCCGGCGATGGTCGGCGCCGCCGTCGCCGCCGAGGCCG
>DHNJ01000085.1 GCA_002409445.1 Armatimonadetes bacterium UBA5419 | reverse complement strand
GGACCAACCAGCCGGCGCCTGGCCCCACGCGCCACGCTGCGCCGCACGCGCCACGCCCCGCGCCGGCTGGTTGGTCCGACCGGCCCGCTGCCGCTCGCTAGCCTCGCCGGCCAGCCGGTTACCGCCCTCGCGGGCATCGGCCAGCCCCAGGCCTTCGCGGCGACGCTGCGCGAACTCGGCGCGGAAGTCGTCGCCGAAGCCTTCTTCGCCGACCACCACCCCTACACCGCCGACGAACTCGCCCAGGTCGCGGTGCAGGCGGCCGGGCGCGTGGTCGTCACGACGGAGAAGGACCAGCTGCGGGTCGGCGCCTGGCCGATCGACGGTGCGCCGCTCTGGGTCCTCGGCATCGAACTCGAGGACTACCGGCTGTAGCGCTCGATCTGCTGCTGTAGGTCGTCGCGGTCCCACAGTTCCACGCCGCACGACGTGGCCAGCGTCTGCGCCGCGGCGGTGTAGTGGCTGTTGGTCACGACCATCGCGTACTCGCAGTCGTAGTGGCTGCGCGCCCCGACGACCTCCTGGATCGCCGCGACGCCAACCGGCGAGGCGCTGCGCTTGGCCTGCACCGCGGTGCGGTAACCCTGGTAGGTGACGATTAGGTCGGCACCGAAGTCGCCCCGGCCACCGACCTCCTCGACCTGCCAGCCAGCGCGGGCGAAGAAGCGGGCCAGGAAGCGCTCGAACTGCTCGCCGCTGAGCGCGTCGACCTGGTCCAGCCCCAGCCGGCGCTCCGCCCACCAGGCGCGCAGGGGGCCCAGACGGACAACGAGCGCGGCGCAGACGATGACCAGGGCCGCCGGCCACAGGTACGGCAACGGCTGCATCAGCGCGGCCCAGGCTTCATCCATCGTGGCGCCCTCCCCACTTAGGGGCAGTCTAAGCCGCGGCGCGCAAGCCGTCGAGTTGCAGGTCCAGGGTGGCCTCGATCAACCTGCTGTCGTCGCCGAGAATGGCCTGCGCCCCGGGCGCGAGCAGCAGGCTGGCCAAGCCGTGGCAGGCGGCCCAGAAGCCGCGCGCTTGCTCGTCGGCCGCGCCGAGGCGGAACTGGCCCGCCGCGCTGCCCGCCGCGAGCGCCTCGGCGAAGCGTTCGACCGCGACGGTGAAGGCTGGGTTCTCGGCCAGACTGATGGCGGCCAAACGGGGGTTGAACAGAAGTTCATAACGGCGCGGGTGGCGATGGGCGAAGCTAAGGTAGGCCTGGCCCAGCGCATAGAGCCGGGCGGCCGGGTCGGCAGCGGCCGGATCGAGCCGGGCCACGGCCTGGTCCAAGCAGTCGGCGAGCAGCGTGCTGCAGCGTTCGAGGACCGCGTGGAGGATGGCCTGCTTGTCGCGGAAGTAGCCATAGAGGGTGCTGGGTGCGTACTCGATGGTCTCGGCCAGCCGGCGCATCGACAACTGCTCCCAGCCGCCGGCGACCAGTAGGGTTTCCGCCGCGTCGAGGATGCGCGCACGCAGCAGTTCGATCTCGCGCCGGCGGCGGGCATGCGGCCCGCGCTTGCCCCCGACCGGTAGGGCCACCGGTGGGGCTGCGGCAGGCGCGAACGGTTCCATCGAAGAGGACGCCATACGTACCCGAATCCCTTCCTAAGCAGCCCTTTAGACACCCTCCGCGACGCCTCGTTGCGCACTTCGTGTCACCGTATCTTCAGTTGACACACCGACTCCCGCGGCTATCCTCTCTTGTATCGGAGGCCCTGATGTCTCAGTGGACCAGCATGCTTCACCGCGCGCTGCTGATGGCTTCGTTGCTGCTCGCGGCCCATGCGGCGAGCGCGGCGGCGCCGAAGCTCGCGTGGCAAGTCGATATCCCTAGCTACGCCGACAAGCCGACCTTCGCCGACCTCGATGGCGACGGCCGCTTCGAGGTCATCCTCGCCTGCGGCGACGGCTCCGTCGTCGCGCTGGATGGCGCGTCCGGCGCCGAGATTTGGCGTCACAACGTCGATAACGAGTCGTTCACCAACAGCCCCGCGGTCGTCGATGTCGACCGCGACGGCGGCACCGAGGTTATCGTCGCGGGCAACCGCAACGGCACCCTGGTCTGCCTCTCGGGCGCGACCGGCGAGCCGCGCTGGCAGAAGCGCACCCGTGGTGAGACCGTCGGCGGCTCGCCGGTGATCATCAACCGCGAACTACCTGCCGGCCCGCTGCTGGTCGTGGTCATGGGCACGCGCCTGCGCGTGCTCGAAGCGCTCAACGGCGACGTGGTCTGGGAGACCGCCCTGCCCCAGGACAGCCTGGGCACGGTCGGCGTCGGCCGGCCCGACGGCGGCGAGCGGCTGGTCATCGGCACGCGCCGCGGCCGCCTGCTGGCCTACGACATCGACGGCAACGCCCTCTGGGAGACGACCCTCGCCGGCCCGATCAACGCCGCGCCGCTGGTCGTTGACCTCGACTTCGACGGTGTTGACGAGATCTACGCAATCGGCAGTAGCCTCTACTGCCTCGACACCGCGGGCAAGGAGATCTGGCGCTGGGCGCCGCCCAAGGGCGCGGGCATCGCCTCAAGCCTCGCCGTAGCCGACATCAACCACGACCAGAAACAGGAGATCGTGCTGACCAGCTATGACGGCTCGGTCTACGCGATCTCGCCCGCCGGGCGCACCGTCTGGTCCTCGCCGGTGGTCACCGCCGGTGGTGGCGACGCGACCATTCCCGCCAGCACACCGGTGCTGATCGATACCAAGGGCACCTTCGAGGGCGCCGACGTGCTCCTCGTTTCGCCCATGCCCTCGGCCCCGGGCCTGCTCGGCTTCGATGGCAAGACGGGCAAGCGGCTCTGGCGCGTGCCGCTCGCGCGCTTCAGCCAGTGCTGCCCCGCCGTCGCCGAAGTCACCGGCGACCGCTACCCCGAGATCATCGTGACCGACGCTAGCAACACCGCCTACTGCTTCACCCTCGGTAATGAGGTGCGGCGTGGTTGGGTCCGCTTCGGCAGCAGCCTCTGGGGCAGCAGCACCGAAACCGAGCGCCGCCGCCAGACCGAGCAGCTGCTCGCGGGCAAGATGCCCTTCCCGACGCTCGCGCGCGCGGTCGGCGAGAACGCCATCGCCGAGGCGCCGCTCGGGCCGGGCGCGCCGCCGCCCG
>DHNJ01000024.1 GCA_002409445.1 Armatimonadetes bacterium UBA5419 | reverse complement strand
GCGAGGAGGCCGTGCTCGGCCGCCCCGGCCTGGCGCTGCGCCCGCGCGGCTGCGGCCTGCGCTGCAGCTTCTGCTACGCCGACGACCTGCTCCCGCCCGGCGGCGCCTCGCACCTAACCGGCCGTGACACCGCACCGTTCGACCCGGCCGCCTGGCCCGCGGCGGTCCACCTGCACATCCTCGGCGGTAACCCTGACGAGAGCCTGCCGTGGATTCTTGACGCGCTCGCCGCCTGGGAGGACCCGCGGCCCGTGGTGTGGAATACGCACGCGTACGTCACACCGGAGGCCGCGCGCCTACTGGTCGGTGTGGCCGACGTCGTGTTGGCGGATCTGAAGTTCGGACCGGGCGACTGCGCGCGGCGCATCGCTGGCCCGCTCGACTACTGGGCGGTAGCCACCGCGGCGCTGCGCTGCTGGGCCGACCTGGGCCTGACACTGCTGGTGCGTCACGTGGCGCTGCCGGGCCACCTGGACTGCTGCAGCGCGCCGGTGGTCGACTGGCTGCGGGCCGAGGTGCCCCAGGCGCACGTCGAGCTGCTGGCGCAGTTCGAGCCGTGGAGCGGCGGGCGCGACGGGGTGGACCGCCGGCTGAGCGACGACGAGTTGGCCCGTTTGGCCGCCTGGAGAGGACAGTTCGATGAGCACTCGTAAGACAATTCTGATGGGTATGCCGCGCGGCGCCTACAGCCGCACCTTCCGCGCTAGCGCGCAAGACCGCCTGTGGGCCGACTACGACGTCCTGACGCCGGGCGAGCGCCCCTCGACCGACGACCTGCTGGCGGTGGCCGAAGGCCGCCAGGTCGACGCGGTGCTCACCGTTTGGGGCGCGCCGGCTCTGCCGACAACCTTCTGGCAAGCCCACCCCGAGTGCCGTTTCCACGGCCACATGGCCGGCAGCGTCAAGCACTTCTACCCCGGCGACACCGTCGACCACCTGCTGGCCGAGGACATCGTCGTCGTCTCCGGTCAGTTCGGCCTGGGCATCAACGTCGCCGAGGCCACGCTGGGGACGATGATCACCCTCAGCCGCAACCTGCCAATCTACTGGCAGACGCTGCGCGAGACCCGCGGCTGGCGCGTCGACTCGCTGCCAGTCGAGCCGCGCGGACTGCTCGGCGCGACCGTCGGCCTGGTCGGCGCCAGCGTCATCGGCCGGCTGGTGATCGAGATGCTCAAGCCCTTCCGCTGCCAGGTGCTGGTCTATGACCCCTACCTCTCGGCGGAGGCGGCGGCCGCTCTCGGCGTCGAGTCGGTCAGCCTGGAGGCGCTGTTCGAGCGCGGCGACATCGTCTCGATGCACCACCCCCAGACGCCGGAGACCGACCGCATGATCGGCGCGGAGCAGTTCAGCCGGCTGCGCGACGGGGCGCTGTTCATCAACACGGCCCGCCCGCGCGCGATCGACCCGGACGCCCTCCTCGCCGCGGCCCAGGAGCAGCGCTTCACCATTGCCCTGGACGTGACGGAGCCCGAGCCCCTGCCCGCCGACCACCCGCTGCGCGACCTACCGAACGTCTGGGTCACGCCGCATGTCGCCGGCTGCGGCCGCTACGGCGCCGAGCTCGTCGGCGACATCGTCATCGAGGGCCTAGAGGAGTTCCTGGCGGGCCAGCCGGTCACCCACCGCTACCCGCTGGAGCGGCTGGCGACGCTGGCCTAACGCGGATTAGATGACCTCGGCGAGCAGGTCGGGGTGCGGTCCGGTGAGCACGACGGCGTTGACCAGCAGGCCCTCGTCGGCGGCCAGCGCGGAGGCCTCATCGACCGCCGCGCGCACGGCCCCGGGGCTGCCGGTGACCGTGAAGTAGCCCTTGCCGCCCAGCGCCATCGCCGCGCGCAGCTCCAGCAGGTTCACGTCGGCGGCCTTGCAGGCGGCGTCGGCGGCGCGGATCGCCGTCGCCACCGAGAAGCACTCGACCACGCCCAGCGCGCCACGCAGCTGCGGCACGACGCTGCCGCCCAGCGCCGGCAGGACCTGTTCGTGGACCGCGGCGATGGTCTCCGCCGCGATGACTGCCGTCGGCTCCCGGTTCGACCCGGCCGCGACCGCCGCGCGCACGCTGCCGACGTCGCCGGCGATCAGAACCAGGTACTTGCCCGAGCAGATCGTCCGCGCCAGCAGCACCTCAACCGGGGCGGTCTTCAGCATCGTGTCCAGCGCCGCGTAGCCACTGGCTAGACTGCTCAACTCCAGCAAGCCGATTGCCTTGTCCATCAGTCGCGCTCCACCACCACCGCCGTGTCGACTGCCGCCACCCGGCCCGCCACGCTGCTATGCACCCGCGCCGACAGCGCGCCCTCCGCCGCCTCGCCCAGTACCTGCCCGCGCGCCACCTGCTCGCCCACCGCGACCACCGCCCGCGCCGGCGCGCCGACGTGCTGGCCCAGCGGGAAGACGTAGCGGGTCGCCGCCGGCTGCTCGTCGCTGTACTCGGCGGCCACGTCGTACGCCTCCAGGCCGAGTTTGTGCGTCAGCCGCTTGATCGGCAGCCGCCGCGCATCGTGCTGGGCATGCGGCTTGAGCGGTCGACCCGTGCCCTCCCAGCGGATGCCCTCGGCCCGTAGGAAGGCCTTGGCGTCGTCGCAGGCCTCCTTCGGGAAGAGCGACTCGGGGCACGAGTAGAGCGTGCAGATGCCACAAGAACAGCAGAGCTGGCCCCAGCGGCTCTGCACCTCGGCGCCGGTCGAGAGGAAGCCGAGGCTGCGCATGACCCGGTGCGGCTGGACGTCGTAGCCCAGCAGGTAGCGCGGGCACAACTCGGTGCAGTAGCTGCACTGGTCGCAGGCGGACTTGCCGATGCGCCGCTGCTGGTCACCGGGCAGCGCCTTGCGCGCGATCAGCGGGTGCGCGCGGTCCAAGATGATCAGGCCGCCGGTGGTCTTGGTCACCGGCTGGCGGAAGTCGTTGGTCAACCGCCCCATCATCGCCCCGCCGACCAAGGCGACCGGGTCGGGCACCGTTGCGCCGCCGCAGAACTCGAGCAGCGCGGAGAACGGCGTGCCGACCGGCGCGACGAAGGTCCGGGGTTGGGCCACGGCGCCGGTCACCGTCAGCCACTTGTCGCGGACGGGCTGGCCCTCGGCGGCGTCGGCCAACCAGAGCAGGCTCTCGACGTTATGGACCACCGCGCCGACCGCCAACGGGATACCGCCCGGCGGGATGAGCCGGCCGGTCGCCGCGTGGACCAGCTCATACTCGTCGCCCGAGGGGTAGTAGTCACCCAGGAGCAGCAGCTCGACCCGCCCCTCGAACGGTAGCGCGGCCCGCAGCGCGGCGATCGCCGCCGCGCGCTTGGCCTTGATGCCGATCACGCCGCGGCTCGCGCCGACCTGCTCCATCGAGCGCACCAGCCCGGTGATCACCCGCGCCGCGTGCCGCTCCATGAGCAGCGTGTCCTTGTGCATCAGCGGCTCGCACTCGGCGCCGTTGGCGATGACCGTGTCGGCCTGCGCGCCGAGCTTGACGTGCGTCGGGAAGCCCGCGCCGCCCGCGCCAACGACCCCCGCGGCCAGCGCGGCGTCGGCCAACGATGGACTGGTCCTGCCCGCCTCTTCCGCCCGCGCCATGCTCCGCTCCGGTCCGCTGGGAAGTCTAGCACGGCCAGCCGCTGTTGACAGCAGGCCCGGCCCGGCTACAATGACCCTAGCTTGCATCTGTCAACAGGCGTTGACGAGGAAGTAGTAAGCGGTCGAACAGCCCAGCGAGCCGGGGTTGGTGTGAGCCCGGCCTGTGGAACTTGCTGAACTCGCCTCCGAGCCGCCGGGCAAATACCTGCGGGTTAGTAGCCTCGGCCGGGAGTGGTCGCCCGTTATCCCGACCGCCTTATCCCGTCGTCATCGGCGGTTGTAGGGAACAAGATGGTCGCCCGCGCCTGCTTGCGCCGGCGGCAAGTCGAGTGGTACCGCGGAGCTTCCGTCTCGAAGGAGATGGGAGCTTTTTCGTTTTGGGGCCACCGGCGCCCGGAGAAGGACATGTCAGACTACGTACGCATCTTCGACACCACGCTGCGCGACGGTGAGCAGTCGCCGGGCGCAAGCCTGAACCGACCCGAGAAGGTCGAGATCGCTCTCCAGCTAGCGCGCCTCGGCGTCGATGTGATCGAGGCTGGCTTCCCGATCTCCTCGCCCGGTGACTTCGAGGCCGTCCAGCAGATCGCCGACGAGGTCCGCGGGCCCGAGATCTGCGGCCTGGCCCGCGTCCGCGAGCAGGACGTGGCCCGCGCCTTCGAGGCCGTGCGCAGCGCCGAACGCGCCCGCATCCACACGTTCATCGCGACCAGCGAAATCCACACCGAGAAGAAGCTGCGCAAGACCCAGGACGAGGTCCTGGCGATGGCCGCCGCCGCCGTCCGCCAGGCGCGCGAACTGGCCGCCGGCCACGCCGACTGCACCGTCGAGTTCTCGACCGAGGACGGCAGCCGGACGGACCTGGAGTACCTGGTCGACATCATCTCGGCCGTGATCGAAGCCGGCGCGCAGGTGGTCAACGTGCCCGACACCGTCGGCTACGCCATCCCCGAGCAGTACTACCAGCTGATCCGCACGCTGCACGAGCGCATCCCGAGCCTGAAGGACGTCATCGTCTCGGTCCACTGCCACGACGACCTGGGCCTGGCCGTGGCCAACTCGCTGGCCGGCGTCCGCGGCGGCGCGCGGCAGGTCGAGTGCACGATCAACGGCCTGGGCGAGCGCGGCGGCAACGCGGCGCTGGAAGAGGTCGTCATGGCCCTGCGCACGCGCGCCGATCTGTTCGGTGTCGACACGCACATCAACGCGACCGAGCTGTACCGCACGAGCCAGATGGTCTCGCGGCTGAGCGGCATGGTCGTCCAGCGCAACAAGGCCATCGTCGGCGCCAACGCCTTCGCCCATGCCAGCGGCATCCACCAGGACGGCATGCTGAAGGACGCCAGCACCTACGAGATCATGCGCCCGCAGGACGTCGGCGTGCCGACGACGACCCTCAGCCTGACCCGCCGCTCCGGCCGCCACGCGCTGAGCGTCCGCCTGGCCGAGCTGGGCTACAAGCTGGAGGGCGAGGCCCTGAACGAGGCCTACGAGCGCTTCCTGGCGACCGCCGACCGCAAGAAGGAGGTCTTCGACGAAGACCTGCGCGAGTTGGTCGAAGACCAGGTCAAGCTGCACGAGGAGACCTTCGAGCTGCTCTTCTGCCAGTTCGCCTCGGCCATGTCGACCGACGCCGTGCCCACCGCCTCGGTCCGGGTCCAGACGCCGGACGGCGTGAAGGTCCGCTCGGCGGTCGGCGATGGGCCGATTGACGCGGTCTACTCGGCGCTGGCCAAGGCCACCGGCGTCAAGGTCGAGCTGCTCGACTACCGGCTGCAGTCGGTCACCGGCGGCACGGACGCGATGGCCCGGGTGACCGTGCGTGTGGCCGAAAACGGCTGTCGCGCGACGGGCCACGGGAGCCACACCGACATCTTCGTCGCCAGCGCGAAGGCCTATGTCGACGCGGTCAACAAGGTCGTCTACCTCAGCGGGCAGGCGGCCTCGACACCAGCGACCGGCCAGACGGTCTAACCACCGGCGCACGCGGGAGGACAGCGGTGGAGCTTGGTGGTCAATCGATCGAACGGGCGGTGGTCTTGGGCTGCGGCTACAGCGGCCAGGCCATCGCCCGCACCCTCGTCCGGCTCGGGCTGCAGGTGGGCGCAACCGATAGCCGCGCGACGGACGACCCGACGGTCCAGGCCGGGCTGCGGGTGATGACCGAGCTCGGCGTGGAAGCGCACGCCGGCGGCCACGACTCGCCGCTGCTCGCCAACGCCGACCTGATCGTCCTCTCGCCCGGTGTCGGGCCCAAGGAGCTCGCCCTGCGTGGCCCCGCCCGCCGCGGCGTGCCCATCTGGGGTGAGATCGAGCTCGCCAGCCACCTGACCCAGGCGCGGCTGGTTGGCATTACCGGGACCAAGGGCAAGTCGACCACCGCCGCCCTGACGGCCCTGATGCTCGACGCGCCGCTGACCAACTCCGAGGCCTACACCGCCCGCGGCATCCCGCTCGTCGAGCTGGTCATCGACAACCCGCAGGCCGACCCCATCGTCGTCGAGGTGACCAGCTACCAGCTCGAAACCATCGTCGACTTCCGGCCCTGGGTCTCGGCTCTGCTGAACATCGCCGAGGACCACGTCGAGCGGCACCCGACCCGCGCCGAGTATGCCGCAGCCAAGGCCCGCATCTTCGAGAACCAGCAGCCGGGCGACCGCGCCGTGGTCAACCTCGACGACCCGCTTGTTGCCGCCCTGCCGACCCAGCCCGGGGTCACGCGCCTGGCGTACAGCCTGGTCAGCACGCCCGAATACGGTGTCTGGGCCACAGCCGACGGCGTGCAGGCGCGGCTGCCGGCCGAGCTGGGCGGGTTTGACGGCCTGGTCGCGCGCTGGTCGGCGGTGCATGCGAACCTGCGCGCACAGAAGCCCGCCGTCCTCGCCGCGACGGCCATCGCGCTGGCCGCCGAGGCGCCGTTGGCTCAGGTTCGCGACACGCTGGCGACCTTCGCCGGCCTCCGCCACCGCATGGAGTTCGTCCGCGAGCTCGACGACGTGACCTACGTCAACGACTCGAAGGCAACCAACCCGCTGGCCACGGCCAACGCCATCGCCCAGAGCGGTGGGCCCGTCGTGCTGATCGCCGGTGGCCAGAGCAAAGGCATCGACCTCTCCCCGCTCGTCGAGCCCTTCCGCGACCTGCGCGCGCTCGTCCTGATCGGCGAGTCCGCCCCCCTGCTCACGGTGATCGGCGCCCAGGCCGGACTCGACGCCATCTACCGTGCCGACTCGCTAGCCGCCGCCGTCGAGCAGGCGCGTGCGCTGGCCCAGCCCGGCGACTGGGTGATCATGTCGCCCGCCGGCGCGAGCTTCGACCTGTTCGAGAACTTCGTCGCCCGCGGCGATTCGTTCTGCCAATTGGTCCAGAACCTCGATAGCGCCTGACCCGGCGGCAACCGCTCTGTAACATTTCAACCAGCCTCCCGGGGTATGGAAGCGTAGGGCCTACGCGTACCACGCCGTGTCCGGGCGGCGCTGCGCCAGGCCCGCAGGGAGGTAGTAATGGCGGCGCGAACGTCGGGTCAAACAATCGTCTGGCCGTTGGGCCGGCGCCCGTCTCGCCGCCTGCTGACCGCCGAGCAGGAGCGGGAGCTAGCGATCCGCATCGAGGCCGGCGATGTCGAAGCGCGCCAGATCTTCGTCGAGGCCAACCTGCGGCTCGTGCTCTCCGTCGCCCGCCAACACCTCGGTCTCGGCGTCTCCCTCGGCGACCTAGTCCAGGAGGGCATCATTGGCCTGATCCAAGCTGTCGACCACTACGACTGGCGGAAGGGCACCCGCTTCTCGACCTGCGCGACGCTCTGGATACGGCAGGCCATCATCCGTGCGCTCCCCGAGCTGCGCCAGGGCATCCGCGTGCCCAACGGGCTGGTCCGCCAGTGGCAGCGGCGCGACGCGCTGGCCGACAACCTCGCCCAGCAACTCCAGCGCTACCCCACCGCCCACGAACTCGCCGATCAACTGCCCGCGAGCGTCTCTGGCCCCCGCCTCGCCGTGAAGCCGCCGTACACCGTGTCGCTAGACGAAGGCCGACCATCAGAGGACGGTGACCGCGGCTCGCTCCTCGACGCGCTGAGCGACGAAACCGCGGCTTGCCCGGAGCAGCGCGCCCTGCGGCACCTCGCCGCGCAGGAACTGGGCGTCCTGCTCGGCACGCTCAAGCCGCGCGACCGACTCGTCCTCACGCTGCGCTTCGGTCTGGATGGCGCACACGAGCACACGTTGGCCGAGATCGCGCTACAGCTTGGCTTGACCCGCCAGCGCATCCGCCAGATCGAGGCCCAGGCCCTGCGCCGGCTGCGCTACGAACTGGCCCGCCGCCCCGCCCTGCGCGAACTGTTCACCAGCTAGCCGCCAGCGCTCGGCCTTCCGCCGCCGCGCTCAAGCCCTGCGCCTTGAGCAGCTCCCGCGCCACGGCCTCGATGTTGGCCCAGTTGGCGTCACCCGCGTCCGCCGCGATCCGCGCCACGCCGTGCAGCACCCGCGCCGGCTCGTCCGCCCCCAGCGCCAGGCACAGCAGCGCCCGCAGTTCGCGATCGACGGCCATCCGCGCCAGCAGCGCCGGCTCCTGCAGATCCTCGGCCAGCAATGCCGCGATCGCGCCCGCGCGGTCCGGCGACAAGCCCGCCGCGACCGCCAGCGGCTGCGCTTCGTCGGCCCACCCCTCCCGGTTCAGCCGCAGGCCGGGGTCGTCCGGCACGTCGGCCAGGGCGCGGTCGTAAATGCGCTCCAGCCCGGCGAGCAGGTGCGCCTGGGGCGCGGTGATGAAGACCGGCTCGCCCTTGCTGACGACGATCTGTCCGTCGTACGCCGCGGAGCGCAGCGCACTGATGGCGAACGCCCACGCCTGCCGGCGCAGGCGCGGGTCGGGCTCCAGCTGGGCCGCGCGCCAGGCCCAGTACAGTGCCGCGCTCTGCCCCGCCCGCCAGTCCAACGCGCCGACCTCGGCCTCCAGCGCCGCGACGACCGCCGGCTCCAGCGGCCACGCGGCCGGCGTGCCGTCGAGCCAGAGGCTGCTGTAAGCCTGTTGGTAGTAGGTGTCCGCGCCGCTGCTGCCTCCGCACACGCGCCCCAACAGCAGCGCCGCGAGCGCTGTCGCCGCGCGCGGGTCGTCGTGGCGCGGGCCGCTGGCCTCGGTCCACAGCAGGTCGATCCCCGCTCGCACCCACGGCCAGCCCGCCGCCGGGTCACCCAGCGAGTCGGCTACGTCGTAGGCCAGGATCGTCGCCTGGAAGTCATGCAGCGAGCCCAGTCGCGGCTGCAGAGCGCTGATCCAGCGGGCCAGACGCAGCTGGTCGAACGGCCGGCCGGCCGCGCGCTGGTTCGTCGCGTATAGCCAGAGATAGCCCGCCGCCAGCCCGTTGAACCCGCCCAGCGCCGTCGCCACCATGGACACCCCCGCCGGGCCCTGCGCGGCCACCGGCGAAGGCGCCGGCCGCAGCAGCCAGGCGCCGAGCAACGCCGCGATGATCAGGGCCCAGCGGCTCACGACTCGTCCCCCAAGGCCAATTCACGGCGCCGCCACAGCAGGATGCCGGCAACCGCCACGGCCACCGTCTGCAGCAAGCCGAGCCGCAGCAGCGCCTGCCCAACCTCTGCGCCAGGCACCAATCGCCCGGCCCCCAAGTCTCCCACGCGCCACCAGCGGTGCAGCGCGTCGGTCAGCGACCAGCCGGTCAGCCGTGCGCCCTCCAGTACCTCTAACCACCAGCCCTCCGACACGCCGTGGTCGTGGCCGTCGTCGGCGTGGTGGCCGTGCGCCAGCAGCTCCTCCTCCTGCGCCCCCGGCGGCCGCAGGCTGCTGCTGAGCAACGGCGCGTGCGCCGCGGCGAACAGCCAGGCGAGCACCGCCAGCAGCGCCAGTGGATACCGCAGCGCTCCCGCGGCCGCGGCGCCCAGCGCCGCGACGAACAGCACCTGCAGCGCGAGCAGCACCACCACCCGCAGCAGGTTCGCCGCACCCGAGCCCGCCGGCACGCGGAGCACCAGGTCCCGCCCCGGGTCGATCACCAACGCCGGCCAGCCGTCCTGCCACAGGCCCAGTCGCCCACCGGGCCAGTCCGACTCGTACGTGCGGAACGGCTGCACCGTGATGGCCTGCCGCGCGCCGGTGGTCGAGAGGATCTCCAGCGTGCCCGCGGCGTCGTCGCCCTCGGGCGTCGTCAGGTACAGGCGCAGCCGCCCCGGCGGTCCCTCCAGGCCCGTATCAACGATCGTCCCCTGCGGCAGCGCCAACGGCTGGACCTGCGGGGCATGAATCTCCTGCCAAGCCGCGGGCACCTGGCCGCCTGCCACGATCAAGCCGACGCCAACCGCCAAAGCCAGCCACCCCAGCCCCAGCAGCGCCGCGCCGAGCCAGCGCCCCAACCACCAGCGCACGCGCCCCTGCGGCTGGGTCGCCAGCAATGCCGCCTGCCCATCGCGCACGTCCCGCGCCAGCCCATCGACCGCCAGCACCGCCACCGCGGTGAAGATCAGCGCCTGGGCCAGGCCCAGCCCGAGCGACCAGACCGCGGCCAGCCGCCCACCGTCAAGCGCTTCGCCGCTGGCTTGCGTCGGTAGCCAGACCATCGCCGCCGCCACCGCCAGACCCACCGCCGCCACCAACCCCGACCGCCACGCGCGGCGGATCAGGTCGAAGGCTAGCGGCAGCACGCCGATCATTGGCCGCTCTCCCGCGCCACGAGGTCGAGGAAGAACGCCTCCAGGCCGCGGCTCAGCGGGCGCGGCTCGATCTCGGTACCGAGCTCTGCACGCACCGCCGCGAGCACCCGCGCCAGCGCCTCCGGCGACAGCTGCGGCAAGGGCAGCGCGAGCTGACCCGTCTCGCCCAGCAGCTCCGCCAGCCCGCCCGCCGCCACCAGGCGCCCGTTCAGCAGCACCAGCACCCGGTCGCAGACGTCCTCGACCTCCGCCAGCAGGTGGCTGGAGAGCAGAATCGTCGTCCCCGCCGTGGCCAGCTCGCCGATCATCGCCTTGACCTCCCGACGGCCCAGCGGGTCGAGGCCGGAGGTCGGCTCGTCGAGGATCAGCAGGTCGGGACTGCCCAGCAGCGCCTGCGCCAGGCCGAGCCGCCGGGCCATGCCCTTGCTGTACTCGCCCACGCGCCGGTCGGCCGCCGCGGTCAGCCCGACGCGCGCCAGCAGTGCCGCCGGGTCGCTCGGCCGCGCCGTCAGCCCAGCCAGCAGTTCCAGCGTCTCGCGGCCCGTGAGCGTTGGCCAAAACGCCGACTCCTCCGGCAGGTAGCCGACCCGCGCCTGCGTCGCGGCATGGCCCGCGGACTGGCCCAGGACGGTACAGGTGCCCGCCGTCGGCCGCAGCAGGCCGAGCAGCATCTTGACCGTCGTCGACTTGCCCGCACCGTTCGGCCCGAGCAGCCCGACGACCTCGCCCCCGCCCAGGCTGAAGCTGACCTGGTCGACCGCGGTCACGGTCGGTCGGCCCCAGAAATCCTTGAAGACCCGGGTCAGGCCCTCGGCGCGCAGAACCTCACTCATCGCGCCTCCCTCCAGCCGCGCCAGCCGGCCGCCCAGGCCAGCAGCGCCACACCATCGCAAGCCAGGTATGCAACCGAACGCAGCGCACCCGCCCAGCCGCCCGCCTGCTGAAACAGCGCCCACGACGGACCGGCCGCCCACAGCGCCCGCGCCGCGCCGGTCAGCCAGTAGTCCGCGCTGAGCCCGACCAGCCAGACCACGCCCGCGACCCACCAGGCGGTCACCGTGTCCAGCCGTAGCGCTAGCACCGCCGCGACCCAGGCCAGCAG
>DHNJ01000185.1:3668-3996 GCA_002409445.1 Armatimonadetes bacterium UBA5419 | reverse complement strand
GGGGTCGATCGCCGCGGGCGAGAGCTGGCGCCTGCCGCCCGCGGCGATCGACCCCGGCTACCACCGCCTGGCACTGCGCACGCCGCCGGGTTACCAACCCAACGACGCCGCGGTCGGCGATCTCGACGGCGACGGCCAGCTCGAACTCGTCCTCAAGCAGGAGCTGCGCGGCTTCGACCCGGCCCACGACGGCGTCGGCCCCGGCTCGACCCGCCTGCAGGCCTACCGGCTGGACGGGACCTTCCTCTGGGAGGTCGACCTCGGCCCCAACATCCGTAGCGGCGCGCACTACACGCCGTTCATCGTCGCCGACCTCGACGGCGACGGC
>DHNJ01000185.1:1610-3540 GCA_002409445.1 Armatimonadetes bacterium UBA5419 | reverse complement strand
CGACCTCGACGGCGACGGCCGCGCCGAGCTGGCCGTGCGCGCCGCCGAGGGCACCATCGACGGCACCGGCGCGGTGATCGGCGACACCGACGGCGACGGCCGGACCAACTACGTCCACCCGGAGACCGGGCGCATCCTGGAGGGCCCCGAGTTCCTCTGCGTCTACGACGGGCGGACCGGCGCCGAGCGCGCCCGTGTGCCGTACATCGCCCGCGGCCAGGTCAGCGACTGGGGCGACGGCTACGGCAACCGCGTCGACCGGTTCCTGATGGCCGCGGCCGACCTCGGCGGGCCGGGCCTCAGCGTTGTCGCCTGCCGCGGCTACTACGCGCTGACGCGGCTGGAGGCCTGGGACCTGGGCGCCGACGGGCTGACCCAGCGCTGGTCGTTCTCCTCGGCCGACGGCGTCCACGGCGCCTATGCCGGCCAAGGCAACCACAACCTCGCGGTCGGCGATGTCGATGGCGACGGGCGCGACGAGATCATCTACGGTGCCTGCGCGATCGACGACGATGGCCGCGGCCTGTACACGACCGGCCTGGGCCACGGTGACGCGCTGCACCTGGGCGATTTGGACCCGGCGCGGCCCGGCCTGGAGGTCTTTGCAGTCCACGAGCCCGCGCCCTCGCCCGCCGGCTGGGAGTTCCGCGACGCGCGCACCGGCGCCCTGCTCTGGGGCCTGCCGACCACGCGCGATGTCGGCCGCGGCGTCGCCGCCGACCTCGACCCGCGCTACCCCGGCGCCGAGTGCTGGGCCGCGGGCGGCCGCAGCGGCCTCTACAGCGCACGCGGCGAGCTGATCCACGAGACCGGCCCGCGCAGCATGAACATGGCCATCTGGTGGCGCGGCGAGGCGACGCGCGAGCTGCTCGATGGGACGCGGATCATCGCCTGGGACTGGGCCGCCGGCGCCGAGCGGACGCTGCTCGATGCCGCCGCCGCCGGTGCCGCGTCAAACAACGGTACCAAGGCCAACCCCTGCCTGTACGGCGACCTGCTGGGCGATTGGCGCGAGGAGGTGCTCTGGCGCTCGGCCGACGGGCGCGAACTGTACCTCTACGCCACGCCCGAACCGACGGCCCTGCGCCGCCCCAGCCTGCTGACCGACCCCGTCTACCGGCTCAGCCTGACCCACCAGAACATCGGCTACAACCAGCCGACGCAGCTCGGCGCACCGCTGCTGTCCGCCGGCGACTAGTCCAGGCCGGCGCGCTCGATCAGCCCCACCGCCGCTTCCCGCGCGCGGGCGCAGACCTCGGGCAGGTCGAGCGTGAGCAGCTGCCGGTCGCGCATCAGCCACTGGCCCTCGACCATCGTCGCGCGCACGTCGCTGCTCTGCGCGGCATAGGTCAGGTCGGCGACCGGATCGTGGCCGGGGCAGAGGTGCGGGGCGGTCAGGTCGACGGTGATCAGGTCTGCGCGATAGCCCGGCACCAGCCGCCCGACGTCGTCGAGCGCGAGCGCCGCGGCGCCGCCGGCGGTGGCCATCTCGAGCGCCTCATAGGCGGTGATCAGCGTTGCGTCGTGCTGCACGCCCTTGTGCAGGAGGGCGGTCAGGCGCAGCTCCTCGATCAGGTCGAGGTTGTTGTTCGAGGCCGCGCCGTCGGTGCCCAGGCCGATCGTCGCGCCGGCCGCCCGCAGCGAGCCGACGGGCGCCACGCCGGCGCCGAGCTTGAGGTTGCTCGTCGGGCAGGTGACCACGCCGACGCCGCGCTCGGCCAACAGCTCAATCTCGTCGGCCGAGAGGTGGACGCAGTGGGCCGCGGTCGTCCGCGCGGCGAAGACGCCGACGCGGTCCATGTGCTGGATGACCCGCTCGCCATGCTGCGCGACACAGTCCGCGACCTCCTGCTGGGTCTCGGCGAGGTGGATGTGGAGGGGGATGTCGCGTTCGAGCGCGGCGGCGATGATCGGCTCCAGGCGGTCGTCG
>DHNJ01000185.1:584-1457 GCA_002409445.1 Armatimonadetes bacterium UBA5419 | reverse complement strand
AGGCGGTCGTCGGGGACGGTGTACGGCGCGTGCGGGCCGAAGCGGATGTGCAGCCGCGGGTCGTCGCGAGCCAGGCACTCGTCGGCGTAGTCCAGGGCGCGGCGGAACATCGCCTCCTGGTCCGGCAAGATGCCGATCAGCACCGCCGAGGGGCAGGTCCGCAGGCCGGCTTCGAGCCCCGCGCGGGCGGTCTCGCGGGCGTGCCAGTACATGTCGTTGAAGCAGGTCACACCGGCGCGAATCGACTCGGCGGCGCCCAGCAGCGTGCCCCAGTAGACGTCCTCGGGGGTCAGGTGCGCCTCGATCGGCCAGATGCGCGTCTCCAGCCACGGCTGCAGCGCCATGTCGTCGGCGTAGCTGCGCATCAGGGTCATCGCGATGTGCGTATGCGCGTTGACGAACCCGGGCAGCACCGCCTGGCCCGCGCAGTCGACGACCTCGCCCGGCGTCGCCGCGTCGCGCGCGGGGCCGACGTAATCGATCCGCCCGTCGCTGACGCCGACCTCGCCACCGTCCAGGATCCGCCGCTCGGTATCAAAGGTCAGGACCGTGCCGCCGACCAGCCGCCAAGTGCTCAAGACTCGCTCTCCACGCGGGCTAGCTTGCGGGCGCGGGCGCCCGCTGTCAAGGAGGAGTCGGCGGCCGCGCGGCCAAGGGGCGGTCGGTCGCCCACTGACCCCAGTTTCTGGGGAGCCAACCGCCCGCCAGCGGGCCATTGACAACGAGCGGCGCGCGGCACTACGCTAACGCGAACGCTCGACCCGAGCGGAGTTCATCCAAGGAGTATTCCATGAATCGCAAGCGCGCCTTCACTCTCATCGAGCTGCTTGTGGTCATCGCGATCATCGCGATCCTCGCGGCGATCCTCTTCCC
>DHNJ01000185.1:0-269 GCA_002409445.1 Armatimonadetes bacterium UBA5419 | reverse complement strand
AGGGCTGGATCAGCAACACGCTGGAGCCGTACGCCTCGAGCTGGGAGATCTACAAGTGCCCCTCGAAGCCCAACGGCGGCAGCCTGAGTAACCCCCAGACCGGCCGCGTGACCTCGTACTGCTACAACTACTACCTGGTCAACGGCCGCACGGAATCCGACCTGGCCACCGGCTCGGCCGGCGTGGCGCGCTACATCGTCATGTGGGACAGCTACAACCCGTGGGGTGACGGCGGCCCGAACGACAGCTGGGGCATCCAGGCGCGCGAC
>DHNJ01000254.1:1213-15940 GCA_002409445.1 Armatimonadetes bacterium UBA5419 | reverse complement strand
CAGCTCCGCGCCCAACGCCGCGCGCCACGGCTGGCCCTCGACGGCCAGCACGCGCGCGCCGCGATGCCGTGCGTTGACCACGGCGCCGAGCCCGACCGGCCCGAGCCCGGCGACGACCAGCGTGTCGGCGGCGGCTAGGCCGATCGCCTGGAAGGCGCCGAAGGACGGGCCGAGACCACATAGCAGCAACGCCGCCCGCGTTTCGGACAGGTCGTCGGGCACGGGGCTGCAGAGCCAGTCGGGCTTGAGCACGAACTCGGCGTAGCCGGCCGAACCGGCGCTCGAACCGGTGTAGGCGGCGAAGTCGGGGCCGTCCTGGCAATGAATGTAGTCGCCGCTGGCGCAGAGCGGGCAGCCACCGCAGGGCCAGGTCGGTTGGACGACGACGCGCTGGCCGACGGTCACGCGGCCGGGCCGCGCGACCTCGGCGACGACGCCGATGGCCTCATGCCCGAGGACGGTTGTCGGCGTTCCGGCCTGCCACTGGCGCACCTCGGTACACATGGGCACGGTGGCGACCCGGACCACGACCCAGTCGTCGATCGCGACCGGGGTGGGAGCGTCGATGATGGTGGCCCGCCGCGGGCCTTCGATCGCGACTTGGCGCATGCTCGTCTCGCCTGCGCCCCCATTGTACGGCGCTGGGCCGGCGGCAGGTACCGGCGCGCCGGGCGCGAATCGGTGGCCCGCGGAGAGTGCCATGCGCGCCCTGCTCATGACCCTATGCGCGGCCACGTTGGCCGTCGCCCAGCCGATCGTCGTCGACTTCGAGACCGCCCCTTCGCAGTTCGTACCGCCGCCGGAGAAGCAGGCGATGGTCGTCTCGACGGCCCAGGCGCACAACGGCACGAGCAGCTTCTACTCGGGCCCGCCGGCGAACCTCGCCTGCTCGTGGTGGCAGATGGGCGAGCCGCGTCGGGGTACGGTCGAGATCTGGTTCTACGACGACATGGTGCCGACCAAGCGGCAGACGGTGGCACTGGCGCTGGACCCGAGCGAGGAGTCGCTGATGTTCGTCTGCGCCGGCGGTGAGTTCTACCAGTCGCGGATCGGGCCGACCTACAGCAACACCACGGTGCGCCGGAGCGAGGGCTGGCGGCGGATCAACTTCGAGGTCGACGCCGGCGGCGCGCGGCTGAGCATCGACGGGCAGCTGGTGCGCGAGAACCCCGTGCTGCGGACCGCCAACCGCATCATGCTGGGTAGCCCGTGGGACGCGAGCACCGGCTGGTACGACGACTTGACCGTCGACCTGCAGCCGCTCAGCCCGGCCGATCAGGCGGCCGAAGAGGCGGAGATCGCCGCGGCGGAGGAGCGGCGGGTCGGGGCGCTGCTGGCCGCGGCACCGCTGCTGCAGACCGAGTGGCGGCCGGTGGCGCACGTGCCGCAGCTGCCGGCGACGCCGCTGGCCCGCGAGTACTACCAGCGCCTGCTGCGCTATGTGCGGTACTTCACGCCGCAGATGAAGGATGTGCCGGGTCGGCCCGGTTGGCGCTTCCACAAGATTGACCACAGCCAGGAGCACGCCGTGCGCCAGAACGCGACCACGGCGCTGTGCTTCGCCACGCTGCTGTTCGACGAGTCGGCCTATGACGCGGCGGTCACCGGCATCTCCGCGGACGACCTGCGGGCGGAGGCCGTGGCCCTGGTGCGCTACCTGACGATGACCCATGTGGCCAACGGCTGGGCGACCGGCGATGGGCGGAGCTGGGGCGACCACTGGCAGTCGGCGCTCTGGGCGCGCTCGGTGGGCCACGCGGCGTGGCTGCTGTGGCCGCACCTGCCGCCCGAAGTGCAGGTGGCCACGGCCAAGATGGTCACCCACGAGGCTGACCGCTTCCTCACGCGGCCGCCCGACAGCGGCTACGTTAGCGACACCAAGGCCGAGGAGAACGCCTGGAACTCGCAGATCATGGTCCTCGCCGGCTGCGTGTTCCCCAACCACCCGCGGGCGGCCGAGTGGCGCGAGCGGGCGATCGTCTACCAGATGAACAGCTTCGTGCGCACCGCCGACCTGGAGAGCGACGCCATCGTCGACGGCCGGCCGGCGCGCGATCGGCTCAGCGCGGTGACGCTGCACGACGACTACAGCCTGGAGAACCACGACCGGGTCCATCCGGACTATCTCGGTTGCATCTACCTCCTGCTCGACAACGCGCTGCTGTACGACGCCACGGGTCAGCCGCTGCCCGATGCCACGCGGTATAACGTCTCCCAGTGCTGGCGCCTGGCGCAGTGGATGTACTCGTCGAACGGTTCGGCGTACTACCTGAACGGTCAGGACTGGTGGCCGCACCGGCATGACACGCCGCTCGGGGTGGCGGGGACGTACGCGGTGCTCTACGGTGACCCGGACGCCGCGCGGGTGACGCGGGGTGCGCTGGCGGCGACGGCGCGGCTGCACGCGCGGTTCGACAACGGGCGGATGTGGGCGCCGCAGGAGTTCAACTACCCGAACGCCGAGGAGGAACTGGCGGTGCGCTACGCCCACCAGTACTTGCTCCAGCGGCTGCGCGGCGACGGGCCGGCGCCGACGGACCTGAACGAGTGGCGCGCGGCGCGGCGCGGCGTGCTCGTCTCGGAGCCGGCGGGCTACTTCTTGCAGCGGCTCAGTGACCGCACGGTCAGTTTCTCCTGGCGCAACGGCGCGATGGGCCTGGTCTGGCCGCTGGCCGACGACGACACCTGGTTCACTGCCCCGAGCGAGCGCGGCCTAGTGGGGCGGATCAGCGTCGCGGGCGAGACCGACGGGCGGCCCGTCGTGACCAACTCGTTCGTCGCGACGCGGAACGACCGCGAGGTCGGCGTCTCGGTGACGATCGAGCGCTGCGGCGGCGCGGTGCGCCAGGAGGTGGCGCTGGTCTCGGTGCCCGGCGCGCCGGTGCTGTACCTCGAACGCTTGGTGGCCACGCGCGACCTGACCCTGGACAGCGTGGCGACCGGCTGGCTGCCTATCTTCAACGAGCCGCTGCCCGTCTCGCCGCCGAACGAACGGCGCTTGGTGACCGCGGCGGGCGAGCAGCAGATCACCGGCGCCCAGCAGGCGCCCGATACCTGGCTGGCGGGCCTCGGTACCTGGGCCAACGTCGACCAGCGGTACGGAGCAGTTGTCGTCGGCGGCTCGATGGGCTACTGGGACAACAACACCTGGCGCGGCTCGCGGCTGGAGGAGGCGCTGGTCGCCAACTATCGGCCCGACAGCGCTGACTACACGGCCGGCCAGGTCATCTCGCAGGTCGCCGTGGCGGTCCTGCCGAGCGGCACGGCCGAGCAGACGGCGGCCGGTGTCGAGCAGTTGACCTGGATCGACGACGGCCCCGACGCGCTGGCCGCGCGCTGGGGTGGGCTGACGGTCCGCGCGGCGCCCGGTGCTGTGTCCTGGGAAGGGCAGCCGTAGGGTCTGTAGGATTCGGTGGCACGATGGCCAACTCGGCCAGTTGGAGACAGCGGTGTACGGCTTGCGGATAGTGTTGATGGCGGTTCTCTTGGCGGGGGCGGTGGCGGCACAGGAGGGGCCGAACCTGGTCACCAACGGCGGGTTCGAGGGCGAGGTCACGACCTTTGCCAGCGAGCCGGACGAGGCGGCGCAGGTTAGTGGCACCGTCGGCCAGGCCTGGAGCGAGAACTCACGCGGCTGGACCTCGGTCGACGCGACCTATGAGGTGCGCCGCGACGACCCGGCCGAGGGCTTGGCGTACCAGCGCATCACCGCGATCGAGGTGCGCGAGGGCAAGGTCCAGATGATGGGCCCGCAGGTCCCGCTCGCCGCCGGCGCCACCTACGAGGCCACGGCCTACGTCCGCAGCCGGACCGGTTCGACCGTCAGTCTGCTGCTGCGGCTGCCCGGCGCGCCGTACACGATGCTGGGCGAGACGACCGTCGCCGTCAGTCCCGAGTGGAACCGCGTGCGCTTCCGCGCGACGAGCGCCGCCGACCAGGTCGCGGTGTTCATGGTCATCCTCGATGGCCCGGGCGAGCTCGACCTGGACGGAGTGGCGGTGCGCGTGGCGCCGACGCAGAGCGACGCGCCGCGGCAGGCGGGCAACCTGGCCCCGCTGGCGCGGATGGGCGTGGGTCTGCCGTCGGCCTGGACCGAGCGCTCGCAGGACGCGACCTGGACCGCCGAGACGGGCGAGGGGCCGTTCGGACCGGGCGCGGGCAAGATCGTGCTCGGGCCGAATGGCCGGCTCTCGCTGGAGACGCGGCCGGTGCGCATCCGCTATGGCCATCCGCACACGCTGTCGCTGTCGGTGCGCTCCGACAAGCCCGGTGCGACCGTCGGCCTGGCGGTGCAGCCGAGCGACTCCTGGCAGGGCTTCGGTGACCAGGTCGAGCCGGGCACCGAGTGGACCCGCATGGTCGCGCGCGGCACGCTGCCGCCGTCGGCCGATGAGCGGTACTGGCTGCAGCTGATCGTCAGCGGCAAGAACCAGACGGTGTGGATCGACGGGCTGAGCCTGGTCGAAGGCGACTCGGAGGTCTTCACCCCCGAGCCGTCGGTGACCGTGGTGCCAACGCAGCCGTGGGGCGTCTTCGAGCACCGCGGGCGGCCGTCAGCGGATGTCACCGTCGTCGGCGCGGCGCCGGGCAGCGAGTTGGCGCTGACCCTGACGCACGTTGACGGCCGGACGGCGACGCTGCCGAGTGCCAAGCTGAGCGGCCGCGGCGTCGACCGTGTGCGCGTCACCCCGAATGAGGCGCTGACCCGCGACTACGGCCTGGTGCGCCTGGTCGGCCAGGTCGTCGGCGCGGACGGGCAGCCGGCGGGCGAGGCGGGGGAGACGCTGTTGGCGCACGTCCCGCCACAGGTCGCCGGCGAGCGGCCGGGCTCGCCGTTCGGCACCCACGTCACGCTGCGCGAACCCGACATTACCGCGGTGGCCCGACTGGGCTTCAAGTGGTGCCGACTGCACGACGCGAGCATTCTGACCAAGTGGGCGCTGGTCGAGCCTAAGCCGGGCGAGTGGACCTGGTACGACAACGAGATTCGGATGGCCCGCCGCCGTGGCCTGAAGATCTGCGGCATGCTCTGCTCGTCGCCGCCGTGGGCCTCGGGCCATGCGGGCGAGACCGGCTACTTCAGCATCTACTACCCGCCGACCGACCTCGACCAGTGGGGCGAGTACGTGCGGCGGACGGTGGCGCGGTACAGCCGCTGGATCGATCGCTGGGAGGTCTGGAACGAGCCCTGGGGCAACAGTCTGGAGCAGGGCTTCTTCCGCGGCGGCACGCCGGAGCAGTACGCGGCCTTGCTGCGCCGCGCCTACAGCGAAGCCAAGGAGGCGAACCCGGACGCGACGATCCTCGGCATCGACACCTACGACGGCGCGTGGGACCAGGCGGTGCTGGCGGCCGGGGCGTATGAGAGCTACGACCTGCTCTCGTTCCACCGCTACGAGAGCAGCCTCTGCGGCGGGCCGGACGACGTCTTCGCGCGCAAGGCCGCGGAGCTGGCCGAGACCCAGCGCCAGTACGGCGAGCCGAAGCCGCTGGAGAACACCGAGGGTGGCCCGGGCACGAGCAACAAGGGCTCCTTCTTCAGCTTCGCCCAGCCCGCCACGGACGGCGACTGGGACTACTGGGCCGACCAGGTGCCGCGCTACTACCTCGGCAACCTGGCCGCCGGTGTGACCCGGTTCTACCTCTACTCGCTGCACAACGACCACCGCTACGGCCAGCCGAACAGCTGGATGCTTGTCGAACCGGGCTTCCTGGCCAAGCCGCTGACGATCAGCACGTCGGCGCTGATCAGCTTCCTCGAAGGCGCCCAGCACGAGACGCGGCTGACGCCGGCGGCGGGCTCCAGCGCGCACTGGTTCGTGCAGCCCGAGCGCCGCTGGTACGGGCCGGCGGGCAGCGTGGTGGTCGTGGCGATCAGCGACGGGGCAATCGACGTGCCCCTGACCCAGCCGCTGCCGGACGGCGTGACCTGCTACGACCGCTGGGGCAACGTCCGCCCCGCACCGACGAGCCTGGGCCGCCAGCCGGTCTACATTGTCGCGCCGGCGGCCCAGCAGGACGCGCTGCGGGTGGCGCTGTCGGGCGGCAACTAAACCAACGAGGAGAGATGTGATGGCAGACAAGATCCGGATCGGCGTGATCGGCGTGGGCATGATCGGCGGCTCGCACCTGCGGGCGTATGCGGACATCCCCGAGGCCGAGGTGGTCGCGCTGTGCGACATCGACGAGACGGCGCTCGCGCGGCGCTCGGGGGAGTTCGGCGTGGAGCGGACCTTCACCGCCTTCCGCGACCTACTGGCCTGCGACGACATTGACGCGATCGACGTCTGTCTGCACAACAACAAGCACGCGCCGGTGACCATCGCCGCGTTCGAGGCGGGCAAGGACGTCTACTGCGAGAAGCCGATGGCCGGCTCGTGGTATGACGCGCGGGCGATGTACGATGCGGCGCGGCAGACCGGCCGCAAGCTGCACATCCAGTTGGGCACGCTCTACTCGCCCGAGCACCGCGCGGCCAAGCGAATGATCGAGGCGGGCCTGCTGGGCAAGCTCTACTACGCGCGCAGCCTCGGCCACCGGCGCCGTGGGCGGGTCTGGGTCGACGGCTACGGCACGCCACCCTTCGTCTCGCGCGAGGAAGCCGCCGGCGGCGCCCTGTACGACATGGGCATCTACCACCTGGCGCAGGTGATGGACCTCCTGGGCAATCCCGAGGTGCAGACGGTTAGCGGCGCGACCTACCAGGAAATCGCGATGTACGAGGACCGCAAGGCGTCGGCGGGCTTCGACGTCGAGGAGCTGGGCCTCGGCTTCGTGCGGCTCGCGGGCGGCATCACGCTGGACATCGAGGAAGCCTGGGCCATCCACTACGACGGCTCCGAGTCGTCCAAGGTGCTCGGCAGCCAAGGCGGCCTGAAGCTCGCGCCGCTGACCTACTACACGACCCAGGGCGATGTCGAGACCTCGGCCAGCGTCGACACCAACGCGGCCAACTACCGCTGGGGCCAGTGCGAGGACGACTACCGCCTGTTTGGCAGCAGCCAGGGCCACTGGATCGCCGCGCTGCAGGGCCGCTGCGAGCTGCTGCCGACCGCGGAGTTGGCCCTCAACGTGGCCTTCATCTCCGAGGGCATCTATCGCTCACAGGAGCTCGGCCGCGAGGTCGGCCGCGACGAGATCGAGGCGCTGAGCAAGAGCCTGTCGCTGCCCGTCTAGGCGGTCGGCGGGAGGATCTGGCGCGCGCAGCGTGAATGAGGCGCGGCACGGAGCATCCGATGCCGCGCCTCGCCGTTTCCGCCCTGCTAGGAGTCCTCGCCATGGCCGCCTCCTCCGCCTCTGCCGCGCTCGTGCCGCGCGTGGTCGACACCGTCTGGCCGACCGCCGACGTGGTCATCGCCTCGCTGGTGGTCCAGCCGCCGATCGACCCGAACGCCGACGCCGCGCCGCTGATCCAGGCGGCTATTGACGAGGCCGCGGACGGCGGCGGCGCGGTCGTCTTCCTGCCGGTCGGCGCCTACCGGCTGGCGTCGCCGCTGGTCCTGCGCGAGGGCGTGACGCTGCGCGGCGACTGGGCGCCGCCGGGCACCGCGCCGGCCGCGCAGACGACGCGGCTGCTGCTGGTCCACGGGCGCGGCGACGCCGATGCCGCGCCGGCGATCACTATCGAGAAGGGCACCGGCCTGCGCGAGCTGACGCTCTGGCACCCCGAGCAGAGCGGCACCGAGCCAGTGCCGTACCCGTGGGCGGTAGCGATCTCGACCACCAACGCCGGCAACAACTTCACGCTGGCCAACATGACCCTGGTCAACCCGTGGCGCGGCGCGTCGTTCGGGCCGCAGTTCAACGAGCTGCACACCCTGCGCAACATCTACGGCACGCCGCTGAACCTCGGAGTGTTCATCGACACCGTGACCGACATCGGGCGGCTCGACAACGTCGACTTCAGCCCGAGTTGGTGGGCGGGGAGCGGCCTGCCGGGCGCGCCGACCGCCGCGGCGCTGGCGCCGACGCTGGGTGCGGCGACCGGCGTCGACATGGGCCGCAGCGACTGGGAGTACATCTACCAGGTGCGCGTGCGCGGCTACGGCACGGGCATGGTCATCCGCGCCGGCGCCCAAGGCACGACCAATGCGGTCATGTTCGGCTGCGAGCTGCTCGACTGCGGCACGGCGCTGCGGGTCGAGGCGCTCAATGGGGTCGGCCTGGCGGCGACGGCCTGCGAGCTGACCGGTACCACGGGCCTGGCGACGACCGGTGCGTTCACCACGATCGCCCAGTTCAACTCGTGCCAGATCAGCAGCGTGGACCATCCGAGCCGCGGCGTGTTGACCTTCCAGCATTGCGATCTGGGTCCGGTCAGCGTGACCGGCGATGGCACGTTCAGCGCGCTCGACTGCGACCTCGGCCCGGTCCATCTTGGCCCCGAGGTCGGCCGCGCGCGCGTGCTCGGCTGCCGCTGGGCCGGCGCGCCGCAGATCCGCAACGAGAGCCAGGGCGACGTCGCCATCGTGCATCGCGACCTGGCCCTGACGCGGCCCGACGTGACCCCGCACGCGCCGGCGCCGGTGTACCGGCCGGCCAACGACCTGCTGTTCGTCGTGACGGCCTACGGCGCGGCCGAGGCGGCTGACGACAACACCGCGGCCTTCCAGGCGGCGCTCGACGCGGCCGAGGAGCGGGGCGGTGGCACGGTCTACGTGCCGGCCGGCCGCTGGCAGATCCGCGGCGGCCTGCGTGTACCGACCGGCGTCGAGCTGCGCGGTATCTTCGATGTCCCGCACCACACCGTCTCCGACGGCAGCACGCTGCTGGCTTTCGGTGGCGCCGGCGACGCACAGGGCACGCCGCTGATCAGCCTGGAGGCCGGCAGCGGGGCGCGCGGGCTGACGGTCTGGTACCCTGAGCAGAACGTGCTGCAGCCGGTCGAGTTCCCCTGGTCGGTGCAGTCGCTCGGGCCGGGCTGCTGGGTCCGCGACGTGGCGCTGGGCAACCCCTGGCAGGGCGTCGACTTCGCGACGCACCCGAGCACCGGCCACGTCATCAACTACCTGGCTGGCGCGCCGGTGAGCCGCGGCCTGCAGGTTAGCAAGTCCGACGGCGACGGGTGGGTCGAGGACGTGCAGTTCAACCCGCACTACACGATGCGCATTCCCGGCGACTTCCCGCGGCCGGACTACGGGCGCGACACCGGCGGCGACCTGATCCTCTGGCAGCGGGCGAACATGGTCGCCATGGCCGTCGGCGACTGCGAGCGCGAACACATGCGCGGCAACTTCGTCTACGCGGCGCACGACGGCCTGGCCTTCGTCCGCGACGGCGGTACGGCCAACGCACGGGTCTTCATGCACGGCAGCGACACCGTTAGCCGGCCGGCCGTGCTCGATGGCGGTAATGTCGAGGCGCACCTGACGCAGCTCGTGCCGCTGAGCGCGCAGGAGGTGGCAGCGTTTGTCACCACACCGGCGTTTGACGGGCAGGTCGCCTTCCACAATTCGCAGGTCTGGGCCGGAACCAAGACGGCGCAGTTCGAGGGGTCGGGGCGGGTGCTGCTGTCGCAGTTCAACACGCTGACGGGGCCGGTCCGCGCCGCGGGCGGGCAGTTGGACCTCATCGGCGGCTTCTTCTCCGGCAGCTGGCAGCCGGCCGTGGCCTTGGAGCCGCCGACGGAGCGGGCGCGCGTCGTGGCGACCCTGTCGCCCGGTGCGCTGGAAGTCGCCAACGGGCTGGGTGATGCGGCGCGCGTCGTGGCCAACAGCGCGGACAGCCCGCGCGGCTTGGGCGGCTCCGCGGCGGCTAGCCTCGATCCTGACGCCTTCCACCTGCAGACCGGCTGGGAGGCGGGCGAAGCCGCGGCGCTCAGCGACACCGTGGCCACGACCGGCGGCGGCATCCGCGAGGTGCCGGTCTTCACCGCCCGCGCGGAGCCGGGTACCGGCCGCGAAGGGGGGACTGGCGTCCGCCTGACCGGCCGCGGCGCGAGCGCGCACCCCTATGTCTACGCACTGCTGGCGCAGACGCAGCTGGGCGTGCGCGCCGACACCGAGCTGAAGTACTGGTTCAAGCCAGAGAACGCCCGCGGCCTGGACGCCTTCGTCGACCTCTACTTCACCGACGGCACCACGCTGCGTGACTCGGCGGCGGTGACGACGGGCGGCGCGCCGGCGCGTCATCCGGCTCGCGCGGCGGCAGTGGGCGAGTGGCTGCAGGTGACGGTGCCGCTGGGCGGCGTCCACTTCGGCAAGGTCATTCAGCAGATCATGTTCGCTTGGGACAGCACCGGCGGGCCGGGCGAGTTCGCGGCGACCATCGACGACCTGGTGATCACCTCGGATCCCGTGGCCGTCGCGGCGCCCGAGGTCAGCCTAGCGGGCCGGACGTTGACGCTGCGCGCGCCGGCCGGCTGGCAGGTGGCCTGGTCGACCAATGGGACCAATCCCAGCGAGGACTCGCCGCGCGGCTCGGTGGCGACGGTGACGGCGCCGGCCAACGCGCTGGGCGAGATCCGCTGGCGGCTCATCCCGCCGGGCGGCCAGATGCTGCGGGCGGTCGGCTCGCGGGTCTGGTAAGCGCGCTTACCAGTCGTCGTCCTGCTCGAACTGGTCGCGCTGCTCCAGGTAGTGCGACCAGTCCTTCTTGTTGACCCAGAGCATCAGGAAGACACGGGACCGGAGCGAAAACGAGCCGGCGATCTCGTGCGTGGCCGCGAGCCGCGGCTCGAGTTCTTCTCGATAGGCGGGTGAAAAGACGACGATCGGCGCCAGCGAGATGTCGCCGCCCAGTTCCTCCGCGGTCGGCAGATGGTCAAACCACCCGGCGTTGGGCAGCCGCCGCAGGTGCCAGGGTAGCGGCCAGTAGTACCCGTCGGTGTTGGCGACGATCACCATGGTCTGCAGGCCCGTGGGCATGGTCCGCGCGACGTTCTCGATGCGCTCGGCTAACTCCTCAGCGTCCGGCGTCGTCAGCGTGTGCGAGTAGGGGTTGGCCTGGCTAAGCAGCAGCCGGTGGTTGATCAACTGGCTCTGGCTGTACAGGTTGAACAGGCCAAAGGCCAGCGCGGCGCCGAGCGGCAGCCACCACCACCAGCGCGGCACCAGCCCGAGCAGCCGGTCGGCACCCCAGCCGGCGAGCAGGGCCAGCGGCGCAATGATCTGCACGGCGCACCAGGGCGTCTTGTAGGGGATGGCGGAGTAGATGGCGATCAGGGCGATCGAGTAGACCGCCATGAACCGCACCCAGCGCTGGCGCCAGCCGATGAGCGCCGCGAGCAGGGCCAGGCCGAGGATGAGGCCTTCGGTGTAGGTGCCGCCGCGGGGTAGGCTCTTGTAGGCGACCAGCTGCAGGTAGTAGGACCAGGGCTGGATGTGCAGGTCGCCGCCGGTGGCGCGGTTGTGCCAGATGGCGAGGCTGTTGAGGAAGCCAAACGGGGCGCTGGGCTGGCTGAAGAAGCTGGACAGCAGCACGTAGGCGACCACCGCGCCAAGGCCGGTGGCACCGAGCAGCTGGCCCGCCGTCCACTGGGGCTTGTCCACCGGTGCCGCGCGGCCGGGGCGGGCGACGAGGAAGGCCGCGATGGCCGCTAGGAAGGCAATGCTGGCGGTCTCCTTCGTCGCGATCATCAGACCCGCGAAGACGCCGGCCCAGAGCAACCACTTGAGCGCCTGGTCGCGCGCGGCGCGGTAGGCTGCGCCGAGGAAGGCCAGGGTGAAGACCGCGAGCAGGATCTCCTGGATGAAGTAGCGGCTGTAGTAGCCGAGGATGGGCGAGAAGGCCAGCAGCGCCGCGGCGACGAGCACCGCCAGCGCGGAGCCGCCGGGCATGGCCAGGGGCGCGCAGCAGACTAGGATGACCCCAAAAATGACGGTTAGCAGCCGGTAGTCGACGATGTCGATCTCGTTGAAGTCGGTCTTCCCCTGCGCTACGAGCATCGGCCAGGCCGCGTAGTACAGCGTCGGGCCGTGGTATTCGTCGGGGTCGTAGCGGTAGGTGCCGTCGAGCACTTCGCCGTAGCGCATGGCATGTACCGACTCGTCGGCGTGGATCAACCGCGTGCCGAGCTCGGGCAGCCGGATGGCCAGGGCAATCCCACAGAGCACGAGCAGGCCGAGTGTGGCCCAGAGGCGGGTGGGGGTGAACAGCGGGGCGCGGGACGTCGACACGGCACTGGATCTCCGGCAGGCCAGACGGCAACAACAACACGGCCCACCATCTGCGACGGTCCAAGACACCGCTAACCCGGCAAGCCTAGCCGAGTGTACTACCTAGTGGCCCCAAACCTCAATCGTGAGCCTGATCGCAACCTCGCGGAGGGCGGTGACAAGAAGAAGCCCGGTCCGCTGGCGCGGACCGGGCTTCTCTAAGTCGGTGGCTAGTATAGCTAGCCGGGGGTGCTACCTACAGGCCCCAGACCTCGATCTCGGTGTAGCGGTTGAGGGGGTCGGTGTAGGTGCTGCCGCGGGCGTAGGTGCGGACGTAGCGCGCCTTGGTGGCCTTGGCGGCGACCAGCTTGCCCATGTTCGACTCCCAGTACTCGCGGTCGGTGCCGACGCCGAGGCCCGAGGAGTTGTCGCGGTCGTTGTTGAACAGCGTGGTGACGCCGGTCTTGAACTCGGGGTCATTGCTGATCTGGACGATCACGTCGTGGACGATGATGGGCTCGAGGTGGAAGTGCCAGATGGCGATCTGGTAGAGCTTGTGCTCGGCGCCCAGGTCGATCTGCACCCACTGAGTGCGCGGCCGCAGCTCGACCAGCGTGTCCTCGTAGGCTTCCTTCTCACCGTCGGTAATGATCTTCAACTCGCCGTTGTAGGGCGGATTGGCGCTGGTGACGGGCTTGTTCAGCGCGAGCTGCTTGATGCCGGCGGGGACCATCGGGTTCTTGCGCTCGGGGTCCATCGGCTCGACATCCTCGACGCCTTCGGGGATTTCCTTGGGCGTGCCGGCGAACGCCGCGCGCGGCAGCTTCAGCGGCAGCGGGATCTCATCCTGAGCCGCGGCGGGCGCGACCAGGCCGGCCAAAAGCGCGGCGAGAGCCAAGCTCAGCCCCGCCACGCTCAGGCGTGCTGTGCAACGTGTTGCCTTCATCATTCTCTACTCCACTCCGTAGTTTTGTCAGATTACCGCGCCTCAGGCCAACCAGCCCTCGCGCTCATTTCCTGCTTCTATTGACGACAGACGCATCCTAGCGTTCCGGGCGCAACCCTCGGCGCGGCGCCGCCTGTAACGCTGTGGTTAACGCCTAGCGACCGCGCTGGACCAGGTGCGGGGTGTGGCCGAAGTGCAATTCGGCCGCCTCCATAACGGTCTCCGAGAGGGTCGGGTGGGCGTGGATGGACATCATGATGTCCGACGCCTGCGCGCCCATCTCGATGGCCAGGACACCCTCGGCGATCATCTCACCAGCGCCGACACCGACAATCGCCATCCCCAGGATACGCTCGGTTTGCGGATCGAGGATCATTTTCGTCAAGCCGTCGTTGCGCGCGAGCGTCGTGGCGCGGCCCGAGGCGGCCCAGGGGAAGCGCGTGACCTTGTGCGGTAGGTTCAGGGTGCGGGCCTCACCTTCGGTCAGGCCGGCCCAGGCCACCTCTGGGTCGGTGAAGACGACCGCGGGGATGGCCTGTGGGTCGTAGGCCGTGGGCTTGCCCTGGATGGCCTCGACCGCGATGCGTGCCTCGTAGGTGGCCTTGTGCGCGAGCATGGGCTGCCCGGCAACGTCGCCAATGGCAAAGATATGCGGTACGGCCGTGCGGCGCTGACCATCGACCTTGATGAAGCCGTGGTCATCGATCTGGATGCCTAGCTCCTCGACGCCGAGGTTCGCGCTTGTCGGCTTGCGGCCGATCGCGACGAGGACCTTATCGAAGGTGCGGACCGGGTCCTTGAGGTCTAGGCCGACCAGCTTGACCTCGACGCCACCCTCCACCTCGCGCGCCTCGGTGACCTTGGTGCTGAGCAGGATCTCGTGGAACCGCTCGCGCAAGCTCTTCTCGAGGATGTCGACCAGGTCGCGGTCGACGCCGCGCAGCAGTTCGGACGTGGCCTCAACGACGGTGACCTTCGAGCCGAGCGCGCTGTAGACGCTGCCCAGCTCCAGGCCGATGTAGCCGCCACCGACGACCAGGAGCGTCTTGGGGATGTCCGGCACCTCTAGCGCGCCGGTCGAGTCGATGACGTTCTCACTCTTGGGGAACAGGCTGCCCAACGTGACCGGCACGGAGCCCGTGGCGATGACTGCGTAGTCGAACTCGACGGTCTTGGCGCCGCCGTCGTTCAACTCGACGAGCAAGTGGTGGTCGTCGATGAACTTGCCGCGGCCCTGGATCTGGGTGACCTGGCGGACCTTGGCCAGTACGCTCAGGCCACCGGTCATCTTGTTGACCACGCTGTCCTTCCAGGCGCGCAGTCGCTCGAGATCGACCTTGGGCTCGCCGAAGGTCACGCCGAAGCGCGCCGCGTCCTTGACTTCCGTCAGCGACTTGGCGATGTGCAGCAGCGCCTTGGACGGGATGCAGCCGCGGTGCAGGCAGACGCCGCCGGGCTGCTCGTCGAGATCGACCAGGGTGACGTCGTAGCCGTTGTCGGCGCCGAGGAACGCCGCGGGGTAGCCACCGGGGCCAGCACCAAGGACGAGGAGGCGAGGTTTGTCGGACATCTAGGTACCTTTCAGACAGCGCTTAGGCGTTGAGGAGGAGCAGCGGCTGCTCCATGGCATCGATCATCCAGCGGAGGAACCGCGCACCGTCCGCGCCGTCGACCAGCCGGTGGTCG
>DHNJ01000254.1:806-1018 GCA_002409445.1 Armatimonadetes bacterium UBA5419 | reverse complement strand
GCGGCGCGAACTCGTCCTTCTCCTCGTTCCAGACCGGCTGCTTGACCGCGCGGCCGACGCCCAGGATGCCGACCTGCGGGTGTGGGATGATTGGCGTGAAGTAGCCGATGCCGATGCCACCGAGGTTGGTCACGGTAAACGAAGCGCCCGCCATGTCGTTGGGCGCCAGCTTGCCGCGGCGGCCGGCCTCGGCCAACTCGGTCATCTCGCGG
>DHNJ01000254.1:0-658 GCA_002409445.1 Armatimonadetes bacterium UBA5419 | reverse complement strand
GCCAACTCGGTCATCTCGCGGGCTACGTCGAACAGGCTCTTCTGGTCGACGTCGCGCAGGGTCGGCACGACGAGGCCGCGGTCGGTGTCGACGGCGACGCCGATGTGGTAGTGGTCCTTGAGCACCATCTGGCCGCCCGGCAGGTCCAGGCTGGCGTTCAGCATCGGGTGGGCGGCGAGAGCTTTGGCGACGAGCTTGATCAGGATCGACGTGACGGTGATCTTGACCCCGGCGCGCTCAGCGGCGCGGCGCAGGCTCAGGCGCCAGGCCTCAAGGTCGGTCACGTCCGCCTGGTCAAAGACGGTGACGTGGGGGATGGTCGTCCAGCTCTCGTGGAGGAACTTGGCCGCGGCCTGTCGCACCCGGTTGAGCGGCTCGACGCGGATCGCGCCCCAGCGGCTGAACTCTGGCAGGTCCGGGCCAACGGGCTTATCCGTGGTGGGCGCCAGGCGGCCGAGGTTGCGCGCAGCGGCCTTGACGTCATCAACGGAGATGCGCCCGCCCGGGCCCGTGCCCTCGACGCGGCGGATGTCGACGCCGACTTCACGCGCGAACCGGCGCACGGAGGGCGAGGCGAAGACCGGCACGCGGTCGGACTCGGCCGCGGTGTCCGGCGCGGCGGGCGCCTCGGCGGCGGCCGCCGGCGCTGCTGCCGGTG
>DHNJ01000111.1 GCA_002409445.1 Armatimonadetes bacterium UBA5419 | reverse complement strand
TCTTTCTGGGCATCGCCTCCGGCGTGCGGACGCTGACGTTGGCTTCGAGCCGCATGGCGCCGTCTTCCAGGCGGCCGGAGGCGATGCCCAGAAAGACCAGGATGTCGCGCAGCTTGCGCAGGTAGGCGACCGCCTCCTCGGCCGAGCGGCCGTCAGGTTCGCTGACGATCTCCATTAGCGGCACGCCGGAGCGGTTGCAGTCGACCAGGCTGTAGGCGTCGCCGCCGGGGCCGATGAGGTGGGTGCTCTTGGCCGTGTCCTCCTCGAGGTGGACGCGGTTGATACGGAAGGGTTTGCGGCCGGCGGAAGTCTCGATCTCGATGACCCCGGCGGAGCCGATCGGGTAGGTGAACTGGGTGAGCTGGAAGCCCTTCATCAGGTCGGGGTAGGGGTAGTTCTTGCGCTCGAACCAGCTGAACGCGGGGACGCCACAGTCGAGGGCGAGAGCGGCCATGATGCCGAAGCGCAGGGCCTCGGCGTTGACCGTGGGCATGGCGCCGGGCGCGCCGAGGCAGACGGGGCAGCAGTGGCTGTTCGGCGCGGCGCCGGCGTAGTCGTTCGGGCAGGCGCAGAACATCTTGCTCGCGGTGAGCAGTTGGGTGTGCACCTCGAGCCCGACGACCACGCGCCAATCGGTAGTGTGGCTCATTGAGCGTCTCCCACGCGGATGCGGTTGCGGTTGGCGGCCAAGCTCCAGTCGGTCGACTGCTCCAGGGCGTAGGCCAGGCTGAAGAGCGTCTCCTCGGCCCAGTGGGCGCCCATCAGCTGCAGGCCGATCGGCTTGCCCTCGCCGTCGAAGCCGCAGGGCACGCTGAGGCCGGGCAGGCCGGCCAGGCTGCAGGGCAGCGTCAGCACGTCCGAGAGGTACATGACCACCGGATCGTCGGTGCGTTCGCCCAGGCGGAAGGCGGTCGTCGGCGAGACTGGCGCGGCGATCGCGTCGACCTCGGCCAGGGCGGTGGCGAAGTCGTCGCGGATCAGCGTGCGCACCTTCTGCGCACGCACGTAGTAGGCCTCGGCATAGCCCGCCGAGAGCACGTACGTGCCGAGCATGATGCGCCGCTGGACCTCCGGCCCGAAGCCCTGGCCGCGGGTGTTCGAGTAGGCTTCCCACATGGTCCCACCCTCGCGCGGCACGCCGTAGCGGATGCCGTCGAAGCGGGCGAGGTTAGCGCTGACCTCCGAGGACATCAGCACGTAGAACGTCGACATGCCGTACTCGGTATGGGGCAGGCTGATCTCGACGGCTTCGGCGCCGAGGCTGACCAGCTGCTCGACCGCGGCGCGCACGGCGGCGGCGACCGCGGGTTCGACACCCTCGGCGAAGTACTCGCGCGGGACGCCGATCTTGAGGCCGCGCACATCGCGCCCGCAGGCCTCGCGGTAGGCGGGGACGGGGCGCGCGGACGAGGTCGCGTCGAGCTCGTCGCGGCCGGCGATGGCCTCGAGCACGGCCGCCGTGTCACGCACACTGCGGGCGAAGGGGCCGACCTGGTCGAGGCTGGAGGCCATGGCCATCACGCCACGGCGCGAGACCCGACCGTAGGTTGGCTTGAGGCCGACCACGCCGCACATGCTCGCCGGCTGGCGGATGGAGCCGCCGGTGTCGGTGCCGAGCGAGAAGAAGGCCTGGTCCGCGGCGACCGAGCTGGCCGAGCCGCCGGAGGAGCCGCCGGGCACGCAGTCGGGGCAGAAGGGGTTGCGGGTTGTGTGGTAGGCGCTGGTCTCGGTCGAGCTACCCATGGCGAACTCGTCGAGGTTGGCCTTGCCGGTGAGCACGAAACCTGCGTCCTTGAGCCGCTGGGCGACATGGGCGTCGTAGAACGGCACGTAGGTCTCGAGCATGCGCGAGGCGGCGGTGGTGCGCACGCCGGCGGTGCAGATGAGGTCCTTGAGCGCGCCGGGGATGCCGCAGAGCAGCGGCGCGGCGTCGCCTTCGGCGCGCAGGCGGGCGTCGGCGGCGGCGGCCATGGCGCGGGCCTGCTCGGGTGTTTCGAGCAGATAGGAGCCGATCGTCGGCTCGACCGCGGCGGAGCGCGCGAGGACGGCTTCGGTCAGCTCGGCGGCGGTGAACTCGCCAGCGCGCAGGCCGGCGGCGGCGGCCTCGATTGACAGGGTGGTCAGCTCGGACATCAGGCCGACTCCTCCAGCATGGCGCGGACGCGGAAGCAGCCAGCTTCGGTGTCGGCGGCGTTGGCCAGGATGGTCTCCTGGGCGCAGGCGGGCCGCGGCACGTCCGCGCGAACGACGTTGCCCTCGGCCTGGACGGCCATAGCGGTCGGCTCGATGCCCTCGACATCGACCTCGGCCAGCCGCTCCATGTGGGCGAGGACCTTACCCAGTTCGTCGGTGAAGTGGGCGACGTCGGCGTCGGTGAGGGTCAGCCGCGCCAACCACGCCAACTGGCGCACCTGTTCTTCGGTGATCAGGGACTGCGCAGCGGAATCGGTCATTCGAGCCTCCGGCCAAGGTGAGAGTATGCCGGAGGCTTGGCTTGGCGTCAAACAACGCGGCCTGGCCGAGCGGGAGCGCGGGGCTCCCGCTCGGCGCCGCGGCCTACTTCTCGAACGACGCCTGGTACTGGGCCCAGAGCGTGTCTAGGTCGGCCCCCGCCCAGCGCACCCAGAGCTCCGGCGCGTAGGTGTTCAGGCGCATCGCGTTGTTCAGCTTGGCCATCAGGCCGGGCGCACGGTACGCCTCAAGCCAGGCGAGGAACGCGCCGGTGCGCTGGTAGCTGTCGGTATAGTTGCCGCCGGGGCGGGCCTGCGGGCGGCGGTTCTCGGGCTCGTAGATCCACCAACGGGCCCAGTCGTCCAGGCCCTCGACCAGCCAGCCCGGGTCGTACCGCGGGTAGCTTTGGATCACGTGGATCATTTCATGGATCATCGCGCCGACGTCGTCCGGATGCTCGCGGAACCACTTGGCCGCGCCGTGGATCTCGCCACCGCCGGCATAGGCGACGCCGTCCATCTCGCGCAGGACCATCTTCACGTGCCGCGGCGGCTGAATCGCTTCACCCGCCAGCAGCTCGGCGAAGTAGGGGTACCACAGCATCATCTCGTCGCGCGCCATGGCGCCCCACTCGGCCAGGTCCTCCGCTTGAGCATCAACCGTGACTTCGAACGGGTAGGCGATGCGCGGCACGCCGGGCTGGCTGGTCAGCCACAGCTCGCGGACGATCAGCGGCTGGTCGCTATCGACCGTCGCGCGCACGCGCACGGCCAGCAGGGGCAGCGGCGCGTTCAGACCGTAGGTCACGCCCGCGCCCTCGATCGGCAGGCTGACGCCGTAGGTCTCACCGTCGGTGGACAACTCGAGCACGAGGCCGTCAGCCAGGCGGCCGCCGGTCTCATCACCGACGACGACGCGCACCTGGCTGGTGGCCGCCGGCTCGGTGAGGGTGAGGGTCAGGGCGTCGTTGGCGCGGGCCGGGCCGGCCGACTGGTAGGCGGTGGACTCGTCGCCATCGAAGGCGCACTGGGCCACGTTGGCCTCGTCGGGCAGCTGGGTCGCGGCAAGCCGCGGCTGCGGGCCGGTCAGATCACCGGGGAGGGTCGGCGCGGCGTGCAGCGGGGCCGCCACGGCGACCGCGAGGGTCGCCGCGGCGGCGGCAGACAGGTACTTCATCGACTAGTCCTTACGGGCGCTAGAGCGTCACGTCAGTAGGGCAGGACCCACAGGTTGCGCATGGCGACCGGGTCGTGGTTGCCCTGGAGAACGATCGGCGCGCTGGTCACTTCGCCGGGGAAGTCGCCGTACTGGATGCCGGTCGGGCCGAAGAAGTCCTGGTTGTTCTGGACCAAGACGCCGTTCAGCAGCACTGTGGCGCGGGCCTGCTCGGTGACGTTGCCCTGATCATCAAACCGCGGGGCGCGGAAGTAGATGTCGAAGGACTGCCACTCGCCGGCCGGGCGCGACGCGTTGCGCAGCGCGGGGGTCTGGCTGAAGAAGCTGGCGTTGTTGGTCGCGTTCGGCTCTTCGTCGGGCGAGTTGAACATCTGGACCTCATAGCGGCCCATGATGCCGATGCCCGCGTTGCCGGCGGTTACGGCATTGCCCTGGTCATCGACGGGGCAGCGGAACTCGACGTGGTACCAGCCATCGCCGAAGGACTGGCGGCTGACGACGTCGGCCTTGTCGGTCGGCTCGGCGGCGCCGTCAACCATGGTCCAGCCGGTGGCCTCATCGCTGCCGCGGCGGAGCCAGTTGTCGGTCAGGCTGGCCTGGTCGGCGCCGATCAGGACGACCGCGCCCTCGGGCGGGCGGCGGAAGCGCATCATCTGGCCACGCGGGCCGTCGGCACCCCAGCGCGGGCCGCCCTGGCCGGGCGCCGGCTGGTCCTGCTGGGCCAGCGCGACCGCCGCGAGGCAGCCGAGGACCAGGACTAGCGCAGTAACTGTCTTTCGCATCATGGGTCAATGCTCCTTGCACTCATGCGACGTCGCTGGGACGTCTCCGATCATCGTAGCACGTCTGCCCGGCGCAAGCATGCGCCTGCGCTGTGGGCCATCGAGTCACTTAGACGACCGCGACTACCGCCTAGGCAACCCGGACGTCGCTACACTCGAGCAAGTTACACGTCGGACCCGGACGAGGCTTAGTCCAGCCGGTAGATGCGCGTGTCGCCCAGCTTCAGGTCCAGCTCGAAGCCGGTGCCGTCGGCGACTGCGTCGCCGGTCAGGGCGTCGCGCACGCGGGCCGCCCGCGGCAGCGTGATCATCACCGGGCCGTCGGCTGTGGCGTGCAGGCCCAGTACCGGGCCGTTGGCGTAGATGTGGCAGAGGGTGTCCGTGTACAAGTGTACGCCCGCCTCGCGCGCCAGGCCGCGCAGCAGGCCCAGGTCCCAGCCGGGCACGCCCCAGAAGATCGACCAACCATCACCCACGCGCCGGCGGGCGACCGCGGGCGCTCCGTCCGCCCAGCTCGCCAGGACCTCACCCGGCTGGGCGTCGACGACTGTGAAGCGCGGGGTCACCTCGTTGAGCTGAGCCCAGGCGCGATTGGTGGCGCCCAGTTCGAGGCCCTGGGCGGTGGTTGTGACGCCGGTGCTCGTGCCGGCCAGCGGCTGCACGTCGAAGCCGGTCAGGTCGGCCATCGCCGCCAGGTTGTGGCCGTCGCCTTCGAGGTAGCCCGGCGCGAAGCACCACAGGGCGCTGCGGCCGGCGGCCGCGCGGCGGAGGGCGGCGCGGCGGGCGGGGGTGGTGACGAAGGGGTTGTGCAGGATGACCAGCTCGCCGGGCACCCGGCCCGCCTCGAGGTCGTCCTGGAGGTACTGGCCGAACGGCGCGCCGAGCCGGCTCAACGCGGCGCGCGCCTCGTAGATCAGCGGCCGCGAGGCCACCCACCCACGGTTGGCGAACCAGAGCGCCGATTCCTCATCGACGACCGAGGCGATCTGCGGATGGAAGGCGGTCGGCTGGTCGAGCAGCAGCTGGTCGAGCGGCTCGATAGTCTTCATGTCGGCCCACAGGACCGGGTCGTCGTACCAGCCGGCCGAGCCCAAGTCCATCCACCAGGTGGCCATGTTGCGGGTCAGCTCGTGGGCCAGGTTGCGCTGCAGCAGGCTGCGCGTATCGGCCTGGGTGTCGGCGCCCTCGACATCGCCCGGGAAGCCGGTGTTGCGGACGAGGTAGGTGCGAGTGTCGTCCTCGACCAGCCACAGCTTGCCGGCCAGGGCAACCGACTCGGCGGCGGTCATGCACAGCCCCCCGCCGCCCAGCTGCCGATCGTGGTAGGAGATGGGCGAGCAGAGGATGTCGATGTCGGGGCAGTCGAGCGCGCGGCGCAGGGCGTAATGGCCGGAGATGGCGGGGCCGGTGGCGATGGCGCCAAACTCGTAGACGTAGCCGTAGAAGATGATCGACAGCTTGCGGCCCGCGGTGGCCTGCTTGATGACCCGCGCCTGGGCGCAGACAAAGTCGGCCATGGCCTCTTGCTGGAAGCGGGTGAAGTTGACGATGTTGGCCTCGGTCGCCGGATCGCGCAGCACGCCGCCCGGCGCGGCGAACCGCTGCTCCGGCGTGGGTACGGTGGCGTTCGGGTCGCCGCTCCAGGCGCGGTAGGCGGCCAGGTCGGCCGGTGCGTAGCCGTTCAGGTCGGGTCCCCAGGTGTCCTCGTAGAACCATTCGCCGGTGTTCTGGCCGCACGGATGGTAGCCGGCGAGGCTGTCGGGGAAGCGGGCCTCGAGGTGGCGGACGAGCTTGTCCAGCGCGTCGAGGGCCGCCGCCTGGTAGACGGGCGAGGCGACGACGGCGTGGGGCACGTGCTCGCCACCGCTCCAGACCATGGCCTCGTCGGGGTTGGCTTCGAGCCACCAGAACGGCGCGTCGAGGCCGAGGCGGGGCCAGAGCAGGGCGTTGGGGTTAGCTGCGAGGATCGTCTCGCAGGACGCGTCGACCGCGGAGTAGTCGGCCTCCTCACCGGGCCGCGGCCAAGGGGTGCCGATGGGGAAGGAGACGAAGGGGACGTCGGCGTCGGCCGCGTGACGGATCTGTGAGGAGTGGTGGTCGCCTGGTCCGCCGATGAAGACGAACTGCTCGCCGGGGCGGTAGAAGGCCAGGCGCAGCTCACGGGCGGGGTCGGCCTGGGCCCAGAGGCTGACGCGGTAGCGTTCGCCGCGGCGCAGATCGAGCCACGGCGCGTAGAGGTGCCAATCGGGCCAGAAGGCGGTGCCCGGCGGGGCGGAGAGGTCAATGACTAGGCCGGTCGTGCCCGCCTGGCCGGTGCCGGCGACGAGCGCGGACTTGGCTACGGTGTTGTCCGCGCCGCGCGGCCACTCTTCGAAGTGGCGAGCGAAGCCGGCCGCGCCGTCCTCGAAGTCGGTGGCGAAGACCTGGCGGCCGGTGGACAGCTCGGTGACGACGAGGTTGTCCAGGACAATGCGCCCGGCACCCTCGCCGAAACGCAGGTGCATCGTGGCCTGTTCGCGCTCCTCGTGGAGGGCGGTGAACTCGACGACGATCGGGCCGCCCTCGGCCGGTAGGGGGACGGGGACGTTGGTCGGTCCGCCGTAAAAGACCCGGCCGCGCACGGGCTCGCCGTTGACGACGATGCGTGGCACGCCGGCGGCGGTCTCGACCGCAACGGTCAAGGGCGCGGCGACCGCGCAGCCACCGAGCAGCAGGGCCAAGCCAGCAGCGAACATGGCGTACTCCATCGATGCCGCCAAATACACCCTCCGAGTCCCGACACCTGCGCGCCGCGCGGCGTAGGGGTTGAAAAGGGCGGCGCAATGCCGCACACTAGAGCGGTAGGGAGCAAGGGAGATGGCACGAGATCTTGGCGTGGGGATTGTGGGCTACGGTTTGGCGGGCCAAGTTTTCCATCGACCCTTGGTCGACGCGACCCCGGGCCTGCGGGTGGCCGCGGTCATGGTGCGCAACGAGGAACGGGCGCAGAAGGCGCGCGAGGACAACCCCGAGGCAGCGGTCGTTGCTGACTTCAATGAGCTGCTGCGCCGCCGCGATGTCGACGTGGTCGTGCTGGCGACGCCGCACGACGTCCACTGCGAGCAGGCGGTCGCGGCGTTGCGCGCAGGGCGGTCGGTGGTCGTCGACAAGATCATGGCGCGCTCGGTGGCCGAAGCGGACCGGATGATCCGCGCCGCGGCGCTGAACCGCCAGGTGCTGACCGTCTTCCACAACCGCCGCTGGGACAGCGACTGGTTGACGCTGCTCGACGTGCTCAAGCAGGGCCTGCTGGGCGAAATCTGGTCGATCGATGTGAACGTGGCGCGGCCCTCGATGCCGCTGCGAGCGTTGGGCGAGGACCGTCGCTGGCGCGCGCAGGCCGAGCATTTCGGCGGGCAGTTGGTCGACTGGGGTGCGCACCTGATGGACCAGGTGGTCCTACTCGCCGGCAGCCAGCCCGAGCGCGTCTTCTGCGACCTACAGTACAAGCAAGAGGGCAACGAGAACGACACCGAGGCCTATGTAGCGCTGCGCTACGACGGCGGCCTGCGGGTGACGGTCACGGTCTCGGTGCAGAGCTGGACCGAGCGGCCGCACTGGCGGGTGCACGGCAGCCTCGGTAGCCTGCGGATCGAGGGCATCGACCCCCAAGAGTCGATCACCGCGCGCACGGGCCGCGTCGCCGCTGGGACGCCGGAGGCGGCGCTGCCGGAGGGGGCGATCCACCTGTTCAACGCCGAGGGTACCAGCGAGATTCCCGCGCTGCCGGGGAACTGGCTGGCGTTCTACGAAAACCTGCGGCAGTCCGTGCTCGGCCATGCCGACCCGGTGGTTACACCGGAGCACTGCCGGAACGTCCTCCGGCTCTACGAGCGGCTCTTCCGCGCGGCGGGCAAGACCAACGTGACGACGAGCGACCGGTCGACAGGCTTGCTCGCCTAGGGGGCTGAGAAGCCTGCGACCGCGCAGGATCACCGCGATGATCCCGCGAGGGGCGGCCGCCGATGCTGTTCAACACCTGGACCTTCGGGGCCTTTCTGGTTATCACGCTGGCGGTCTACTGGTCGCTACCCCGGCGCGGGCAAAACTACTGGCTGCTCCTTGCGGGCTATGTCTTCTACGGCTGGTGGGACTGGCGCTTCCTGATCTTGCTGTGGATCACCACCGTCGTTGACTACTTCGTCGCGCACCGCATCCACGAGGCCTCCGACGTTCGCGTGAAGCGGCGTTGGCTGACCTTCGGCCTCTCGGTCGGTCTGGGCATCCTCGGCGTCTTCAAGTACTTTGACTTTTTCTCGATCTCCTTTGCCCGTCTCATGGGCGTTCTGGGCTGGGAGCTGTCGCCGTTCCTGTTGAACGTCATCCTGCCGGTCGGGGTCTCGTTCTACACGTTCCAGAGCCTGGCCTACACGATTGACGTCTACCGAGGCCGGGTCACACCGAGCCGCGATCCGCTCGACTACGCGGTCTTCGTTGCCTTCTTCCCGCAACTGGAGGCCGGCCCGATCGAGCGGGCACAGAACATGCTGCCGCAGATTGGGCGTGAGCGGTCCATCGATTACGCGGACATCCAGTACGGAGTCTGGCTGATCCTGATCGGCCTGGTCAAGAAGATGGCGGTGGCCGACCTGTGTGCCCCGGTGGTGCAGCAACTGTTCGACGACCCAGCGGCGTATGCACGCAGCGATCTCCTGCTGGGCATTTATCTGTTCTCGTTGCAGATCTACGGCGATTTCTCGGGGTATACGGACATCGCCCGCGGGTGCGCGCGGCTGATGGGGTTCCAGATCATGTTGAACTTCCGTCAGCCGTACTTCTCGAAATCGGTGGGCGAGTTCTGGGAGCGGTGGCATATCTCGCTGTCCACGTGGCTGCGTGACTACCTGTACATCTCACTGGGCGGGAACCGGCGGGGGACACGGCGGACGTACTGGAATCTGTTCGTCACGATGCTGCTGGGTGGGCTGTGGCACGGCGCCAACTGGACGTTCGTCGTCTGGGGCGTGCTGCATGGTAGCTACCTGGCGCTCCACCGACGCTTGTTCGGCGCCGGCGGCAAGCGACGCCGGGATGAGGCGGGGCGCGAGGGGGCAGTTGGCTTGGTGGAGCGGCTGTGGCGCCTGGTGTCGGTACTGGTCACCTTCCACTGCGTGGCGTTGGCCTGGGTGTTCTTCCGCGCGGAGACGATCCACGGCGCGTGGGACTATTTGGTGAACCTGGTCCACAGCAGCGCCGCGGCCCAGATCTCGTGGACCGAACCCAAGCGGATGGTGCCCGTGGTCTGGCTCTTTGGCCTGGACTTGTGGTTCTGGCTAAAGGATGATGATCGCCACATCTTGATGATGCCATCCTTCTGGCGCGGTCTGCTGTTCGGCATACTGTTGGTTATCCTGATCATCTGGGGGAGCAGCGCAGGTGATGTCCCATTCATCTATTTCCAGTTCTGAGCCCCTTGCCAAGCGCGGCTGGGAGCGTGTCCAGTGGCGCGTGGGACGCCCGCGCGACTGGTGGTTGGCGCTGCTGATGGTGGCCGCCGTCGTCGCGGGCACAGAGGTGTTTGTGCGAGTAGTGGTCCTGCCGCCGGGCATCGATCCGGGCTACTGGCGGCCGGCGCAGGCCCTGCGCGTGCAGCGGCTGGAGCAGATGCGAGCCACGGGTCGCGGTCCAGACCTCCTGTTGATCGGCGACTCGACAGCGGAGCACGGGCTCATCCCGAGCGAGTTAGCGCGCGCTCTGGGCCCAGACGCTACTGGCCTCTCGCTGGCCACGGATGCGAATGGCATCGGCGTGCTGCCGTACACGACGGAGCCCTTCCTCCGTGACTGGGCGCCGGAGGTCACGGTTTTCTGTAACGGCTGGGGCCCTACGCGCCGGGTGCCGTTGACCTCCGGTGCCACGTCGATTATGGGCTCGCCGGTCATCCGGCGCCAGCTGGGCCAGCAACGCTTGCTGGAGCGTGCTGGCCTGCAGATGATGCGCTTCCTGGAGTTTGCCGGCTTCTGGATGCAGGGGCTCCCCGACCTGCAGCCCGACGGCTTCCTGCCGCTCGCCGGTATGAAGACGCCGAGCGAGGAGTTGGCACGGCTCGCGACCGTGGTGCCCGCTGAGAGCATACCGATCGACCCAGAGCGCTGGGCGACCGTCGAACGGCTGGCGGCGCTGACCGCCGGCCGCGGCCGGCTATTGGCGCTGGTCATCCCGCCGCGCATCATGCGGGGCATGAACGATGACGATGCCGACGTCAAGGAGGCGCTGCGCGCTCTGGCCGCCCGGTTCGCGCCGCACGCGGTGGTGATCGACTTACACCATCCCTCGTGGAGCAAGTACGAGTACTACCTGGACGAGAGCCATGTCAATGTCGACGGCGCCGCAGTGTTCACTGCGGCGGTCCGCGACGAACTCGCCGCGGCGCTGGCCCGCCGCGCCGCCGCGCCGCCGCTACCCCAGTAACGCGCGACCCGCGCCCCGTCGGGTGACGGGTGCGCGGGCCAGTGCGTTGGGTCGGTCGACTAGATGTCGAAGTGCGAGAACTGCGGCAGGTGGTCGCGGTTGGCCTCGAACATGTCCTTGACCATCGAGCGGGCCTCGGCCATCGAGCAGACGGCCATGGTCAGCGGGTCGAACAGGATCGAGTGGAAGACCAGCGACGGGTCGCCGGTGATCGCGGCCTCGACGGCCATCTCTTCGAGGTTCGCGCTGTGGGCGACGAGCGCCTGCAGCTGGCGCGGCAGAGGGCCGACGTGGACCGGGTTGAGGCCGCGCTTGTCGGCGTAGACCGGGACCTCGACGCAGCAGCCCTCGGGCAGGTTGTCGATCAGCCCGAAGTTGCGCACGTTGCCGTTGAACTCGAAGATCGTGTTGTCACCATGCAGCGCGTTGATGATGTACGCCGCGTACTCGTGACCGCGCTTGAGGTTGATGGGATCGGGGCTCTCGAGCCAGCGCAGGAAGTCCGTCTTCCAGTCGTCCTCGCGCCGCAGGTACTCGTTGAGGATGTAGGCGTAGTGGCCGGGGTTCCAGCCGGTGCCGTGGGTGCAGTACTTCTCGATCAGGTCGGGCCGCTTGCGGAACCAGGCGTTGTACTCGGAGTTGTGGCCGCTGCTCTCGGTCACGTAGTAGCCGAGGTGGAGGAACATCTCGTTGCGGACCTGCTCCTCGTTGTAGACCTCGGGCCGCTCCATCGCCGCGCGGATCCGCGGGTAGGCGTCTTCGCCGTTGACCTTGAAGTCGAGGTAGAAGGCCTGGTGGTTGATGCCCGCGCAGAGGTAGGTCACGTCGTCCATGCTCGCGCCGATCCAGTTGGCGAGCATGCCGGCGGTGCCCTGGACGCTGTGGCAGAGGCCAGTGGAGACGATCTTGGTCTCGGACTGCATCAGCCGACAGAGCATGGCCATCGGGTTGGTGTAGTTCAGCAGCGTCGCGTCCGGACAAACCTCCTCCATCGTGCGACAGATATCCATCATCGGCGGCGCGGTGCGCAGGAAGCGGAAAACGCCCGCGGGGCCGCGCGTGTCGCCGACGTTGATGTCGACGCCGTACTGCTTGGGGATCTCGATATCCGTGCGCCAGACCGACGGCGGCGCGGCGAGGATCGTCGTGCAGACCGCATCGGCCCCCTCGAGCGCCTCGCGGCGATCCAGCGTCGCCTCGACCTTGGCCGGGTAGTTGCCCTCCTTGACAATGCGCTCGCAAGCCCGCTTGGAGAACTCCAGGCGCTCAGCGTCAATGTCCATCAGGGCGATGGTCGAGTCTTCGAGTGCGGGAAAGGTCAACAGGTCGCGCACCAGCCCGCGAGTAAACCCGAGGCTGCCGGCGCCGATGAACGTAATCTTAGCCACGTGACAACTCCTTGGCGCGCTAGCCTAGCACGTGTTGGGGGGCGGGGGTAGGGGCTGCCTACGACTTGTCGACCGCCACCTGGAATTGGGTGACTAGGGCCTGTTCGTTGCCGACCATCTTGAGCCAGCCGAGGTTGCCGTGGGCTTGGGCGGTGCGGGTTTCGGGGTCGGTCGACTGGGTCAGGGCGTGGGCGGTGGCGCGCTTCTGTTTGCGGGTCTGGCGGGGCAGGCGGACGCGGTCGTTGACCAGCAGGCCGCAGACGGTTTGGCGCTCGTGTTGGCGGCGCAGGTCTGTCTTGGCCGGGTTGACCGGGAAGCCCTCGGCGGCGAGGCAGCCCTCCACCCAGCGCTGGTCGCGCGCGGTAAAGCGGCCGCGGCCGGAGATGGTGATATCGTCGGCATAGCGGCCGTAGGTCCAGCCGCGGCGCTGGCAGTAGTTGGTCAGGCGCAGGTCCAAGCGGTAGGCGATGAGATTGGCGATCGCGGGCGAGGTGGGCGCGCCCTGGGGCAGGCAGCCGCGCCAGCAGAGCAGACGCGCGAGCAGCTCGGCGACGCTCGGGCTGCAATCGAGGCCCGGCAGGCTGAGGAACATACCGCGCACCCGGCGGATGTTGATCTGGGGGAAGAAGTCGCGCAGGTCGGTGCTGTAGACAAAGGCCTGGCCCACATGCTGGTGTGCGTGGTCGACGACCGAGGCGCCGCGGCGAAAGGCCTTGGCGGCGTCGTGCGGGGTGTAGCGGTCGAGGATCTTGCGGCCGATCGCCCGCTGCACTACCTGCAGGGCATGCGGGGGCTCGAAGAGGTGGCGCGTGCCGCCACTGCGCTTGGGCACCGTGTGGTGACGCCAGCGCGTGCGCGCCGGATCGGCCAGCTTGACCAAGGTGGCCGTTTCGACACCCAGTAGGGCCGCGAGATCGTCGGTCGTTTGAAGCATCCGTGCACCCCCTCGCAGTGTTGGATGTCCGTCGCAAGCCGTGAGCGGTTCCCTCTGCCGGCAACTAGATGCTATGAGCATTTAGTTGCCGCCGGCGCCGCCGTTCGCCGCAGGCGAACGGCGGTACCGGCCCATCACCGTTGTCGAGCGCGACCATTTAGGAGGTCGCGAGAGTCAGTGCCGAAGCAGCACCTAGGCTGTTGCCCTGAGGCCGAAGCCCCAGCTCACCAGAAGCGGTCTGCGTCACGGCTTGCTACGGACAAGCGTCACTATAGCGGGCCAGCAAAAAACCGTCAAGACGCCGAAGGGATCGTTTACGCGCCAGCCGAGTCGGGGCCCCGCAGCGAGGAGGAATCGGGCGGTCTGGGGCCAACAGAAAAGCGCTTCCTAGCGCACTCACTGCCCGCCGGTCGGCCGGCGACCGAGGAGACGGTCATGGCAACGTGCACGACGTGTGGCCAGGCACTGACGTCCGAGGCGAGGTTCTGTGCCGCGTGCGGCCGATCGACGGCGCCGGCGGTGGCGCTGCCGGATCCCAGGCCCTGGCTGGGCGCCCTCGTCCGCGCCTGGCTGGTGGCGGTCGGGATCGTCTTCGCCTTCGCGTTGGCGCTGGCTGTGCTCCGGCTCGTGCTGGAGCGGGCCGCCGGGTACGATGCGGCTTGGTGGGAGCCGCTGCTGCCGCGCGAACTGCTGCTCGGCCTGCTCTACTTTCTCTCCGCCGCGTTCGGTGTGCCGTACCTCCATAGTGACTACCAGCCAGGCCCGGCCTTCAGCACGGAGCCCATGCTCGGGCCAGACATCTGGCTGGTGTTTGTCCTCGCCATCGTGGTCAAGGAGATGCGGCGGCATCCGCTCGCGGTGGTCGACTGGCGCCACGTCGGCCAGCGAGTGTTGCTGGGCGCGGGGGTGGGGGTCGTGCTCTGCGTGCTGGCGGTGGGGCTCCTCGCGCCGCTCGCCCAGCCGACCGAGCCTTGGGCGCAGCAGTCGCCGAGCCTGGGCGCAGTGACCTGGTCGCCGTTGCTGCTGGGCGCCTTCTACGGCGGGTTGGCGGTGTTGCTGGCCAGTTGGCCAGAGATCCATCGCGCGGCCCAGGGCCACCCAGCGACCGCATGGAAGGTCGCCGAAGTCACGACTGCTTGGGCGCAGTTCCTGGCGTTGGCGGGCGTCCTGGCGGTGGCGACCGTGCTGACGATTGGGGCGTACGCCCCGCGGAACGGCGCGACCCGCGGCGACGCGGTGCGGTTGGTGGAGGTCGCGGTGCGGAGCCCGGGGCTGTATGCCGCGGCAGGCTTGGCCGCGGCGGCATTGGCGCCCCAGCCGTCGATGGCCGACAGTGTCGGTGGGGCGGGGAATTGGCAGCGGGGCGCGTTGGCCGGCATCAACGGCGTCGATCCTGTGCGCGGCAGCGAGGGCGGATTCGTCGAGTCGCTGTGGCCGCTGAGCCAAGTCGGCATGCGCGATCCCGCGCCGGTGGTGCCTGCGTTGTGGGTGCTGTTCGTGCTGGGTCTCGGGGCTTCGCTGGTGGTGGCCAGCCGCCGGTGCCGGGCGCCCGCCGCGGCGGCGCCGGGGGCGCACTGGCGCCAGGGTCTATACGTCGCGCTCCTCGTCTGCCTGCTGGTGTGCCTGGTCGCGCTGCGGGATGGGCGCGCCCACCTGTACGTGCTGGTCCTCGGCCGCGTGTTCACCGGGACGCTACTGGTCCAGCCGCTGGCCTTCTACCTCGGCGCGCGCTGGCGGCCGGCCCGGGCTAGCCGGCCCGATACGCTATGATCGGCTATGGATACACGAATTCTGGTCCCCGACGCGCGCCTGGCTGAGCTGGGTCTGCAGGGGGGCGAGCAGGTGGCCGCGGCGCGGGCGGCGCTCGACGAGCTGGCCGACCAGGGGCTGGGCGCGCGAAAGCTGGAATCGGCGCTGCGCGCGGTGGTGCGGCGGCCGCGGAACTATCGGCGCAAGGACCCGTGGCGCCGGCTGGCGGCGCTGTTGCTCCGCATGCCGGGGCCCGAGGGCCCGCCCACCACCGGCGCCGACGACTTGCGCCCGCGACCGGTGCCGCATCAGGTCTGGGGCCGCGAGTTGCTCGACCGCACGACGCTGGGCCAACTGGAGACGGCCGCGCGGCTGCCCGTGGCCGTGCGCGCGGCGCAGATGCCGGACGGGCATGTTGGCTACGGGCTGCCGATCGGCGGCGTGCTGGCGACGCGCGGGGCGGTGATCCCGTATGCGGTTGGCGTCGACATCGCCTGCCGCATGCGCCTGTCGATCTACGACTTGCCGGCCAGCGCGCTCGAGACGCAGCGCGACGGGCTGCGCGCGGCGCTGCTGCGCGAGACGGTGTTTGGCGTGGGCCAGGGCTTCGAGGGCGGCGCGCGGCGGCAGCACGCGGTCATGGAAGACCCGGCCTGGCGCGCGCAAGGCCTGCTGCGCGGCCTGCACGACCGGGCTTGGGCGCAGCTGGGTAGTAGTGGGTCGGGCAACCACTTTGTCGAGTTTGGCGAGCTGGAGACCGAGGGTGTGCCGGAGCTGGGCCTGCCCGCGGGGCGGTACCTGTCGCTGCTGAGCCACAGCGGTAGCCGCGGCCTGGGCAGCGAGATCGCCAACCATTTCACCCGCGTCGCCCGTGGCCAGCGCCGGCTGCCGAAGGAGGCTTCGGCGCTGGCCTGGCTCGACCTCGACAGCGCCGACGGGCAGGCCTATTGGCAGGCGATGACGCTGGCTGGGCGGTACGCAGCGGCGAATCATGAGCTGATCCACGTGCATGTAGCGCGCGCGGCGGGTCTGCAGGTACGCGCGACGGTCGAGAACCACCACAACTTCGCCTGGCGCGAGGAGCACGACGGCGAGGAACTGATCGTCCACCGCAAGGGCGCGACGCCGGCCGGCGTGGGCGTGCTGGGTATCATCCCCGGCAGCATGGGCGACGCGGGCTACGTGGTGCGCGGGCGCGGCGCGGCGGCGAGCCTCAACTCGGCGAGCCATGGCGCGGGCCGCGTGATGAGCCGCAAGCAGGCGAGCGCACGCATCAGCCGCGCCGAGCGCGACGCCTGGCTGCAGCGGGCGGGGGTGGAGCTGCTCGGCGCGGGCCTGGACGAGAGCCCGCAGGCCTACCGCCGGCTGGAGCAGGTGATGGCGGCGCAGGCGGACCTGGTCGAGGCGATCGCCAGCTTCACGCCGCGGCTTGTGCGGATGGCGAAAGGCGGGCGGGCCGAGGACTAGCCCCGCCCGCCCGTGCGTGTGGTGGCAGCGCTCTACCAGCGGTAGAACGTGTCCAGCCAGTTGGTCCACTCGGTCAGGCCGGCGAACTGCGTGCGGATGTACGAGCTGCGCAGCAGGTTCCAGTCGCTGTCGTTGGGCAGCCAGACGGCTAGGCCGTGCGAGCGGCTGAGGTTGGCGCCGGTGTGGCCTTCGGCCAGCAGCGCGGCGTCGAACGCGGCGCGGACCTGGTTGCCGGCGGTGCGTAGGGTCGAGTTGTTGGTCCGGCGGTCGACGTTGTCGAGGAAGTCGATCAGGTCGCGGTTGCCGTCGTACAGCGAGGCGTAGCTGCCGTAGCGCTGGGTGTCGTTGCGCGCGGCGAGGATCTGCGAGTGGTAGCGCGCGTCAGCGGTGACCAGGGCTCGCGAGTAGCCGCGCAGGGCGGTCCAGAGGGCGGGGAGCCGGTCGGTGCGGAAGGCCGACTGGGTGACCGACGAGCGGCTGCCCACATCGCGGACGTACTGGCTGACGATGTCCTTGGCCAGCGTCGAGGGCGCCATGCCCGGGTTGGCCATCAGGTTGCGGTAGATCACGTTGTAGGAGTAACCCTCACCCGGGGGCGACTCCTCGCTGCCGACGATGTAGTCGGTCTTGCCTTGGATCTCGGCGAGGGTCTCGCCCATCTGCATCAGCGAGCAGTCGATGGTGACCACGTCAATGCGCTCGCGGGAGTCGAGCGCCTGGGCCATCTCGTGCGCCTTGATGTAGGTGCCGGCGGTGTCGTCGAAGAGGATGCCGCGGGTGGTATTGATCTCCGTGCCGCGCCCGACCGGCCGCCAGCCGGAGCCGTGGTTCCAGAAGTTGTAGAGGTAGCGGTCGGCCGGATAGTTGGTCTGGCACCAGTTGATGAAGTCGCGGACGGTCTCCGGCGAGCCCGAGTCGATCTCGCCGAGCGACTGCGCGCCGATCGCCGAGGTCATGATCTCCAGGTCGTTGTCGGGCTGGATGACGAACCGGCGGGCGTCGGTCCAGTTACCGTTGGTGGTGTCGTAGCCGGGGCTGCGGTCCATCAGCACGACGATGTTGACGTCATCGTTGCGCGGCAGGCGCTCGAGCTCGTTGACATCGGCGATGGCGAAGCGCTCGAGGTCGTTGTCCGCGGCCATGAGGATCATGATCGTCCACTTGGCGCGGGTGACGTTGCCGCCCGTGCCGCCCAGCAGGCCGTTGAAGTTGGCGATGGTGTCTTGGTTGATGCGGACGGTGAGGTCACGGATCTGGTCCTGGACCGCGACGCGGTAGCCACCGGGCGGCACGGAGCCGAAGACGTAGCGGCCGCGCGAATCCGAGCGCGCGACGGCGTAGCCGACCGAGGCCTGGCGGCTGGTCGAGAGGCGGTAGAGTGTGACGTCGACGCCTTCGACGACACCGCCCGAGGTGTTGGTCAGCACGCCGCGGATCAGGCCGCGGCCGGCGGGCCGGGTATCAACGCCGGGGCGGACGCCCGCGCGCTGGAAGTCATAGTTTTCATCAATCCGGGGGATGGTGCTGCCCCCGCTGCTACTCCCGCTACCACAGGCGGTCAACAGCCCCGCGGCGACCAGAACCAAAACAGCCAAACTGGCCTTCAGCAGCGTTCGCATCGTGTCCTCACTTCCGGGTCGGTCGGCCGACCCCTACCCATTAACGGTGCGGCGGCTGCCAAACTTCAGTCCGCCTCCCGGCTCACCCCAGGAGACGGTGCGCCCGGGTGTTGGGTCAACTCAGATCCAAGTCTTGGTCAGGTCGTCGGTGACCACCTCGACCGTGCGCTCGTCGATCTGCGTCGCGCCGTCGTAGCGTAGGTAGCCCTCGACGCCGAAGCCTTCCTTCATGCGCGCGCGCAGCGTATAGGGCGGCGCCCAGCGTACCGGCGGGATGTTGGCTGCGGCGCGCGCGGCGGCGGCCGCCTGCTCACGCAGATCCGAGTAGACAGCGGCGGGCGCGCGGTGCTCGGCCAGCTCCTCACCCAGCGAGGTCTTGGTCGGCACGACGTAGACCTCGGGGATCAGCGCGCGGGCCTCCGCACAGGCCAGGTCGTCGCCGCTGACCAGGATCGTCGGCACGCCGCGGGTGCCCAGCGTGCCGGCCATCACCGCCCGCGCGCCCAGCTCGCCAACCGGCTGGCCGTTGAGCCGGTACTCCTCGACGGTGCGCGACGAATAGGTGTGGGCGAGCGTGCCCCGCGGCGTGCCGGCCATCGGGTGCTGGCCGAGGACCAGCATGCCCGCATGCTCGGCGGTCAGGCCGTAGGGCGGGCGGATGCCGCTGCCGCGCGCGATCAGCGCGATGCGCTCATCCAGTAGGGTGTTGTCGATACCGCCGTTGCCGTGGCCGTCCCAGACGAGGATTTCGGCTTCGTGGTCGGCGTCGTACAGGCCCTGGACCGCCGCGTTGATCTCGGCGGTCAGCATGCGCCGGGCATAGAGCTTGTCGGGGGTCAGCTCGTCGACGCGGGTCTGGTCCCAGCGGTTGACCCGGCACGCGCCCTCAAGGTCGGTCAGGATGTACCACTTCATGGTTGCCTCCGGCTAGATCCAAGTTTCGTACAAATTGGCAGTTACCTGCTCGGCGGTCTGCTCGTCGATGCGCGTGGTGTGCGGGTGGCGCAGGTACCAGTCGAGCGACGAGCCCTCGGTCAGCTTGGCGCGCACGGTGTAGGGGGCGGGCACGACGAACGGCGGGATATCGTCGCGCGCGTGCACCGCGGCGGCGGCCTGGGCGCGCAGCTCGGCGTGGACGGTGGCGGGCGGGCGGTGCTGGGCGCGCTCGGGGGCGAGGCTCAGTTTGGTCTCCACCGTGAGCACCTCGGGCACCAGTTCGTGCGCCTCGGCACAGGCGAAGTTGCAGCCGCTGACCAGCAGCACCGGCACCGGCCCGTCCGGCAGGCCGCCGGCCATGGCCATGCGCCCGGCGAGCTCGCCAATCTCACGGCCGTTGAGCCAGTAGCCAATCACGTTGCCGGCCATCGTGTGCGCCAGGCAGCCGTTCGGCGTGCCCGCGCGGGAGTGCGTGCCGAGGACGAAGGCGCCGGCGAACTCGGAGGTCAGGCCGAAGGGCGCGGGGATGCGCCAGCCGTGGGGGATGAAGCTGACGCGCGGGTCGAGCAGGCTGGGGTCGATGCAGCCCGGGCCGTGGCCGTCCCAGAGGACGATGTCGGCGTCCGGGTCGGCGTCGATGATGCCAGCGGCGGTTGCGTTGGCCTCGGCGGTGATGAAGCGACGCGCCTCGAGCCGCTCGTAGTGCAGCTCACTGCCGTCGCATTGGACCCAGCGCTCGACGCGGCAGGCACCCTCGAGGTCGGTCATGATGTACCACTTCACAGGCTCACTCCTCGGCCAGAGCCAAGATCTCGTCGGGGCTGGCCGTGGCCACGCTGCGCTTGCGCACGACGACCGCCGCGGCGCGCATGGCGACCTCGATCGCCGCGCGCGGCTCGGCGCCCGCGCAGAGCGCGAGGTGGGCCGCGGCGACGGTGGTGTCGCCCGCGCCAGCCACATCGTAAACCTGGACCGGCAGCGCGGGCACCAGCTGCGGCTCGCCGTCGTGGGCCAGCAGCATGGCGCCCTCGGGGCCCAGTGTGATCAGCGTATGTCGCGGCTCGAGCCGCGCGGCCAGGTCGCGCGCGCCGGCGGCGACGTCGTCGAGGGTCGGCAGGCGGCGGTCGAGGATCGCCTCGGCTTCGACGCGGTTGACCGTCAGGAGATCGACGCGGCCGTAGTGGCCGGCGAGATGGGGCTTGGCATTGACCGCGACGCGCACACCGAGCTCCGCGGCCAGGGCCAGGACGCGGTCGATCAGCGCGGGCTGCAGGACGCCCTTGTCGTAGTCGCTGAGGAGCAGGCCTTGGCAGCCGGTCAGCGCGGGGCGGAGGAGGGCGTCGAGCTGGGCGCTGAGGTCGGCGGGCAGGGGCTGGGCCAGTTCGCGGTCGACGCGGACGACCTGCTGGCCGCCGGCGAGGATGCGGGTCTTGACCGTCGTCGGCCGGTCGGCGGCGGGGAGCAGGTGGAGCGGGTCGGCGCCGTCCTCGGCCAGCAGGCGGGCCAGCGTCGCGCCGTCGGCGTCGTCGCCGACCACACCGGCCACGCCGACTTGGGCGCCGAGGGCGCGCAGACAGCGGACGACGTTGCCGGCGCCGCCGGGCATCTGGCTGTCACGCTCGGCGCGGACGACGAGCACCGGGGCCTCGGGCGAGACCCGGTCGGCGCGGCCCCAGATAAAGGTGTCGAGCATGACATCGCCCAGGACCAGCGTGCGGACGCGGGCCATCTGGGCGAGGAGCGCATCGAGCTGGGCGCGACCGAGCGGCGCCGATTCACTCACGACTGGACGGAGGGGCCGGGGCTGGGCCCGGGGAGCGGCTGGCGCGGCGTGCTCACGATGCCGCCGGACAGGGCCGCCGGGTCGAGCGTGCCGCGGATGGCCAGCCCCTGCTCGACGACGCTGATCTCCTGCAGGGTGAGGCCGGGCAAGACATCGTTGAGGTTGAAGCGGAGGTCTTGGGCGATCAGGCCGCTGATCAGAGTGGTCGGGATGTTCACTCGCTGGTCGCCGCTGCGCAGGCTAACGTCGTTGACCCGCACGGCGATGGTCGCGGGCGGGACGATCTCGGGCTTGCCCTTAGCGCTGACGGCGAGCCGCGAAAAGTCGGTGTAGCGCTGGAGCATGGGCGCGGAGATGATGCCGTTGAGCAGCAACTCGTCGACGCCGAACTGGATCGAGATGTCCTGCAGGACCTTGGTCGAGAGCGCCTCGTCGCGGATGAACTTGACCACTGTCTGCTCGCCAAACTCGGCCTCGACGCCGACCCGCTGCGCACCGAGCAGGCGGCCGGCGGCGCGGTCGACGCGCGCGCCCTCGGCGTCGACAACCAGGCGGCGGACCTGGGCGTCGGGCAGTTGCAGCCCGTCGGCGCTGACCTTCGCGTTGAAGGGCAGCCCGAGCGCGGCCTTGGGTAGGTCCAACAGGCCGAGGCCGACCTGCCAGCGGTCCGCACGGCCGACCTTGTCGTTGAGCATCGCCACGGCGGCTTGCGTGCCCATGATGCGGGCGCCGATGAGCGCGCCGAGACCGAGAACCAGCAGCACAAGACAGCCCAGCGCCAGGCCACGACCGCCGCGCTTGGCCCGCGGCTTGGGCGCCTGTGCCGGCGGCTGAAGGTCGAGGGATGCGTTCTGGTTGTTCATGGCTACTGCTCCACGGAGGTCCGGTGCCTCACAGCAGCTAACGTTGCGGCACCCCATTTGGTTGCGCACCGCGTGGGACTGTGGGGAGCATAGGCGGGTCAGGCGCCGGATGTCAAGGCAGAGGTCATGCTTTGTTGCGACGTAACGCCAGCCTAGAGCCGAGAGGGCGCACATCATCGCGCCGGCGGTCGCCCTCGGCGCGAACCACAAAAGCACCTTTACACTGTAGCCCACCTGATCTAGCGTAGGTAGCCGTAGGTCATACGTCCGCTTGCAAGGCAGATGGGTGGCGAGAGCGCCCGGGTTCAAGGGCGAGGAGACACCGATGCAACGGGTTGATGAGTTCATTCTGCAGGATGTGGGTGGCGAGGCGATTTTGGTGCCGATCGGGCAGAAGGTCGTCGACCTCAACGGGCTGATCGCGCTCAACGCGACGGGCCTGTTCCTCTGGGAGCAGCTGGCCCAGCCGCGCGAGGTCGGGGAATTGGCCGATCTGTTGTGTGGCGAGTTCGAGGTCGAGCCGGCCGTCGCGCGCAACGACGTGCTGGCCTTCACCCAGCGCCTGCGCGAAATCGGCGCGGTGATCGAATGAGCCCCGAACCGGGTGCGTATCGCGGGGTGCTGGACCGTCTGGCTCGGGCGGCGCAGGCCAAGGGTCAGCCGTACAACGGGACCATCGAGCTCACTGCGCGGTGCAACCTGGCCTGCCGCATGTGCTACGTACGGCTGCCGGCCAACGACGCGGCGGCCCGCGCGGCGGAGCTGAGCGCGGCGCAATGGTTGGAGGTCGTGGCGCAGGCGCAGGCCGGCGGCATGGTCTTCCTGTTGATCACCGGCGGCGAGCCGCTCCTGCGCCCCGACTTCTTCGAGCTGTGGGCGCCGCTGACCCGGCGTGGCTTGATGCTCACGCTGTACACCAACGCGACGCTGGTCACCGAATCCGTCGCCGAGCGCCTGGCCGCGGCGCCGCCGAGCCGCATCGGCGTCACCCTCTACGGCGCCACCGCGGCGACCTACGAGGCGGTGACCGGGCAGCCGGACGGCCTGGAGCGCTGCCTGGCGGGCATCGAGCGGCTGATGCGCCGCGGCCTGCCGCTCGTTGTGCGCAGCACCTTGAGCACCTACAACGTCGACGAACTCGAGGCGATGCGGGCGATCGCGGCCGATTTCGGCGTGCCCTTCCAGTCCTCGTGGTACCTAACCGGCCGCGCCGACCGCCAGCCGTCGGAGGCCGCGGCCTGTCGCTTGAGCGACAGCTGCGGGCTGGACCTGGAGGCCGAGGATCGGGAGCGCCGGGGGCTGCCGGCCGCGGAGGGCCGCCGCACGCCGCCGCCGGCGAACGCCGAGGCGTTCTACTGCGCGGCGGGTCAGGCCTCGTTCGTGCTTGACCCCAGCGGGGCGATGCACGTCTGCCTCGACCTGCGGCAGCCCGGCGCGCGGCCGCTCGAGGTCGGCTTCGAGGCGGCCTGGGCGGCGACGCGCGCGTTCGTCGCGGCCCACAACGAGCTCGGCGCGGAGTGTGCCGCCTGCGACGTGCGGGCCTGGTGCGGGCGCTGCCCGGCCTCGTCGATGATCGAGACCGGCACGCTGACCGAGCCGGTGCCGGCCTTGTGTGAGCTGGCCAAGTTGCGGGCGGCGCGGGAGACGGCCGGTGTCTGACGTAGCCATGGACATCGCGGACCTCTGCTTCAACCTCTCGGGGCTGCCCTCGCTGGCCCAGGTCGGGCTGGCGGAGCGCATCGGCACGTTCGTCCGGGCGCAGGCGCCGCCCGACAACGCGATCCAGGTGCGCTGGCGGCAGGTGGCGGCGGTGCCCGCGCCGACGGGCCGGCTGGCTTTCGACCCGGGTCAGATCTGGCGGATGTTCGGCGCGCCTGACGGCTGGGAGGCGGAGATCCGCTACAGCGAAGCCGAGCCGCGGGCGCTGATGCGGATCGACGACGACTGGACCACGGTCGAGATGTTGGAGGTGCTCGACGAGCGCGCAAGCAGCCTGCTGGGCATCGGCGCGGGTGAGCTGCTGCTGCGCGGCGCCCTGACCCGGCGCGGCGGGCTCGTGCTGCACTCGTCGGGCCTCGACGACCATGGCCGCGGGGTCGTCTTCGTTGGGCATTCGGGCGCGGGCAAGAGCACGCAACTGGAGATTTGGCAGGGCGAGTCCGGGGTCATCGCCATGAACGACGACCGGGTCGCGCTGCGGCGGTGGGAGGCCGGGTGGCGCTGCTACGGCACACCGTGGGGCGGCACCTCCGACATCGCCTGCAACCATGCCGCGCCGCTGTCGGTGCTGGTTGTCTTGGAGCAGGCGCCGGAGAACGAGATTGCGCCGCTGACACCGGCGGTCGCCGCGCCGCTGCTGCTGGCGCGCAGCTTCGTGCCGTACTGGGATGGCACGCTGGTGCGGGAGATGACCGCGCAGCTGCAGCGGTTGGTCTACGAGGTGCCGATCTATCGGCTGCGCTGCCGCGCAGAGCGCGCGGTCATCGACCTCGTGCGCTCGGTGCTGCGGTGATGACGACGGCGGACGCCTGGCCCGGCCTTGCGCCGCTGCTGGCGGACGTCGAGACGGTCTGGGGCGTGGTGCCCGAGCGGCTGGCGGAGCCGACGGCGGAGGGCGTGCTGTGGCAGGTGGCGGGCGACCAGTTCGTGTTGCGGGTGCCCGGCGTCGCGCGTTACCTGGTCCAGGGCGGGCGGCGGGTGACGATCGAGCCGCTGGGCGAGGACGACGCAGCGGTGATCCGCTTCCTGCGCGGCACGCCGCTGGCGGCGCTGGCGGCGCAGCGGGGCTGGGTGGCGCTGCACGCGGCGGCGGTGGCGGGGCCGCCGGGGGCGGTGGTGCTGGCGGGCTACTCCGGCGCTGGCAAGTCGGTCCTCGCGGCGGCGCTCGTGCGGCGTGGCTGGCAACTGCTGGCTGACGACGTGGTAATCCTCGACGACCTGACCGCACCGGTGCGGGTCTGGCCGACCAGTGGCGAGATCACCCTGTGGCCCGAGGTCGTCGAGTGCCTGGGCCGACCCGCGGCGACCGAGCGGCAGACGATCGACTTCAGCGCGAACCTGGCCGCGGCGCCCGTGCCGCTGGCGGCGCTGATCGCGCTGCGCACAGCCAACGCGCCCGAGGAGCCCCGCCGGTTGGGCGGGGTGGAGTCGTGGCAGGCGCTGATGGCGCTGTCGTACAACAACCACATCGCCGAGGAGATCGTCGGGCCGATGGGCCTGGTCCACCAGATGCTGGCGTTGGCCCGCGTGGCGCCCATGGTGAGCTTGTCGCGGCAGCAGGGCAGCTGGCAGGCGGAGGCGCTGGCCGACGCGGTCGAGGGGATGGTCGATGGCTGATCTGGTCTGGCTCGCCTCGTTCCCCAAGGCCGGCAACACGTGGCTGCGCATCCTGCTGGCCAACTACCTGGACAACGGCGACGAGCCGGCTGACATCAACGCCCTGCGCGCGACGCCGATTGCCAGTTCACGGCTCTGGTTCGACGAGTGGGCCGGCGTGGAGTCCGCGCAGCTGGATGCCGAGACGATCGCCAACCTGCGCCCGCAAGTCTACCGCTGCGTGGCGCGGGCGGCGGAGGAGCGGCGGTACCTCAAGGTCCACGACCAGTGGGGGCTCACACCGGCCGGCGAGCCCATGTTTCCCGCCGACGTGACCGCTGGTGTGGTTTACATCGTGCGCAACCCGCTGGACCAAGTCGCCTCGCTGGCCAACCATGGCGGCAACAGCCTGGAGGCGGCCGCGCGCGCAATCTGCGGTGAGGCGTCGCCGGCGCCAGTGGTCCGGCAGTATACCGATCAGTTGGACCAGCGGCTGGGCGGTTGGCTGGGGCACGCGACCAGCTGGGTCGAGCAGTCGGGGCTGCCGGTCCACCTGGTGCGCTACGAGGACCTGCGTGCCGACACGGCCGGCGAGTTCGGCGCCGCGCTGCGCTTCCTGGGCGAGGAGCCGGAGCCGGAGCCGGAGCGCGTGGCGCGGGCGGTCGCGTTCTCGAGTTTCAAGGAGTTGAGGCGGCAGGAGGAGGAACACGGCTTCCACGAGCGGCTGGCGCAGTCGTCCGGCCCGTTCTTCCGCCAGGGCCGCAGCGGCGGCTGGCGCGAGGAGCTGTCGGCGGAGCTGGTGGCGAAGGTGGTCGATGCGTGCGGTCCGCTGATGCAGCGGCTGGGCTACTTGGACGAGGACGGCACACCGCGATGAGGGACCCCGAGCCGGTAGTGCTTCCGGTGGCGGCAGTGATGCCGCTGGTCACCGAGGCCTTGGGCCGTGGCCAGCGCGTGCGGTTGACCGCAACCGGTTCGAGCATGCTACCGCTGCTGCGCCCCGGCGACACGGTGGAGCTGGCGCCGCTCGACGGTCCGCCGGTGCTGGGTGCGGTCGTGCTGGTTGTGCTGGCCGACCGCGCATGGCTGCACCGGGTTGCGCGCCTCAGCGGGGACACTGTCTGGACCCAGGGCGACGCCACCCGGCGGCACGACCCGCCTGTGCCGCTTGGTGCGATCCACGGGCAGGTGGTCGCCGTCTGGCGGAAGGGGCGCGCTCTGGGCGACCAGACCGGCCGCTGGCGGCTGGCCGGCCGGCTTTGGCAGTTGTGCCAACCGGTCTCGGGCTGGCTGCTTGGCGTGGCCCGCCATCTGCGCAGCCACCACCCCGCGCACCTGGTGCCGCGGACCGTGTTCGACGCGTTGCTGGCGGGGCTGCGCTTGGATGCGCCGACGCTCGGCGAAGTGTCGGCCGCACAGTGGGGCGCGGTGGTCAGCATGGCCCAGCGGCACGGTGTGGCACCGATGTTGTACGACCGGCTGCGCGCGGTCGGCCTCCTTGAACGCCTGCCGGCCGAGGTCGCGGAACAGTTGCGACGGGTGTACCTGAGCAACCTGGCGCGGAGCACGCAGATGCTAGCCGAGCTGGGGCGGGTGCTCGGCGCGCTGGACCGGGGCGGCGTGCGCGCCATCCCGCTGAAGGGCGCGTACCTGGCGCAGGCGGTCTACGGTAACCCGGCGTTGCGCGCGCTGGGCGACCTGGATCTACTGGTGCCGCGCCGGTCGCTGGGCCGGGCGGCGGTCGTTCTGGACGGGCTGGGCTACGACGTGCGGGCGTGGCGCGGGCCGCTGCCCGACAAGCGGCACGAGATGCTGCCGATCAGCTGCCGGGCGACGCGAACCAGCCTGGACGTGCACTGGTGCCCGATCCACGTGGGCGAGGGTGCGGGGCGGTTGGTGCGTGAGCTCTGGGCCAGTAGCCGGCCGGCCCAGGTCGCGGGCCAGGCCGCGCGTGCCCTGGCCGACGAGGAGCTGCTGCTGGCGCTGATGTGGCATTGGGTCCATGCCGACCGGCTCTGCGGCGATCTGCGCAACCTGGTCGACATCGCCACGTTGGTTGAGCGACGGCCGGCACTGGACTGGGCGCGGGTGATGGAGTTGGCCCAGACGCGGGGGTGGGTGCGTGGGCTGGCGGTGGCGTTGCAGGCGGCGGCGGGCTGGCTCGGCGCGCCGGTGCCAGCGGCGGTG
>DHNJ01000163.1 GCA_002409445.1 Armatimonadetes bacterium UBA5419 | reverse complement strand
CCGCGCGTTGGGCGCCGGCCGCGCCGCGCCCGACACCCCCGCGCTCTGGCGTTGGGAGCAGGCCACCGAGCAGGCCGAGCGCGCCCGCACTGACGCGCTGGCCTACCTGCGCATGCAGGCACACAGCCAACTGACCCCCGGCCAGCGCGCCGTCCTGGCCCGCGCCGACGCCCAGGTCATCGCCGGCGGCGTCCTGCCCCCCGCGCCCACGCGTGCCCTGGTCCGCGCCCAGCGCACCGCTTGGCGTGAGCAGGTGCGGCCCTACCTCGTCACCTTCCTGCGCCAGGCGCTCGCCGAGCCGAACGACCAGCGCTACCAATGGGCTGCCGATGGCTACGCGCGCAGCACCGCCCAGGCGGTCACGGGCGGGTACGCGGCGAGCAGCCTGGTCTGGCAGTTAGCGCCGCTCTACCGGCAGACGATGGACCGCGCGCGGCGGCTCAGTGCGAGCGAGGTGGAACGTGGCGTGGCGCGGCTGGCCAACGGGCTGCTGGCGGCCACGATGGACATCGCCGCCGCACAGCCCGCGGTCACCGGATCGGGCCTGCCGAACCTGCCCGCCGCGACGGCGACGACCGCGGAGTTCGAGGCCTTCCTGGCCGAGCCGCGTACGCCGGAGCTGCTGCGCGCCTGGCGCCGCGGGCTCGACTAGCTCTTGGCTTCGGCCGGCGGTGGCGCCGGCACTTCCTCGGCCTCGTCCGCTGCGGGCACAGCCTCGTCTGCCGCCTTCGCGGCTGGCTTCGGCCGACGCCGGCGGGGCTTGGTCTTGAACTCGAGCTTGGGCAGCTCCGGCACGCTGTCGGCCGAAAGGTCCGCGATGATCGTGGCGCCGGGCTTGAACTTGCCGGCGAGGATCGCCTCGCTCAGCGGGTCCTCGATCAGCCGCTGGATCGCGCGGCGTAGCGGCCGCGCACCATAGTTCGGGTCCCAGCCCTCGCGCACCAACTCCGTCATCGCCGGCTCCTCGACCTCGAGCCGCAGATCGCGGCTAGCCAGCTGCTCGCCCAGGCGGGCCAGCAGGAGGTCGACGATCTGGCGGATCTCGTCGTTGGTCAGGCTGCGGAAGACCATCACCTCGTCGAGGCGGTTGAGGAACTCGGGCCGGAAGGTGCGGTTCAGCTCTTCCAGCACACGATCCTTCATCGACTGGTAGTCGTCCTCCTCGCTGCGTCCACGCTCGTCGTGGGCGCGGAAGCCCAGCGTCTTGCCACGCTGGATCTGCCGGGCGCCGACGTTGCTGGTCATGATGATGATGGCGTTGCGGAAGTCGACCGTGCGCCCCTGCGCGTCGGTCAGCCGCCCGTCTTCCATGACCTGCAGGAGGATGTTGAACACGTCCTGGTGAGCCTTCTCGATCTCGTCAAAGAGGACCACGGCGAACGGCCGCCGGCGGATCGCCTCGGTCAGCTGCCCGCCGTCGTCATAGCCGACATAGCCCGGGGGCGAACCGATCAGCCGCGAGACCGTGTGGCGCTCCATGTACTCGCTCATGTCGATGCGAATGAGCGCCTCCTCGGTGTCGAAGAGGAACTCGGCGAGCGCCCGCGCCAACTCGGTCTTGCCGACGCCAGTCGGGCCCAGGAACATGAAGCTGGCCGCCGGGCGACGCGGGTCCTTGATCCCCGCGCGGGCGCGCCGGACCGACTTTGAAACGCCAACGATAGCCTCGTGCTGGCCGATGACCCGCTTGTGCAGCGCGTCCTCCATGCGCAGCAGCCGCGTGGTCTCCTCCTCGGTCAGGTCGGTCACGGGCACGCCGGTCCAGGTCGAAACGATGGTCGCCACGTCCTCGGCGGTCACGTGGTGCCGCTCCGTGTCGCGGCGGTGGCGCCAACTCTGGCGCTCGGCCTCGATACGGTCCTTGAGCTGCCGCTCCTCGTCTCGCCGCCGGGCCGCCTCCTCAAACTCCTGCGCCCAGATGGCCTCGTCCTTGGCCTGGCGGACGACCTCGAGCTCTTCTTGCAGCTCGCGGATGACCGACGGCACCACGCTGGACTGCAAGCGAACGCGGCTGCCTGCCTCGTCGATCACGTCGATCGCCTTGTCGGGTAGGCAGCGGTCCGAGATGTAGCGCGCGGACAGTTCGACCGCGGCGTGGATCGCGTCCTCGTCGTAGACGACACCATGATGCTGCTCGTAGCAGCCACGCAGACCGTGGAGGATGGCTACGGCTTCATCTTCGTTCGGCTCACGCACCAGCACGCTCTGGAAGCGGCGCTCCAGCGCGCCGTGGCGCTCGATGTACTTGCGGAACTCGTCGAGCGTCGTGGCGCCGATGCACTGCAGCTCACCGCGCGCCAGCGCCGGCTTGAGGATGTTCGACGCGTCCATCGCACCCTCAGCCCCGCCCGCGCCGACGAGCGTATGCAACTCGTCGATGAACAGGACGATTTGCCCACGCGCCTTGCGGATCTCGTCGGTGATCCGTTTCATCCGCTCCTCGAACTCACCGCGGTATTTCGTCCCGGCGACCACGGCAGCCAAGTCGAGAGCGACGATCCGCTTGTCCTGCAGGGGCTCGGGTACCTCGGCGGCGACGATGAGCTGAGCAAGGCCTTCGGCGATTGCGGTCTTGCCCACACCGGGCTCACCGATCAGGCAGGGGTTGTTCTTGGTCCGGCGCGAGAGGATCTGGATCACGCGCTCGATCTCGGGCTCGCGGCCGACGACCGGGTCCAGCTCGCCCGCGCGGGCCATCTCGGTCAGGTCGCGGCCATAGTCGTCGAGCGTCGAGGTCGCCGACTTGCCGCGCCCGGCGCGCTGCTGCTCACTCGGCGCGCGCTGCACGCCGCTCTCCTCGATCGGACCCGATTCCGCGCCCAGTTCGGTGATCTGGCGGCGGACTTGGTCGGCCTCGAGCGAGAACGCGCGCAACACGCGCGTGGCCAGGTCGTCGCCGAGCGAGAGCAGGCCCAGCAGCAGATGCTCGGTGCCCGGCTGAGCGTGGTTCATCTGGCGCGACTCGTTGTGCGCCTGGTTCAGCGCGCGCGCGGCGGCATCGCTGAAACGGCTGTCACCGCCCAGCCGGCCGGTCGCGTACCGCGGCGACGGCTGCGCGGGCGGGCGCTGTTCGTTGACGAGATCGCGCACCCGGCGCGGGGTGGCGCCGAACTTCTCCATGATCTCGGCGGCCTTCGTCTCGGCCTCGCGCGTCAACCCGAGCAGCAAGTGCCAACTCTGGATCTCGCTCATGCTCTCGCGCTCGGCCTCTTCTTGGGCGGCGACGATGACCTTGCGAGCTTGTTCTGTGAAGCGGTCCCATGCCATTGTAAATTGCCTTCAGCGTGGCCCACTGGCCCTTATTCATTGTGTGGCGCGCCAGCCACCCGGTCAACGGACGCGGGTGCTACTACGCTGCCATCTGCCCCCTAACGCACGTTAGGTCCCGATCGGGGTCCCATTGTGCGCTACGTAGTCGCGGTACAGGTCGACCAGTTGGCGCGAGATGGGGCCCGGCCGGCCGTCGCCGATCACGCGCTCATCGACATTGGTCACCGGCACAACCTCGGCCGCCGAGCCGGTCAGGAAGATCTCGTCAGCGGTGTAGACGAAGTGCAGGCTGAAGAACTCCTCGACCAGCGGCAAGCCGGCGGCCTGTGCCAGCTCGATCACCGTGTCGCGAGTGATACCCCGCAGGCAGCCGGCGGCGACCGGCGGGGTGTAGATCTGGCCGTCGCGCATGACGAAGATGTTGTCGCCCGTCGCCTCAGCCACCCAGCCCTCAGCGTTGAGCATCAGGCCCTCGTCGGCGCCCGCGCGGTTGACTTCGATCTTGGCCAGGATGTTGTTCAGGTAGTTGAGCGACTTGATGCTGGGGTCCAACGCCTGCGGGTGGTTGCGGCGGGTGGCGCAGGTCACCACGCGGAGCCCCTCGGTGTAGCAGCGCTCGGGATAGAGTTGGATTGCCGCGGCGATGACGAAGACTGTCGGTTTGCTGCACTTGCGCGGGTCGAGCCCGAGATCGCCGGGGCCCCGGGTGACGACCACACGGATGTAGCCATCGCGGATCTCGTTGCGCCGGCACGTCTCGACCACCGCTGCGCAGACCTCAGCCTGGCTCATGCCGATGTCGAGGATGATCGCTTTGGCCGAATCGAACAGCCGGCGGATGTGCTCCTCGAGCCGGAAAACGCGGCCGTTGTACGCGCGAATGCCCTCGAAGACGCCATCACCGTAGAGGAGCCCGTGATCAAAGACCGAGACCGTGGCCTCGTGAGACGCCACAAACTCGCCATCCAGATAGATCACCGACATCGTACCCTCCACGGCCCAGACGCGAGCCTAAGCCACCATTGTACGCCCCGCGCAGGGCCCGGTCAAACGTCCTTTGGGCTTCGTTGACGCGGCCTTGGGTGGGTGTTACACTGCCACACGCGCCAATCCCCGGCGCATCCAGGATTGGCCTTACTCATGCAGCCCATGCCTTTTCCCGACCCAGAGGTGACCGCCCGCTACGCTGGCCGGACCCTCGACATTGTCCAGATCCAGGAGTTGCTGCCGCACCGGCCGCCGTTCCTGCTGATCGACCGGGTGGTCGCCCTCGAACCTGGGGTCTCGGCGACCGCGCACAAGATGGTCACGATCAACGAGTGGTTCTTTGCCGGTCACTACCCCGCGTTCCCCGTCATGCCCGGTGTGCTCATCGTCGAGGCTGGCGCACAGCTGTCGGGTGTCGTGGTCCTAACGGGCATCGCCGCGGATGGCTGGGTACCGCTGTTCACCGGCATCGAGCGGGCCAAGTTCCGCCGTCCGGTGCGCCCCGGCGATTTGCTCGTCGTCCACGCCGAGGCCATCTCCGTGCGCTACCGCTTCGGCCGCTACATGGCCACGATGCGCCTGCGCGCCGAGGTGGAGGACCAGGTCGCGGCCGAGGCCACCTGCAACTTCGCGCTGATCCAAGACAAGGACCTCGAGTAGTATCCGCATGGCCATCATCCACCCCACTGCCATCGTCGACCCGCGGGCCATACTGGGCGATGACGTCGAAGTCGGTCCGTTCGCGATCGTCGAGGCGGACGTGACCATCGGCGACCGCACACGCCTGGGTCCTCACTCGTACCTCATGTCCGGCACCAGCCTGGGTACCGACAACGAGATCTCCTACGGTGTGGTCCTCGGCGGCGGCGCGCAGCACCGCGCGGGCGCCGACGACACACGCCTGATCATCGGTTCGCACAACGTCATCCGCGAGGGTGTGACCATCCACCGCGCAAGCCTCTCGGGCGGAGCCACCCAGGTCGGCGACCACAACTGCTTCATGGCTACCAGCCACCTGGGCCACGACGTGACCGTAGGCAACTACGTCACGCTGGCCAACGTCGCGATGGTCGGCGGACACGCGCGCATCGGCGACCACGCGGTCATCGGCGGCAATACCGCGATCCACCAGCGCGTGACCATCGGCGAGTACGCGATGGTCGGCGGCATGTCCGGCGCCAACCAGGACGTACCGCCCTTCAGCATGGTCCACGGCGTGCCCGCGAAGCTGATCGGCGAGAACTCGGTTGGCCTGCAGCGCGCCGGCTTCGACGCGCCGGACCGCGCGCTGATCCGCCGCGCCCTGCGCCGCATCTGGGCGGGCAAGCTGAGCATCACGGTCGCGCTCGAGCAGCTGACCGCCGAGTACCCCGATCCCCCCGCCCACCTCCAGCGCCTGCTCGACTTCGCCCATGCGATGCAGGCCGGTCGCTACGGACGCCAGTTGGAGCATTGAGCATGAGCACCGGCCGCCGCCTGTGGGCCTACGCCGCGACGCTGCCGGCTCACCTGCTGGGTGGTCTCGCCGGCGCGCTGCTGGCCGGCGCCTGCCAGCTCCTGCTCGTCCTCTATGCCAAGCCCCTGCTCGACAACGCCACGAATGCCGCTGGCGTCTCCGTCGATGGGCTGGTCCGCGTGACCATCTCGATCTTCATCTTCGGCGTCGGCATCTCGGTGGGCGAGCTGGCCTACATGTACCTGCTTGACTACGTCGCCCAAGGCGTCGTCCTGAACATGCGCGGCGACCTCTTTCGCCATCTCCAAGCCCTGAGCCTCGGCTTCTTCGAGGACGCGTCGACCGGCGCCCTCGTCTCCCGCGCAACCAACGACCTCAGCGTCATCCAGACCCGACTGAACAACGACCTCGCCGCGCTGCTACGCCAACCCGTGATGATTGTTGGCCTGCTCGTGGGTATCTTGGTCCTCTCGAGTTGGCAGCTGATGGCTTTCACGCTGCTCGTTGGCGGCGCGATGCTGCCGGTGATCAACTTCACCTCCGCCCGGATGAAGCTGCATACCGCGCAAATCCAGGAGAGCCTCGCCGATCTGACCGCGCACCTGACCGAGAGCCTCGGGGGCATCCGTGTGGTCCAGAGCTTCGGCGCCTCCGAGCACGAGATCGCTCGGTTTGAAGCCGACAACCGCGCCACGCGCCGGGCGATGATGCGCGCGGTGCGGGTCCGTGCGGTCCTCCGGCCGCTGCTCCACCTGATCAGCATCGTTGGCCTCATCCTCCTGCTGGTCGCCGGCGGTTGGCTCTACAGCCAGGGGCTAGCCACCATGGGCGACATTGGCCTCGTCCTGGCCTCCGTGCCCACCCTCTCGGGCGCGTTCAAGGATTTCGGGCGCGCGCGCCTGGCTTGGGCCGAGACGATGGCCGCCAGCGAACGCGTCTTCGAACTTATCGACACAGCGCCCGACCTGGTCGACGCACCCGACGCGGTGGACCTGGGCGCGATCGAAGGCCGCCTCGAGTTCCGCAACACGGGCTTCCACTACCGCACCGGCTCCGACGTGCTGACCGACATCGACCTGCACATCGAGCCGGGCCAGATGGTCGCGCTCGTCGGCGCGAGCGGCTCAGGCAAGACAACCCTGGCCAACCTCGTTCCGCGGCTCTACGACGTCACGGCTGGCGCACTGCTGATCGACGGCCACGATGTGCGCGCCGTGACCCGCGCCTCGCTCCGCGCTCAGATCGGCATCGTCCCGCAGCAGACCGTCCTGTTCCGCGGCACTGTCGCCGACAACATCCGCTATGGCAAGCCGGAGGCCACCGACGCCGAGGTCGAAGTCGCGGCCCGCGCCGCCAACGCGCACGACTTCATCGTCGCTCTACCCGACGGCTACGACACCGAAGTTGGCGAGCGCGCGGTCAAGCTCTCGGGCGGTCAGGCCCAGCGCGTGGCCATCGCCCGCGCCATCCTCCGCGACCCCCGCATCCTCATCCTCGACGAGGCCACCAGCGCCCTCGACACGGCCAGCGAGGCACTGGTCCAGGAGGCGCTCGATCGCCTGATGCAGGGCCGCACGAGCCTGGTCATCGCCCATCGGCTGAGCACGGTCGCCAATGCTGACCGTATCGTCGTCCTCGACGAGGGTCGCATCGCCGAGCAGGGCCCGCCGGCCGAGCTCCTCGCCCAACGCGACAGCCTCTACCGGCGCTACCATGCGCTGCAAGCCGGAGCCTCGGCGGAATGAACTCGGCAGCCCTGGTCTACAACGCGGTCTCGTTCCTCATCCTGCCGTTCATCACGCTGGCCATCTGGATCCGCTACGGCAGCAGCGCCCGCAGCCGCCCCGGCCTCCATGACCGCATGGGCTACCTGACGCGCGAGCTGAAGGAACTGACCCACGGGCGGGAGGTCATTTGGATTCACGCCGTCTCGGTGGGGGAGACGATGGCCGCCAAGCCGCTGCTCACCGCCCTGCGCGCCGCCCGGCCCGAGGCGGTGTTGCTCCTGAGCCAGGGTACCGAGACCGGCCGCGAGGTCGCCCTGACCGCCGACGCCGACGCGGTGTTCTACCTCCCGCTCGACCTCCTCTGGGTCGTCAACCGGGCCCTGCGCCGCGCCTGCCCGACGCTCCTCGCAACGATCGACACCGAACTCTGGCCCAACCTGTTTTGGCGCGCGCGCGCCTGCGGGGCCAAGGTCGCCGTGGTCAACGGCCGCATCAGCGAGGGCGCCTTCGCCGTCATTCAGCGCTGGCGGGTGACCTGGGTCTACCGCTGGTGCCTCTCCAACGCGTCGCGGCTGCTGATGCAATCGGAGGCCGACGCCGAGCGGATCCGGACGCTGGGCGGTCAGAACCCTGAGGTCCTGGGCAACCTCAAGGCCGACGAGGCCTTCCCGCAGGTCACCGCGCAGGACCTCGCGGGTTGGCAGACACTGCTCGGCCTCGAATCAGACCAACCCGTCCTGCTCGCCGGCAGCACGGGGCCGGGCGAGGAGGCGATCCTCCTCGAAGCCTTCGCGGCCATCCGCGCTAGCCACCCCACCGCCCGGCTCGTCCTTGTCCCCCGCGCGATCGACCGCGCTGCGGAGATCGCCACGCTGGTCCATGAAGCTGGCCACACACCGGTCCTGCGCTCGCAGTTGCCGGCAGACTCCGAACGCAGCCGTGCCGAGCAGGCGATCGTCATCGTCGACACAATCGGCGAGCTGGCCACACTCTATGCCGTCGCCGACGTCTGCTTCGTCGGCCGCAGCTTGGTCAAGCTCGGTGGCAGCAACGTCTTGCAGGCGGCCGCCCAGGGCAAGCCGGTGCTCACCGGGCCGTACGTGTCCAACATGCGCGACAGCGTCGCCCTGCTGATGAACGCCGGCGCCGCGCGCAAAGTCACCGACGCCGAGAGCCTGGCCGCGGCGACCATGGCCTGGTTCGGCGACCCGCAGCTCGCCCGGACTATCGGTGCCCGCGGCCGAACCACCCTCGAAGCCAGCCAGGGCGCGGTCGCCCGCTACGTCGACGCGCTCGTCGAGTTGCTCGATGCCAACCCCAAGTAGCCTCGAACACTGGTACCTCGAGACCGTCAGCGGTCGCCGCCGCGGCCTCCTGCCGAGCCTGACGCGCGGCGCGCTAACCATCGTCTCCTGGGGCTATGGCCTCGGCGTCTGGGTCCGCGAACTGGTCTACGCCTGGGGCCTCATCCGGCCGCTACGGGTGCCCGCGCGGGTCATCTCGGTCGGTAACCTGACCATGGGCGGCACCGGCAAGACGCCAGCGGTCATCGCCCTGGCCGAACAGCACCGCGCCCGCGAGCGCGTGGCGATCCTCATCCGCGGGCATGGTGGTGAGCGGCTCGAGGGCGTCAATGTCGTCCACGACGGCCAACGCGAGCTGCTGCCGGTCAGTGTCGCGGGCGACGAGGCGGTCCTCCTCGCGCGCCGCCTGGGCGACATCCCCGTGCTCGCGGGCAAGGACCGACGGCTCACCGCACAGGCCGCCGTCGACCGTTTCGGCGCGACGCTGCTCATCCTCGACGACGGGTTCCAGTACCGACGCCTGGCCGTCGACCACCAGATCGTCCTCGTCGACGCTACGCAGCCGTGGGGCCTCGGCGGCCTGTTCCCCGCCGGCACGCGGCGCGACCCGCTGGCCGCCTTCGCCCGCGCCGA
>DHNJ01000315.1 GCA_002409445.1 Armatimonadetes bacterium UBA5419 | reverse complement strand
TGGCCGCCGCGCTGCTGGCCGCCGACGGGCCGCTGCCGCGCGGCACACAGCTGGACGTTGGTGCCGCGCGCGACGGGGTCTGGGCCGCGGTGCTCGACGACCGGCTGCTCTTCTACAACCGCGGCCCCGCGCCGGTGACCCGCGCCGTGACGCTCGACCCGACGATCCTCCGCCGCCTCGGCGCCGCCGCCCCGCCCACCTCGCGCCAACTGACGATCGAGGTCCCGCCCGTCGGGCTGGCGACGATCGAGCTGCCCAGCGGCGAGGTGCTGCTGCCCTAGCCGCCGGCAGGAGAGCGACCGCCACACGCGAAGCGGCCACCAGCGCAGTAGGCGTGCCGCGGTGGCTGACCCACTTCTGGTCCGGCCCCACACTGTTAGTACTGGTCGTTGAAGGAGGTTGTGATGTCTGATCCCAAGTATCTCGACCGGAACCAAGCGTTGTTCCGTGACGTATTCGAGAAGGCCCATAGCTACGAGGCATACCTCGACCGCAGCGAGCCGAAGCACGCCGATCGCTGGCGCGAGGCCGCCAAGCACGTCGCCCTGACCGACGAACAGAAGGCTTTCGTCGGCACCTTCACACGCCAGATCAACTGGCTCGTGCTCTCCGGCGTCTGGTGCGGCGACTGCGTCCGCCAGGGCCCGATCTTTGCCGCCATCGCCGCCGCCGCCCCGACTATCGACCTGCGCTTCACCGAGCGCCAGGAGGGCGAGGAGATCACCGACCTCCTACGCATCAACGGTGCGCTCAAGGTACCCGTCTCGGTCCTGCTCTCCGAGGACTTCTTCGAGGTCCAGCGCTTCGGCGACCGCACCCTCTCGACCTACCGGGCCAAGGCTCAGCGTGAGATTGGCGCCAGCTGCTCGACCGGCCTGGTCGTCGGCCAGGATGACGCCCTCGCCACCGAAACCGCCGAGTGGATCGACATCATCGAACGCGTCCACCTGGTCCTCCGCACCGCCCCCATGCTGCGCGAACGCCACGGCGACTAGGCGGACGGCGGGCGGGGGAGCTTGCTCCCCCGCCCCCGCGGTGGTAGGTTGGCGCTACGATGTCCAACCCGCCCCGCCCAGCCAAGCCGTTCGTCAAGTGGGTCGGCGGCAAGCGCTCGATTCTGGACACGCTCGTCGACCGCGCGCCCCAGTCCTACCAACGCTACGTCGAGCCGTTCGTCGGCGGCGGCGCGCTGTTCTTCCGGCTGCAGCCCGCGCCGGCGCTGCTCGCCGACATCAACGAGCGCCTGATCACCACCTACCAGGCCCTGCGCGATGACGTCGACCAAGTTATCGCGCTGCTCACCCAGCACGCCGCCGCGCACAGCGCCGACTATTACTACCAAGCCCGCGTCGAACTGTCCGCCGCCACCGACCCCGCGCAGGTCGCCGCCTGGTTCATCTACCTCAACAAGACCTGCTACAACGGGCTCTACCGCGTGAATCGCCGCGGCGGGTTCAACGTCCCGCTCGGCGACTACACCGACCCGCCGATCCTCGACGAGCCGAACCTACGCGCCGCCGCCACCGCGCTTCAGGGCGTCGAGCTGACGCACGGCGCCTTCGACGCGGTCGAGCCGCGCACCGGCGATTTCTGCTACCTCGACCCGCCCTACCACCAGACCTACGCCGGCTACAGCGCGGCCATGTTCGGCGAGGCGGAGCATGTGCGGTTGGCCGCCTACTGCGATCGGATCGACACGGCGGGTGGGCGCTTCCTACTGTCCAATTCCGACACCCCGCTGGTCCGCGAGCTGTACGCCACGTACACAATCGAGGTTGTCTCTGCCGGCCGCTCCGTCTCGCGCGAGGCGTCCCAGCGCGGCCGCGCCGACGAGCTGCTCATCCGAAACTACTAGCCTCGCGCAGGATTCCCACTCCCCGTCGCGAAGAATGGCAACGGAGCCCCACCATGTCCCGTCGCCATCTGTTGGGCTTAGCCCTGCTCGTCGCGCTGGCCGGCTGTGCGCAGCCGCCCCCGCCGCCGCCCGGCACCACAGCCCTGCCGCCGGCGCCCGTGGTGGCCGCGACCGGCCTGCAGCTCGGCTTCATCGTCCCGACCCTCGACGACAGCGTCATCGCCGCGCAGATCGCGCGCGCCCAAGAAGTCGCCACAGCCAAGGGCTTCGAGCTGGTGCCGCTGGTCGCCGACGACGAGGCGACCTTGCGCGGCGCCTTGGCCACGCTGGCCGGCCGGGGCGCCAAGGGCGCGGTCGTCGAACTGAACGCGCGCCTGCCAGGCACCGACCTACTGGCTGAAGCACGGAAGCTTGACCTCAAGCTGATCGCCCTCGGCCAGCCGCTGGTCGACGCCGCGGGCCAGCCGCTGGCCGGCGTGCCTTGGAACGGACCCAACGAGAGCACGGTTGGCGGGACAGCGGGCAAGATGCTGACGGATCGCTACCACCTGCAAGGCTGGGACCCGGCGACGACCGGCGCCATCGCCCTCTCCTCCGACGCGCCCGAGTCGGCCGAGCGGCTGGCCGCCGCGCGCTTCGGGCTGCTCGATGGCGGCTTCCCCAGCGATCGACTGTTCGAAGCCGCCGCCGACGACGCGGCCGGCGGCGCCGCGGCGATGACCACGCTAGCCAGCAGCCACGGCGAGGTGCGCACCTGGCTGGTCTACGCCGACCGCGACACCGCTGCGATCGGCGCGGTGCGCACCCTCGAGGCCCGCGGCCTCGGCAACGAGGAGATCCGCGCGGTGGCCGTCGGCGGCGAGCCGGGCCTGGCGGAGCTGGGCCGCCCGGCCGACTCGGGCTTCGTCGCCGTGGTCCTGCCCACACCGCCGTCCGCGGCGGCCGAGGCGATGACCGATCTCGAGCACTGGGTCACCGCCGCCGGCCGGCCCGCGGCCCAGCGATTGCACTCGGGACTCCTGGTCACCCGCGACGCGCGCGATGAGATCATGCGGGCGGAAGGCTTGCTGCCCGAGCCCGCGCCGCCCGCGCCGCCCGCCTCGGCGGACTCGAAAACACCTTGAGTCAACCAGCCGTAACTCGACTTACCCCAGACGCGGTGATAGAGTCGCAACCTTCGCCGACCGCGTTTGCCTCGCCGTCCGGCGCGCGGAGTTAGTGTTGGCGCAGCCGTCCACAGTCGAATCCATCGCCACTGCCGAGCGCGGTGTGTGGTGGGTACTGTGGGCCCCCGAGGCGCCGCCGCCCGACCCGCCGGCCGCCCTGGCCGACTGGACGCGGCTCGACCTCAGCGCCGCGCTGATCGCCGAATTGGGCGAGTCCCAGGCGCGCTCGCTCGCCGCGGAGGAGGCCGCCGCCCTGGCCCGCCGCGATGACGCCACCGTCATGCGCGACCGGCT
>DHNJ01000320.1 GCA_002409445.1 Armatimonadetes bacterium UBA5419 | reverse complement strand
CCCACCGGGCTCGTCGGCAGCGGCACCGGCGCCTTCGGGCCGCGCAGCACGTCGTCGTCGGCCGGCGCCGCGCGGACCCGCAGCGAGACCCGCGCCGAGCGGCTCACCTCGCGCTGCCCGCTGAACGGGTCGACCCAGGTCACGCGCACTGGGTCGACCAGCAGGTCGCCGGTCTGGTCGGGGATCAGCTGCCAGCGGTAGGTACTGACGGTCTGGCCGCCGCTGACCGTGCGCGTCGGCTGGCCCGCGGGCAGGACCGTGCCGCCGCGGAAGCCCGGGTCGTCGACGGCCAGGCCGCTGGTCGTCGTGCCGGGGCTCGTGACGACCGCCTCGAAGGCCACGCTCTGGCCGACCACGCAGTCGGCGGGCACCGCGGTGACCTCGATGGTCACCGACTGGGCGGCCAGGGGCAGCGCGGCGAGCACCGCCAGCAAACCCCAACGCCAAGCCCCTCGACCCATCACACTCCCTGTCGCATATGCCGCGTGCGGCGATTGAAGAAGCCCAGCAGCGCGGGCACCAGGCTGCCCTCGGTCGACAGCGCGATCCGCTCGACCTCGGCCCGCCGCAGCGACTCGGCCAACTCGTCGCGCCAACGGTGCGTGCGCGCGATCAGCGCCCGCCGCGCCGGGGGCCAGGCCAGGTCGACGACCCGCTGCCGTCCCGTCTCCGGCTCCTCGAAGCGCCACAACCCCGTCGCCGGCAGCCGTTCGGGGTGGCTCTCGGCCGGGTCGAGCACGCTCACGGCGATCAGATCGTGCCGCCGTCCGATCCAACGCATCTGCCGCACGGTCGCTTCGTTCAGCCCGCCCAGGAAGTCGGAAACGACGAAGATCACGCCCCGCCGACGCATCTGCCGGCCGACCTTCTCGAGCCCGACCTCCAGCCGCGTGCCCGGCGTGCTCGGCTCGAAGTTGAGCAGCTCGTGCAGCAGCGTCAGGATGTGCCGCCGGCCACGGTGCGGCGGCAGAACCCGTTCGACGGTCTCGGCGCAGAGGGCCAGGCCGACCTTGTCGTTGTTGGCCAGGGCGGCGAAGGAGATCGCCGCGGCGAACTCGGCGGCCAGCTGCCGCTTGAGCCGGCCGACGGTGCCGAACCGCAGCGAGGCGGACATATCGACCAGCAGCATGACCTGCAGCTGGCGTTCCTCGACAAACAGCTTGACGAACGGCTTGCCCAGCCGCGCGGTGGCGTTGTGGTCGATCAGCCGCGGGTCGTCGCCGGGGGCGTACTCGCGGATCTGCTCGAACTGCAGGCCGGCGCCCTTGAAGACGCTGTGGTAGCTGCCGGCGAACTGCTCGGCGACCAGCCGCCGCGCGGTGATCTCGAGGCGACGGATGCGCCGCCACATCTGCTGCGGGGTCTCGGGCGCACCGTTGTCGTCCGCGCGGCTCATGGCACGGCGACGCGGCCCAGGATCTGGGCGATGATCTGCTCGGCGCGGATCTCCTCGGCCTCCGCCTCGTAGGTCAGGATGACCCGGTGGCGCAGGACATCGAGGGCGATCGCCTTGACGTCCTCGGGCAGCGCGTGCCCGCGGCCCTCGAGGAAGGCGTGCGCCTTGGCCGCCAGGGTCAGGTAGATGCTGGCCCGCGGCGAGGCGCCGTACTCGATGAGATGGCCCAGCGAGAGCCCGAAATCGGCCGGCCGGCGGGTCGCTTGGACCAGGTCGACGATGTAGCGCTGCAGCTTCTCGTCGACGTAGATCCGCCGCACTGTCTCGCGCGCGGCCATGATGTCGGCGGCGCTGGCGACCTGGCGGACGACCGGCGGGGTGCCGCCGGTGGTCAGGGCGATGATACTGAGCTCTTCCTCGGCGCTGGGGTAGTCGACGAGGACCTTCAGCATGAACCGGTCGACCTGCGCCTCGGGCAGCGCGTAGGTGCCCTCCTGCTCGATCGGGTTCTGCGTGGCGAGCACGAGGAACGGCCGCGGCAGGGAGAAGGTCTGGCCGCCGATGCTGACCTGGCGCTCGGCCATCGCCTCGAGCAGCGCGCTCTGGACCTTGGCCGGGGCGCGGTTGATCTCGTCGGCGAGGACTAGGTTGGCGAAGATCGGGCCCTGCTTGACCTTGAACTCGCCGCCCCGCACATCGTAAATCTCGGTGCCGATCAGGTCGGCGGGGAGCAGGTCGGGGGTGAACTGCAGGCGCACGAAGTCGCAGCCGATGGTCTGGGCCAGCGTGCTGACCGAGAGCGTCTTGGCCAGGCCCGGCACGCCCTCGAGGAGGATGTGGCCATCGGCGAGCAGCGCGACGAACAGGCGGCGGATGAGCGCGCGCTGGCCGACAACCGCCTTGGCCAGCTCGGCGGCCATGGCGGTGACGATGGGACTACGGGCGGTGACTTCGCGCTGGATCGCTTCGATCGCTGCTTCCACGGGGCGGGCCGGCCTTTCGCGCGGGTGGGTCTAGCCGAGCTGACCCAGCGGCAGGCCGGAGTCGATCAGCATCTCGGGGATCTCGTCGCGGATGGGATAGGCGATGTCGCCCGGCTCGCGGACCAGCGCGCCGTCGATCGGCTCGCTGACGGTCTCGCCGCCGCGATTGCGCAGCGTGCCCGCGGCGATCGCCGCGTTCAGGCGGGCCAGCAAGGCCTCGTCGGCCAGGGTCAGCGTCGCGCGCGTCTCGGGACAGCGCAACACCTCGAGCAGCAAGTCATCGAGCGCCATGTCGCTTCTCCCACTCAGCCCAGGAACATGCCCGGTCGGCCGCCGGCCAGCCGCACGTAGATCGACAATTGGCCCTTGTGGTGGACCAGATGCAGCGCCGCGCGCCCCAGCGCCTCACCCACATTGCGGGTGCCGCCGTGCAACTCGCGCGTTACGTTCAGCTCGGCCTCATCCAGCCCGTTGAGAAACTCGATCATCCGCGCCACGCGGTCAGCCAGCTCAGCGCGCAGCTCCGGCACGCTCTTCTGCCGCAACACCGGCTGCAGCTGCCCGACCTGCGACATCTGGCCAAAGCCGCTCAGCCCCAACGGCACCTCATAGGCCGAGACCACCAGGTGCGCCAGCAGCTGCCGCAGGGTCAGCGCCTGCTCCTGCTTCTCGCCCTGCGGGGTCTCGAACGTCCCACTCCACAACGGCGTATCGATATTATCCGGCTCGTCCGGCAACACCGCGAACGCGCGCTCGAGCGCGGCGAGCGACGGCTGCCACAAGCTGAGTAGTTGCTCTCGGGTCATACCCTTGCTCCCGGCACCCACGAAGGGCGCCGCAACCATACCCTACCGATTCCCCACCCCGCCGTCAACACGCCGGCCGACGCCGCCGGCCACGCTAACTGGGACCGCGGACATTCCTGTCCGCATCCTCAGACTCGGCCGCAGGCCGAAACAAGATTGAGTTAACGTCGGATCTAAGCCGGCGCTCCGATAGGAGCCACCACAACGGAGGTTCAACGCTTTCATCAACGGCCGCGATTGGGTATAATGGTTGCAGCTGCGACAGGGTGGGCTGACCGTCCTGACGTTTCTTCGCAGCCGGAGTGAACACATGACTAATCGGACCCGGCGAGGCTTCACGCTGATCGAGTTGCTCGTGGTCATCGCGATCATTGCGATCCTCGCGGCGATCCTCTTCCCCGTTTTCGCCAAGGCGCGCGAGAAGGCGCGGCAGGCCAGTTGCACGAGCAACCTCAAGCAATTCGGCCTGGCCCTGGCCCAGTACAGCCAGGACTGGGACGAGATGATGACCCCGGCCTTCCTCAGCTGGCCGGCCTTCGATGGCCACAACGCCGGCTCGGTCTTCTGGGTGACCTTCTGCCAGCCTTACATCAAGAGCACCGACATCTTCAAGTGCCCCAGCGGCGTCTCGCGCGGTGGGGTCGATACGAGCTGGTGTTCGACGGCCAACATCAACATCGAGAACGGCCAGTTGGTGACCAGCTACGGCATCAACCAGCTCAACACCTGGCTCGGCTCGACCTCGGCTTGGGACGGCAGCGGCAAGCGCGGCCCGCACGTGCTGGGTACGGCGATGGCCGAGGTGGTCAATCCGGCGGGCACGATCGCGGTCATGGACTCGGTCAACAACGAGTTCTGGACCAGCCGCCACATCGACGAGTGGAACAGCACGCAGTTCCGCCACACCGACCGCGCCAACGTCCTCTACTGCGACGGCCACGTCAAGTCGATCACCCGCGGCTCGACCGACCCGTCCATGTACACCGTGCAGGAAGACGGCCCGCCCGCGGGCTGGGTCGCCCCGGCGGGTAGCTGCTGGTAAGCCCCAGCCAACCTTAGCGTGCACCACGGACCGCCGCCGCTCGGCTGGCGGTCCGTCGTTTTGGGCGCCGAGAAGGCATCCGCCGATTCGTGGCCAATTGCGTGTAGCGGCAACCTATGGATGGGCTTGCCCTGAGGATGGTCCCAATGAAGCGGACGCGTTTGGCGGTTTTCACGGCGGGGGTCATCGGCCTCCTGGTGGTCTTTGGTTCGGGCGGTCGGCTCGATGCGCAGCAAGGTTTCGCGCACGCGCCCACGGCGATCGCGGTCAAGGCTGACGGCACGCTGCTGCTCGCCGAGTACGAGGGGCAGCGGCTGGTCCACCTGCAGACCGACGGGCACGAGCTGGCCGTCGCGCGGCTGCGCGGCAACGCCACCGGCCTGGCCCTCAGCCCCGACGGCGCGACCGTCGCGGCGACCTGGGGCGGGACCAACGTCACCTTGTACAGCGCCGACGGCCTCGAAGCCGGCCGCACCATGCGGGTGCCCTTGGGCGCCTGCGCGCCGCGCTTCTCCGCCGATGGCGCGCGCCTCTTCGTGCTCAGCCAGTGGGCCGGCGACGTGACCGCCTTCGACGTCGCTAGCGGCGAGGAGCTGTGGCGCACGCCGGTCCTCCGCCAGCCCGTCGACGCCGCGGTCTCCGCCGATGGCGGCAAGCTCTACGTGGCCAACCTCCTGCCCGTCGACGCCTCCAACGGGCCGATTGTCTCGGCCCAGATCAGCGTGCTCGACACCGCCAGCGGCGAGACCCGCTCGACCATCCGCCTGCCCGACGGCAGCCAGTCGGTGCTCGGCATCGCCGCCGCGCCCAACGGTGAGGCCGTCTACGCGGTCCACCTGCTGAGCCGCTACCACCTGCCCACGACCCAGCTCGAGCGCGGCTGGATGAACACCAACGCTATCTCGGTGATCGACCCCGCCACCGACACCCACGTCGCGACCGTCCTGCTCGACGATGTCGACCGCGGCGCGGCCAACCCGTGGGCGGTCGGCGTGACGCCGAACAGCCAGACCGTCGTCGTCGCCTCCGCCGGCACCCACGAGGTCTCGGTCATCGACGCGCGCGCCCTGCGCGCCAAGATCGACCAGGTCCGCGCCGACTTCGAGGCCCGCGTCGCCGACCTGCCCGCGGACGCCCGGCAGTACGAGACCGACGGCATCAGCGAGGACCTGACCTTCCTGCTCGGCATGCGCCAGCGCATCGACCTCGGCCTGAACGGCCCGCGCGCGCTGCAGGTCGTCGCCGGCCGCGCGTTTGCCGCCGGCTACTTCTCCGATCAGATTGCGGTCGTCGAGCTGGGCTCGGGCCAGGTGACCCTGACCGACCTGCGCAACAAGGCGCCGCTGAGCAAGTACCGCCGCGGCGAGATGAACTTCGCGGACGGCTCACTCTGCTTCCAGAACTGGCAGAGCTGCCTCAGCTGCCATCCCGGTACCCGCGCGGACGGGCTCAACTGGGACCTGCTCAACGACGGCATCGGTAACCCGAAGAACACCAAGAGCATGTACCTGACCTTCCGCACGCCGCCGGCGATGGCTCTCGGCGTCCGCGAGTCGATCGCCGCGGCGGTCCGCGCGGGCGTCCGCGTCATCCAGTTCGCTGTGCGGCCCGAGGAAGACTACGAAGCGATCGACGAGTACCTGCAGAACATGCCCTCGCCCGGCAGCCCGCTGCTGGTCGATGGCAAACTGACCGCCAGCGCCCAGCGCGGCAAGGTCATCTTCGAGTCCGATGAGACCGGCTGCCTCAGTTGCCACTCGGGCGAGCTCTACACCGACCTGCAGCAGTACGAGATGGGCATGGGCCTGGGCCAGGATGAGGGGCTGCCGTTCGATACGCCGACGCTGATCGAACTCTGGCGCACCGCGCCGTACCTCCACGACGGGCGCGCGGCGACGATCCAAGACGTCCTCACGACCTGTAACCCCGACGACCGGCACGGCAAGACCAGCCACCTCAGCCCCGCGGAGATCGCCGACCTGACCGAGTTCCTGGGCTCGCTGTAGCCCCCCGGCCCCCCGAGGAGTACAGCATGCGTGTCGTTGACCGCCTCACCACCCGTGACCTGACCCTGGCCGCGCGCGCTGGCGAAAGCCTCGACTCGCTGCTGGCCCGGTTGGCCGATGGCCTGGCCCACAGCGGCGCGCAGATCATCCACCTGCTGGCCAGCCTACCCGCCGACCAGGCCGACGCCCTGCGCGCCGGGCTGGCCGGGCTGCCCGGCGGGCTCGACTTCCCGCTGACCATCCTCTGCGGCCGCGGCGCCCGCTCGGAGCGCGAGCCCTACGGCTTCCAGGCGCTGATCGCCGAGGGCGTCCCGGTCGAGCGGCTCGAGTACGAGGGCCGCATCGTCGGCAGCCGCTACCGCGATGGCCAGGCGACCTACGTCATGCTCGGCGACCTGCGCGCGCGCGACCTCAGCCTGGCGCCCGGCGCGCAGTGTACCGTGACCCTCGAGTCCATCGAGCGCATCGTCGCGCCCCTGGGCCTCGATTTCCACCACTGCGTGCGGACCTGGCTCTTCGCCGACCGCATCCTCGATTGGTACGGCGACCTGAACGCCTCGCGCCACGCCTTCTTCGCCAGCCGCGAGGTCTTCGGCCGCCGCGTGCCCGCGAGCACCGGCGTCGGCATCGCCAACGCGGCGGGTGCGGCGATCGTCGCCCAGGCCCTGCTGATCCAGCCCGACGCCGGCGGCGCGGTCGACGCGCAGCCCGTGCCCTCGCCGCTGCAGTGCCCCGCCCTCGACTACGGCAGCGCCTTCGCCCGCGCCATGGAGCTCAGCCTGCCCGGCGGCCGCCGCCTGCAGATCAGCGGCACCGCCAGCATCGAGCCGGGCGGCGCGACCATCCACCAGACCGTCGAGGAGCAGATCGTCTGGACCATGGAGGTCGTCTCGGCCCTCCTCGAGAGCCGCGGCTTCCGCCACGACCAGGTCTGCCGCGCCATCGCCTACTACGCCGACGAGTCCTGGTTCGGCGGCCTCGAACGCTACCAAGCCGACCGCGGCCTCCCCGCCTACCCCCTCCTGACCATGCAAGCCGACATCTGCCGCGACGACCTCCTCTTCGAGATCGAACTCGACGCGGCGGATTAGGGCGGTACCCGCCACCCCCCGACTCCATCCCCAACCCGCCCCCTTCAGGTACAATGGGCCGCGCCTTCCGGAGGGATGGCCGAGTGGTTGAAGGCAGCGGTCTTGAAAACCGCCGAGCGCAAGCTCCAAGGGTTCGAATCCCTTTCCCTCCGCTGCCGCCGCTAGCCAAACTGCCGCCAGCGGAGCACAATCAGCGTCGAAGGGACCGATCATGAAGCTCTCCAGTCGCGCGCATGCCGCCACCGAATCGCCCACCCTGGGCCTTACCGCCAAGGTCAACGCCCTCAAGGCCGCCGGCGAGGACATCGTCGGCTTCACCGCCGGTGAGCCCGATTTCGACACGCCCGAGCACATCAAGGAGGCCGCGCGCGAGGCGCTGGCCCGCGGCCTGACCAAGTACACGCCGACCGCCGGCACCGTCGGCCTGCGCGCCGCGATTGTCGAGAAGACCCAGCGCGACAGCGGCCTGACCTACGAGCCCAAGCAGGTCATCGTCGGCTGCGGCGGCAAGCACGTGCTCTACCTGATCTTCCAGGCCCTGCTCGACCCGGGCGACGCCGTGCTCATCCCCGCCCCCTACTGGGTCAGCTACGTCGACCAGACCCGCCTGGCCGGCGGCGCGCCGCTCATCGTGCCGACCGTCGAGGCCGACGACTTCAAGCTCCAGCCCGCCCAGCTCGACGCCGTGCTCGCGCTCAACCCGCACGTCCGCGCGCTGATTCTCAACTCGCCCTCGAACCCGACCGGCGCGACCTACTCCGCCGCCGAGCTGGCCGCCCTGGCCGCCGTGCTCGAGCGCTACCCGCAGGTCGTGGTCATCGCGGACGAGATCTACGAGCACCTGACCTACGGCGGCGTCCCCTTCGCCAGCATCGCCCAGGTCCCCGGCTTCCAGGCCCGCACCGTCATCGTCAACGGCTGCTCGAAGGCCTATTCGATGACCGGCTGGCGCATCGGCTGGGCGCTGGGCGACGCCGCGCTGATCGGCGCGATGACCCGCATCGCCAGCCACGAGACGTCCAACCCGACCACCATCGCCCAGGCCGGCGCCGAGGCCGCGCTGCGCGGCGACCAGAGCGCGGTCGAGACCATGCGCCGCGCCTTCGAGGCCCGCCGCACGCTGATCGTCGATGGCCTGCGCGCCCTGCCCGGCGTCCAGTGCCTCGAGCCGACCGGCGCGTTCTACGTCTTCCCCAACATCGCCGCCCACCTCGGCGCGGGCGAGACCGCCGACGAGTTCGCCGCGCGCCTGCTCGAGGCCAGCCGCGTCGCGGTCGTGCCGGGCAACGGCTTCGGCGCGCCCGACTGCGTCCGCCTCTCGTACGCCTGCTCCGAGGCGAACATCACCGCCGGCCTCAGCCGCTTGGCCGCGTTCCTAGGCGCGTAAATGAGCCCCAACCCCGACCAGGCGGCGGCCGCGCTGCGCATCGACGCGCCGGCGGTCGCCGCCCGGCTGACCGAGTTCATCACCGCCCAGACCCGCGCGGCCGGCTTCGAGCGGCTGACGCTGGGCCTCTCGGGCGGGCTCGACTCGGCCGTCGCCTACTACCTCGCGGTCGCCGCCCTAGGCCCCGCGGCGGTCTATCCGCTGCTCCTGCCCTACCGCCAGAGCAGCCCCGATAGCCTGACCGACGCGCTGGCCTGCGTCGAGGCGCTGGGTGGCGGGCACACGATCGCTGACATCAGCCCGCAGGTCGACGCCTACTTCGACGCGCCGACCACGCCGCCCGCGGCCGACCGCGACGCCGACCTGCTGCGGCGGGGCAACAAGATGGCCCGCGAGCGCATGGCCATTCTCTTCGACCACTCGGCCGCGCAGCGCGCGCTGGTCATGGGCACGAGCAACAAGACCGAGCTGCTGCTGGGTTACGGCACGCTGCACGGCGACCTGGCCTGCGCCTTCAACCCGCTCGCCGACCTGTACAAGACTCAGGTCCGCGCGCTGGCCGCGCACCTCCAGCTGCCCCAAGCCCTGCTGGACAAGCCGCCCAGCGCCGACCTCTTCCCCGGCCAAACCGACGAGGCGCAGCTGGGCTGGTCGTATCCCGAACTGGACGCCGCGCTGCACTGCCTGGTCGACGAGCAACAGCCGCCCGAGGCGGTCGCCGCCGCCGGCCACGACCCCGCCCTCGTCGAGCACGTCGTGCGCCTCATGCGCGCCTACCGCTTCAAGCGCCGCCTACCGACCTACGCCCGCGCCGACGGTCAGCCGCTCGACTTCGACCGCGATTGGGGCTGGTAGGTAGCCGCCGGCTAGTCGATCTCCGCCCCGCTGAAGAGGAACGCGATCTCCACCGCCGCGGTCTCGTCCGCGTCGCTGCCGTGGACGGCGTTGGCGGTTACCCCGCTGCCGTACTGCTCGCGGATCGGCAGCAGCGCCTCGCGCCACGCCTCGACCGCGCCCTCGCGCTCCAGCACGGCGACCACGCACGGCCCCGAGACCATGAAGTCGATGAGCTGGCCAAAGAAGCTCTTCTCCGCGTGTACCGCGTAGAACGTCTCGGCCTCCGCGCGGCTGAACGTGCGGCGGCGCAGGGCGGCCAGGCGGAAGCCGGCGGCCTCGATGGCGGCCAGGATGGCGCCGGTGTTGCCCGCCGCGACGGCGTCGGGTTTGATGATCGCTAGGGTGCGGTCCATGGGTCCTCCAGAACGTCAGACGAACTCAAAATCCAAGCCAATGTCGAGCGCCGGCGCCGAATGGGTCAGCGCGCCGACACTGATCCCGTCCACGCCGCTCTCGGCGATCGCGCGCACGGTCTCCAGGTTGACCCCGCCCGAGGCCTCGGTGAAGGCCCGCCCGCCGATCAGCGCGACCGCCGCGCGCAGCTGCTCGGGGCCCATGTTGTCCAGCAGGATGCCCTCGGCCCCAGCCGCCAGCGCCTCCTCGATCTGCTCGAGGCGGTCGACCTCGACCTCCACTCGCAACAGATAGCCGCCCGCGCGCGCCGCGCCGACCGCCGCCGTCAAGCTGCCCGCGGCGACCAGGTGGTTGTCCTTGATCAGCACGCCGTCGGACAGCCCGAACCGATGGTTGCGCCCGCCGCCCGCGCGCACGGCCGCCTTCTCCAGCCGCCGTAGCCCCGGCGTCGTCTTGCGCGTGTCCAGGATGACCGCCCGCGTGCCCGCCACCGCGTCGACGTAGCGCCGCGTCAGCGAGGCGATGCCCGACAGCCGCTGCAGCAGATTCAGCGCCAGCCGCTCGCCCGTCAGCACCGGCCGCGCCGGCCCGCGGACCACGGCCACCGTCTCGCCCGCGCTCACCCGCTCGCCGTCGGCGGAGAGCGCCTCGAAGGCGACCTCACCGTCGAGCAGCGCGAAGACCTCGCGCGCGCACTCCAGCCCCGCGACCACCCCCGCCGCGCGCATGACGAACCGCCCCTGGCAGCGTGCCGTCGCCGGCACGCAGGCGTTGGTCGTCGCGTCGCCCCAGCCGATATCCTCGGCCAGCCAGGCCGCCAACTGCTCCCGCAACCACGTCTCGCTCATGAACCCACCACCAACGTTGCCGACAGCCGCCGCAACAGCGCCAGGGCCGACAGCGCGGCCAGGTAACTCGTCTTCGGATTGTCCGGGCTCGGCACGTTCTCGACGGTCACCGTCAGCCGCCCGAACGCGCCCTCCGCCTCGATGCGATGCTCGTTGACGCTACGGCCCGGTGCCGCGACCACGCGCACCTGCGTCCGGTCCGCGCCGATGCCCGCCAGGCTCAGCGCCGCGGCCACGTTGACGTTGGCCGGGAAGGCCGCCACGGCCTCCCGCGCGCTGCCCTCGAAGACGGTCGTCGGCTCGGTCAGCGCGTCGAGGTCCAGCCCCGCC
>DHNJ01000215.1:487-12366 GCA_002409445.1 Armatimonadetes bacterium UBA5419 | reverse complement strand
GCACGCCGCGCAGCGCCAGCGTGGCGATCGCGCCGCCGACGGTCGCCGCCAGCCAGCGCCCGCGCCGGCGCAGCGAGCCGAGCAGACGCATCGCCACGACGTCCTTCGGCTCGGTGAAGCGGATGCGGCCGTCGGCTAGGAGCAGTTCGCAGTGGGTCACCCGGCCGTCGACCAACGGCGTGGGCAACGCACGCCACCGGCTCACGATGTCATTCATCACCATCTCCGCTCTGCTCATCGGCTGGCGGCCAGTCCCCGCTCTCGATGATCGTCTGTCGCAAGACCTCGACGGGCAGGCCGCTGGCCTCCGCCAGGTCCGCGAGGAACCGCTCGAAGTGCGCCAACTCGTCCTCTTCGTGCGGCGCGCGCCCGTCGGCGGCGATCGCCTCGAGCCGCGGCGCCTGCTGGTCCACGAGCAGCAGCAAGGTCCCCAGCGCGCGCTGAAACTGGCGGTACGACAACGTCGCGTCGTCCAGCGGCAGCACGATCTCCGCGTCCACCTCGCCGTCGTGCGGGTCGAGTCCGAAGCGGCCCAGCTTGATCTGATAGTGCAGCTCGAGCAGGGCCAGGGCCACATCGGCGATGTGGTCGGACTCGCGCAGCTCTAGCACCCGCGGCACCCGCAGATGGAGGCAGTCGCCGCCCTCGGAGAGGCGGATCTCGAGGGTCCAGCGGCGCATCGTCCCCGCCCCGTGGACCAGGAGCAGGTCGGTGTCCGCGTCCCGGCGGAACCGCTGGCGGTCCCGCTCCAGGTAGTCGATGACTTGCTTCAGGCTCGTGCCCACAGGTGCGGGTTAGCCGCCGGCGGCCGAAATCCTCTACACTTGCGTCGTAGCGGAGAGCACGATGGGCGCGAGCCGGTGGCTGCGGGGCGTGGTGTTGGCGCTGGTCGGCGCCGTGGTGCTCGGGGCGTGTAGCAGCCCGTCCGGGGCGCCGAGCGGACGCGCCGAGTGGTACGACGCGGGAGCTGCGGGCGAAGCGGCGCCCGCATCGCCGCCGACGCTCCAGACCTCCGCTGCCGCGGAGCTGCCGAGCACGGCCGCGATTCAGACCAAGCTCATCTACACCGGCGCCGTGACGATCGAGGTCAATGACGTCGACCGCGCGCTGGCCGAGGTGCGCGGGGTGGTCCAGGGGTTGGGTGGCTACGCGGGCGACCTGACCCAGACCCTGAGCGGCACCGCGCGGGCCGAGATCACGCTGCGCGTACCCGTCGAGAAGTTCGAGCCGCTGATGACCGAGATCAGCGCGCTGGGCCGCCCGCTGAGCCGCGAGATCGGCACGCAGGATGTCGGCGAGGAGTGGGTCGACCTGGAGGCGCGGGTCAAGACCAAGCGGCAAGGCGAGCAGCGGCTGATCGAGTTGCTCAAGCAGACCGGGAACGTGCAGAACTTGCTTGAGGTGGAGCGCGAGCTGGCCCGAGTCCGGGGCGAGATCGAGCAGGTCGAGGGCCGGCAGCGGTACCTGGCCAACCAGGTCGCGCTGTCGACGGTGACGGTGACCCTGGTCACGCCGGCGGGGGTGCAGCCGGTGGCCGGCTGGCGCTACGGCACGGTCTGGGGCAACGCGATCAACTCCTTCGCCGTCGTGGGCCAGGGGCTGCTCACGTTAGCGACGTACGCGCTGGTCCTGGCGCCGTACTGGCTGGGGCTGTGGGCGCTGGTGGTGGCCTGGCGGCGCTGGCGGGCGCGCCGCCGTGCGGCGGCCTTGGCAAGCGGGCGGTGACGCGGTATTATCGGGCCGGGGGGAGTGGCAGGAAGGCACGGCATGGGTTCTTGGGAATGGCTCTGGCGGATCGTCTTCGCTCCGATTGTCGCCTGCTTGATCATTTTGCTGCTCCTGCCGATCTGGATCTGGCTCGAGCGCCGTGTCTGCGGGCGCATCCAGGCGCGCCTCGGCCCTAACCGCGTGGGCCCCGCCGGGCTGCTCCAGCCCGTGGCCGACGTGGTCAAGCTGATGTTCAAGGAAGACATCACGCCCTTCGGTGTCGACCGCGTGATCTACCTACTCGCGCCGGTCATCACCGTCGTCCCGTCCATCGCCGCGTTGGCCGTCGTGCCGTTTGGCAACCTCATGGGCGGCGACGTCAACATCGGCCTGCTCTGGATCACCGCGCTCTCCGCGCTGGCGGTCTACGGCGTGGTGCTCGGCGGCTGGAGCTCGAACAACAAGTGGTCGCTACTCGGCGCGGTGCGTGCCGCGGCGCAGATGATCAGCTACGAGCTGGGCCTGAGCCTGGGCATCTTGGCCGTCGTCGTCGGCGCGAGCGCGTACGCCGCGGTTCATGGCGGACACGCGCTGTCGCTGCGCACCGTCGTGTTGGGGCAGCAGGGCGTCGGGCCGCTGGGCTGGAACATCATCTGGCAGCTGCCGGCGTTTGTGATCTACGCTATCGCCGCTGTCGCCGAAGCCAACCGCGCGCCGTTCGACCTGGCCGAGGCCGAGCCCGAGCTGACCGCGGGCTACCACACCGAGTATTCGAGCTTCCGCTTCGCCATGTTTTACATGGGTGAGTACATCCACATCTCGATCATCTCGGCGGTCGCGACCTGCCTGTTCCTCGGCGGCTGGCTCAGCCCGTTCGCCGGCATCCCGTTGCTCGCCAGCCTGAATGTGTCCGGCATCCCGGTGCTGCGCGAGTTGGCGCCGATCTTCTGGTTCATGCTGAAGCTGGCTTCGCTGGTCTTCTGCTTCATCTGGCTGCGCTGGACACATCCGCGGTTCCGCTGGGACCAGCTAATGGGCATGGGCTGGGTGGTGCTGCTGCCCGCGGGCCTAGCCTGGTTGACGTACGTCGCCATCGCGCAGGCGGTGGCCGGTATGCTGCACGGCAACATCCTCAGCTCGACCGGTTGGTTCCGTGTGTTCGTGTTGGTGCTGGTGGTGGGCGTGGCCGTTTGGTACCGCCGCCGGCCGTCAAAGGTAGAGGCCAATGCGTGAGTTTCTAGAGCAGGTCCTGGAGGTCATCGAGCCGCTGCGGGAAGGGTTCCGCACGACCGGCAAGACGATGATCACCCCACCGGTGACCTACGAATATCCTGAAGAGCGCAAGCCGGTGCCCGACCGCGCCCGCTGGCGTCATATCCTCCGCCGTTATCATGAAGGGCCCCACGCGGGCCTCGAACGGTGCATCGGCTGCTCCCTCTGCTCCGCCGCCTGCCCGTCGGACTGCATTTATGTCGAGGCGGGCGAGAATACCGACGAAGAGCGCTACTCGCCCGGCGAACGCTACGCGACGGTCTATCAGATCAACATGCTGCGCTGCATCTTCTGCGGCATGTGCGAGGAAGCTTGCCCGACCGGCGCGATTGTGCTGACCGGCGAGTACAGCATCTCCGAGTACCATCGCGACGGCTTCGTCTACCACAAGGAGCGCCTGCTCGTTCCCCCGGTGGTCTAGTCGTGGACGGCGGCCGACGGCCGTGGCTGCATCTCGCGCCGCACCGGTGGGATGCGCTGCGCGACCGGCTGGCTAACCACCCCACGCCGGCCTACCGCCTCTGCCGCGACGACATGCGGCCCAGCACGCTGCGTCCGCCCCGGACGGTGGCGGCCGTGGTCGAGTCGGCCGCGTTCGTCGCCGCGGTCACCGGTCTGCGCAGCGATGTCGATTGGCTCCGCACCCACCTTCGCCTGCTGGTCGCCGAGGACCCGAAGACGCCCACCGTTGCCGGTACGGATCTCGCCGCACTAGCCTGGGCCTATGACATCCTCGATGACGTGCTGCCGGCCGCCGAGTACGCGGCGTGGGGGGCGACGCTCGGCGCGCGCGCGGCGGCGGCCCATGACATGCTCATCGGTCTCGACGGAGGGCCAAGCAATCCGGACGCGGTGGCCCTGGGCGCCGGCCTGCGGCTCGCGGCGCGCGCGTTGGGGCCAGACGAGGCCGAGGCGGCGTGGCTGGCATTGACCGAGCCGCGGCTAACCGCGACCCTCGCGGAGGTGGCTACCGATGGCTGGTGGCCAACGGGATTGGACGACTGGCACCTGCTGCTGCCGCTGCTGACTCGCGTGGCCGATGCCGAGGAGCGCGCGACCAAGGCCGACTGGTTCGACCGCGGCCTGTTCCGTGAAGCTTGGCGCGTGGCGCTGCACGGACTAGCCCCGGCGATGGACGACGGGCTGGACCTGGACCGCGCCGGCCGCCACGATCTTCCGCGGGCCGAGGCCCTGGCCGACGACCGGCCGGGGGCGCACGTGCGCTGGGTCACCGAGCCGGCCTTCTGGCCGCTGTTGGCGCTAGCCCGGCGCGCGCCCGAGGAGCCGGGCTGGCGGGCGGCGGTGCAGGCATGGCGCGCGGCCGACCTGGGCCGCGGCACACCGTTCGCCGTCCTTTTTGGCGGCGACGATCTGCCCCGTCGCGAGCCCTCGGGCCGCATCTACCACGTCTTCGACCAGCGCGGCATGGCCGTCTGGCGCAGCAGCTGGACGCGCGGCGCGCAGCTGGTCGCCCTGGCCACCGGCCCGGCACCGGGCGCGACCCACGCCGACGCCAATCACCTGCTGCTCTGGGCCGATGGCCAGCCGCTGGTCAGCGACACGGGCGACCTGACGCACCCCGGTAGCGAGTGGCACAACACCGTCATGGTCGATGGCCGCGGTCAACTGATGCCAGCACTGCGGCCGCCGACGGGTGCCTACCTCGAGGCGGCGTGGCTGAGCGAGGTGGGCGGCTGCCTCGTCGGCCAGGCGAGCGGCGCGTACCCGCCGGAAGCCGGTGTGCGGACGTTCACGCGCCACGTTGGGTTCGCCGGGGGCTACTGTGTGGTCTGGGATGTGCTCGCCGCCGAGCGGCCGGTGGCCTGGGAGTGGCGTCTGCACACGCCGGGTGCCCTGACCACGCTCGACGGCGGGCGCGCGCGTCTGGGCGGTCCACCCGGCGGGTTGGTGGTCCACGCGCTGCGGCCGGATCGGCTGCAGCTGGCGACCGAGGAGGCGCGGGAGAAGGCGGACGGTCCGCTGGTCGCGCGGCGGCTGCGGCTGACGACCAACGCGCCGGTGGCGCGGACGCAGTTTCTGGTGGTCCTGGCCTCGACCGCCGACGGCGCGACCGAAGCGCCCGGGGCGACGTTGGTGACCGACGAGGACACGGTCGGCGCGACGCTGCGGCTGCCGGGCGGGCTGGAAGAGGACGTCCTGTTTCCCACCCAGGACCGCGGCATCGTGTTGCCAAACCTTATCTGCGACGCGGGTTACCTAGCACTGCGCCGCGACGGACGGGGGCAGTGGACGCAGCTGATCGCGCGGCGCGTGACGCGGCTGCTGGTGCCGGGCGGCGAGCTGCTGTCGTCGACGCAGCCCGTCGACGTCGCGCTGCTTGCCGATGGCGAGAACGTGCGCGGCGAGATCGACAGCGCGACCGGGGCGACGGTGACCCTGCGCTGCCCGTTCCGGCCCTGGAACGTCCTTGTCGATGGGCAGCCGGCGCGTGCGCGCGTCACTCGGCCGGAGCGCCTGGCGGCGGTGCGCCTAACGAGCGGGCGCCACCAGGTCTGGGTGTCGGCGCGCTAGGTTTGGCGCGCGGGCGCACTTCTGGCACACTAGGCGGAGCGGAGACCGAGGCCGATGAACATCCACGAATATGAGGGCAAGGCGCTGCTGGCAGCAGAGGGTGTGCCGGTGCCCGAGGGCTACCCGGCGGCCGCGGCGGCGGAGGCCGAGGCCGTCGCGGCGAAGCTCGGCCGGCGTTGTGTGGTCAAGGCCCAGGTGCATGTCGGCGGCCGCGGCAAAGCGGGCGGCGTGAAGCTGGCGAATAACCCGGCCGAGGCGCGCGCGGCGGCCGAGGCCATCCTCGCGCTGACGATCAAGGGCCTGCCCGTGCGGCAGCTGCTGGTCGAGGAGGCGCTGGACATCGCGGGCGAGTACTACCTCGCCTTGACCCTCGACCGGGCCACGCGGCGGACGGTGATCATCGCCTCAGCGTCGGGTGGCGTGGACATCGAGGAGGTCGCCGCGAGCACACCGGAGAAGGTGCTGCGCGAGCCGATCGACCCCGCGTTCGGGCTGCAGCCGTTCCAGATCACCCGGGTCATGCTCGCCCTGGGCCTGCCGTCGGCGCAGCAGCGGGCGGCGGGGGCGATCCTGGCCGCGCTAGACCGCGCCTACCGCGCCCACGATTGCACGCTGGCCGAGATCAATCCGTTGGTCGTCACCGGCGACGGTCAGGTGATTGCCGCCGATGCGAAGTTCAACTTCGACGACTCGGCGCGCTTCCGCCACGCTGAGTGGGACCAATACGCGACGGACGCGCAGACGGACCCGATCGAGGCCGAGGCGCAGCGGCGCGGGCTGCAGTACGTGCGGCTGCAGGCGACCGACCTGGGCGGTGCGGTGCCGGCGGTGGCGGTTATCGGCAACGGCGCGGGCCTGGTCATGGGCACCCTGGACGAGGTCAGCCGCGTCGGCCGCGACCGCGGGGTGGGGCCGGCCAACTTCCTCGATCTGGGCGGCGGCGCGCGGGCCGAGGTGGTGCGTCAGGCGCTCGAAGTCGTCCTGCTGAACCCGGACGTGCGCGGCGTCTTCCTGAATATCTTCGGCGGCATCACCCGCTGCGACGAGGTGGCGCGCGGGCTGCTGGCCGCGGCCGACGAGGTCGAGCTGAAGGTCCCGCTCGTGGTCCGCCTAACCGGCACCAACGAGGAGGAGGGCCGGGCTCTGCTGGCGGCGGATGGCCGTTTTCAGCCGTTCACCGAGTTTGCACCGGCGGCCGAGGCGATCGTCGCGGCCGTGGCGGGGTAGGGCTGGGCCCGCGCGGGTAGGGTCCTGACAGCAAGACGCCCCCGGGTCGATGACCTGGGGGCGTGCTTGATCAGGTTGGGCTGCGACTTAGTAGTCGTCGGACCAGCGGCTGCCGCGGTCGCGCCGATCGCGGTCGCGGCCACCGCCGCCACCACTGCCGCCGCCGTAGCTGCCGCCGCCACCGTAGCCGCCGCGGCCACCGCCGCCGCCACCACCGTAGCTGCCACCACCACCGCCGTAGCCGCCGCCGCCGCCGTAACCACCGCCACCGCCGTAGCCACCGCGACCACCGCCGCCGTAGCCACCGCGGCCGCCGCCGCCACCGCGCCGATCGCCCTTGTCCTCAGCCTGGTCCACGCGCAGCCGCCGGCCCGCGAGTTCCTTGCCGTTCATCGCGGCCAGGGCCTCGGCCGCAGCCGACTCGTCCGCGTACGTCACGAACCCGAACCCGCGCGACCGGCCCGTCTCACGGTCCGTGATGACGATCGCGTCTTCCACTTCACCGAATTGCTCGAAGGCCTCTCGTAGCTGGGCAGAGTCCGTCTCCCAGGCCAAACCACCAACGAACAGCTTCTTCGACATCCCTCACTCCACGAACTGGCTCCCGTCCCTCGCAGGGATCGGTCTTGAGCCTTCTTCTCGTACCATGCGACCGCGATGCAGAATCCCGGCCACTTCCTTCGCGCCTCGACTCCGGGGGCGTTCATGCGCAGCCCGGTCTGCTTCGGAGACGGCACCCGTAGAGTAGCACACCCCAGCGACGTGTGTCTAGGGGTTTGGCCAAAATCGAGTCAAGTCGCCCAAAATCGCGCGGCTAGGTGCCATCGCGAACGGCAACGAAGAAGTCGGCCAGATCGTAGGCGGCGTCGAGCGTGCGTCCACCAAAGACCTCGCCCGTGCCCTCCAGCCCATCGTTGGTTACCTGTAGGCCATTCTGTAGGCGCAGGACCAGAAACTGATTGCCATCAATGCCCAAGCCATCGCTCTGTCGGGGCTCGGGTGGAATCTCACCGGGCAAGACAATGCGGTTAACGGTGATGAAATTGACCTCAAGCTGCCCTGGCACCGGCCCGTCCGCGGGTTTGATCTGGTTGAGGTCCAGGGTCAGTGACAAGGTGCCGCCGGGCTCGTCGGCGGCGACGGAGAATGGCCGGCCGAGGGCTTCGCGCGGCGGCGGCGTGACGCCCTGTTGCTCGGGCTGGTCGCGGAACAGTTCGAAGCGACCCTGGTGGTACTCGACGTAGTGGGTGTAGCTGCCCGTCGCACGGCCGTTGCCCAGGAATGGGGTGAGCGGTGCGAGCACACGCGGGCCGTCGGCGGCGCGGCTGTTGGTGTCGATGACAAAGAGATAGTAGGCGTTCGGGTCGAGCGGGCCGCGCATGGTCATGCGCATGTCCACCAGCCGGCGCGACACACCAACGCCGCCGGGCGTGCGCGCGCAGCCGCTGGCGAACGCGCCGACCAGCAGCGCCAGGACGACAAACCGGACAGGCTTGCTCACGGACGCTTCCCGACAGTCAAACGCAGCGTGACCTCGCGGCCTTCACGCTGCACGACCAGGTCGTGGTCGGTGCCCGGCGCGAGGCTGAGGGCGATGCGGCTCAGGTCGTCCGAGTCGGCGACGGGCTGGTCGGCCAAGCGGACGATGACATCGCGCGGTTGCGCGCCGGCCGCCGCGGCCGGGCCACCGCTGATCGCCTGGCGGACGACCGCGCCGGCATCCAGGCTGACGCCGAGGCTGGTGGCCAGGTCTGGCGTCAGCGAGTAGGTGTCGAGCCCGAGCCAGGGCACCGCGCCGTGGTCGATGAGGTTGCGCGCGAGCGCCATCGCGTCATCGATGGGAATGGCGAAGCCGATGCCCAGGTTGGTCGCGGTCAGCGAGAAGATGGCCGAGTTGACGCCGACCACGCGGCCTTCGAGGTCGCACAGAGGGCCGCCCGAGTTGCCCATGTTGATCGCCGCGTCGGTCTGGATCAGGTTGCGGTACTCGCGTCCGCCCGTCGGCTGGGTACGGCCCAGTGCGCTGACAACGCCGACGGTCACGGTGCCGGCGAACTCGTGGAATGGGTTGCCGATCGCCACAACCCACTGCCCCTGAGCCAGCCCCTGCGTGGTGCCAATCGGCGCGTAAGGCAGCGGAGTGTCGCTCTCGATCTGCAGTACCGCGATGTCGTTGAGTCGGTCGCCGCCGATCAGCTTGGCGTCGTAGGTCTGGTTATCGTTGAGGCGGACGACGATGCGGTCGGCCTTGTCGATGACGTGCTGGTTGGTCAGCACGTGGCCCTCCGCGTCGATGATGAACCCCGAGCCGGCGCCGCGCGGCATCTCGCCCAGGGTGTTGTCGCCGAGCAGCGGCTTGAGCCACTCGGGGATCAATCGCTGCCCGTCGAGGAAGGTCTCGATCGTGACCACGGCCGGCTCGACGCGCTGGACCGCGGTGGCGATCATCCGGCCGTGGGCGTCGGCGGTGACGGTCGTCTGGGGTGGGGGTGGCGGGGCATAGAGCGGCACGGTCGGCGGCACGGCGACGCGGATGATCAACCCACCGAGCAGGCCGCCAACCACGCCGCACAGCGCGGCGAGCATGCTGACCGAGAGTCGACTGCTGGAGGTCTGGGCCATCTCGCCCTCGCTGTCGGGTCGCTACCCTTCGTCGATCGCGCGCAGCAGGTTGGCCATTTCGATCGCCGTGTTGGCCGCATCAAACCCCTTGTTGCCCATCTTTGTGCCCGCGCGCTCGAGGGCCTCTTCGATGGTGTTGGTGGTCAGAATGCCGAAGATCACCGGCTTGCCAGTCTTCCAACTGGCCTGGGCGACGCCCTTGGCGGTCTCGGCGGCGACATAGTCGAAATGGGGAGTGCTGCCGCGGATGACCGCGCCGAGACAGATGACCGCGTCGTAGCGGCCGCTGGCAGCGAGGCGCTCGGCGACCAGGGCGATCTCCCAGGCGCCGGGCACCCAGGCCAGGTCGACGTTGGCGGGGTCGACACCGTGGCGGGTCAGGCCGTCCTGGCAACCGCCCAGCAGCTTGCTGGTGATCAGCTCGTTGAAGCGCGCCACGACGACGGCGACCTTCAGGCCGGCGCCCAGCAGTTGGCCTTCGTACGTCTTGCCCATGTGCTACTCCTCGCGGCCCGCGGCGGGCAGCAGGTGGCCTAGTTTATCGCGTTTGGCCGCCAGGTATCGGGTGTTCTCGGCCGTCGGCTCGACCACCAGCGGCACGCGCTCGACGACCTCCAGGCCGTAGCCTGTCAAGCCGACGATCTTGCGCGTATTGTTGGTCATCAGCCGCATCTTGCGCACGCCCAGGTCGAGCAGGACCTGCGCGCCGAGGCCGTAGTCGCGCAGGTCGGCGGCGAAGCCGAGATGCTCGTTGGCCTGCACCGTGTCGAGCCCCTGGTCCTGCAGGGCGTAGGCGCGGACCTTGTTGAGTAGGCCGATGCCGCGGCCCTCCTGGCGCGCATAGAGCAGGACGCCGCGGCCCTCCTTCTCGATCAGTTCGAGCGCGGCGTGCAGCTGGCGGCCGCAGTCGCAGCGCGTCGAGAGCAGGGCGTCGCCGGTCAGGCACTCGGAATGGACACGGACCAGGACCGGCTCGTTGGGGTCGATTTCGCCCTTGACCAGGGCCACGAACGGCGTGGCGTCGAGGACGCTCTCGTAGGCGTGGACGCGGAAGTAGCCTGCTTCGGTCGGCATATCGGCGACCGCGACGCAGCGGACCAGTTGCTCGTGGCGGCGGCGCCAGGTGATCAGGTCGGCAACGTAAATCAGCGGCAGACCGTGCTCGTCGGCATAGGCGCGTAGCTCCGGTAGGCGCATCATCTCGCCGTCGGCGCGCTTGATCTCGCACAGGACCGCAGCCTCGTTGAGCCCCGCCAGCTTGGCCAGGTCGAGGGCCGCCTCGGTATGCCCCGAGCGCACCAGCACGCCGCCGGGGACGCCGACGATGGGCTGGATGTGGCCGCCGTGGACGAAGTCGTGCTCGTCGCGGGCCGGGTCGGCCAGGGCCCGCACGGTGACCGCGCGGTCGGAGGCCGAAATGCCCGTGGACACGCCGTAGTTGGCATCGACGGGCAGCGCGTAGGTACAGGCGAACTTCGAGCGCTTGATGTCGTTGATCACCGGGATGGCTAGCTCGGCGATCCGCTCCTGGGTGACCGGCGCGCAGAGCAGGCCGCGGCCGTGGATCTCCATGAAGTTGATGGTCTCGGGCGTGACCAGTTCAGCAGCGCCGATCAGGTCACCCTCATTCTCGCGGTCCGCGTCATCGACGACCACCACCAACCCACCGGAGCGGACGGCCGCGATAGCGTCGGCGACATCGTCTAGGCGGATGGGCTGTTGCACGTCGACCATGCTCTACTCAAATCCTTGCTCGGCCAACCAGGCCCAGGTCATCCCACCGGGTCGCGCGGCCGCACCGCCGCTGCGGGCACTGAGGGCCGCGACCACGTAGCGCGCAAGCAGGTCAACCTCGAGATTCACCGCGTCACCGGCCCGCCGCGCGCCGAGGGTAGTTACCTCCAGGGTATGGGGAATCACGCTTACCGTAAAGCCCGCGGCCTCTACGTCGACGGTCGTCAGGCTCACGCCATCGACCGCGACCGACCCCTTCGGCGCGAGGTACGGTCGCAGCGCGTCGGGGGCGGTAATGCGGAGGACGGCCTCGTCCGGCCCGCGCGTCAACTCCGCGACCGTGCCGATACCGTCGACGTGGCCTTGCACCAGGTGCCCGCCGAGCCGGTCGCCGACGGCCAGCGCACGTTCGAGGTTCACCGGGTCGCCCGGCGCCCGCGCGCCGAGGGTCGAGACGCGCGCGGTCTCCGCCGAGATGTCACAGCGGTACAGTGGCGGCCGCAGTTCGGCGATGGTCAGACAGACGCCATCGTGGCAGAGGCTGTCGCCCAGCTTGGCATCGGCCAGCACGCGCTCGGCGCGCATCCAGAGGCTGAGGTAGCCCGCGCGCCGTTCGACGCGTTCAACCCGCCCCACCTCCTCGACAATGCCGGTAAACATCACTCGTTCCTCAGACGCCCTATGATCAGTATGTCACGCCCCAGCTGCTGCCACTCGGGGTCGACCAGCTCCAGCGCGGCGCTCATCGGCTCCTGGCCTGGCCCGGTCCAGGCCGTCGGCCCGCT
>DHNJ01000215.1:0-375 GCA_002409445.1 Armatimonadetes bacterium UBA5419 | reverse complement strand
CCGGTCCAGGCCGTCGGCCCGCTGCCGCCAACGAGTTTCGGTGCGACGATGGCTGCCACCTCGTCGACCAGGCCCGCCCGCAGCAGCGCCCCCGTCAGCCCGCCGCCCGCCTCGCAGAGGATGTCGAGCAGGCCGCGCCGGCCCAGCTCAGCTGCCAGGGCGGCGAGGTCAACGTGGCCGTCGAGTTCGGGCAGGACCAACTGCTCCACGCCGGGCCGGGGCGGCGGCTGGTGGTCGGCGCCGACGACCCAGAGCGTCGGCGCCGCGCCGTCGGTGAACAGGCGTGCGTCGGCCGGCGTGCGGCCGGCGGGGGCGCCGACGATGCGCAGCGGCTGGGGCGGCGGGGGGGGCGGGGCGTCGGGGGGGGGGGGCACG
>DHNJ01000098.1:2506-3191 GCA_002409445.1 Armatimonadetes bacterium UBA5419 | reverse complement strand
CTGGTGAACTACCGCTTCCGCTCCCCGTACTACATCGTGGATCGCCTGTTCGGCGCCGCCGAGCTGCGCCTGGGCGGAGACAAGGGTGATGTGGTGCGGATCGAGCGCACTGATGGCGTTTCCGGTGGCACGCGGAGGAACTGACCATGAGCCAGGACGATTCTCCTGATCTTGCACCGCAGGCGGGCAAGGTCGCACCCGAGGCAGTGGCGCTGCGCGCCCAACCGCGCCCGGTCACGCGCCTGAACCGGCGCACCTTGGCCATGCTCACGGGCGGCCTGTCGGTCGCCGTGCTCGGGGCCACGATCTGGTCATTGCAGCCGCACCGGCGCGGCGCGGGCGAGCAGACCGAGCTTTACAACGTGGATCGTGTCTCGAAGTCCGAAGGGTTGGACGGCCTGCCGGCCGACTACTCGAAGCTGCCGCCGAAGGTGCCCGAGTTGGGGCCACCGCTGCCGGGCGATCTCGGCCCGGCCATCGTGAAGTCGCAGCAGCCGGCGACGCCGACGTATGCGCCACCGGGCCACGACCCGGAGGATGCGCGGCGCAAGGAGGCTGATGCGGCGGCGGGTTCGTCGGTGTTCTTCCGCTCGGGCAACCAAGGCAAGGCCACCGCGCCGGTCACGGCGCAAGCCGCTGCGGCTGCGCCCGGCAGTGCCTTGGCGGGCTTCGACCCGCTGGCCGC
>DHNJ01000098.1:0-2357 GCA_002409445.1 Armatimonadetes bacterium UBA5419 | reverse complement strand
TCGACGGCGGCCCAGCCATCCGATCCCATCGCCATGCAGAACCGGCAAGACCAGAAAGAGGCGTTCCTGAAAGGCGGCTCTACGGAAACCCGCAATTCCGGCAATCTGCAAATGCCGTCCTCGCCGTATCAGGTCATGGCGGGAACGGTGATCGCCGGGGCGTTGGTGACGGGCATCAAGTCGGACTTACCGGGCGACGTGATCGCCACGGTGACGGAGCCGGTCTACGACACGGCCACGGGCAAGTTCCTGCTGATCCCCCAAGGGTCGCGCATCCTGGGCAAGTACAACAGCCAGGTGAGCTATGGGCAGAGCCGCGTGCAGGTGGTGTGGAACCGCGTCATCCTGCCGGACACGTCTTCGCTGAAGCTCGACAACCTCGCGGGCACCGACCCGGCCGGCTATTCCGGCCTGGAGGATGGCGTCGATTGGCATTGGGATCGCGTCTTTGCCGGCGCGGCGCTGACGACGCTGCTGGGCGTGGGCGCCGAGCTGGCCGCACCGGAGAACCGGCAGAACGGCAACCGCTTCGTGATCGCCGGGCGCGATAGCGCACAGGACAGCATCAATCAGGTCGGACAGGAGATGACCCGGCGCAACATGAACATCCAGCCGACGCTGACCGAACGGCCGGGCCTACCGGTTCGCATCATCGTCAACCGCGATCTGGTGTTGCGTCCGTACCAGCCGATGTTCTTCCAGCGGGGAGCGATGCAATGAGCACGACCAAGAAACTGCGGCTCGGCCCGCTGCCCAAGACCGAGAATGTGAAGCTGACCTTCGCTTGCCCGGCCAGCCTGAAAGCCGACCTCGACCGCTACGCCGCGTTGCACGCGCAGGCATACGGCGAAGCGGTCGATGCGACGACGTTGATTCCGCACATGCTGGAGGCGTTCATGGCAGCGGATCGGGGATTCAGGAAGGGAGGTAGGGGCAAGGCCGCACCGCCTCAATCGGGCTGACGATGCAGACACACTCACCAGTCACTCACGATGAAAGCGCAGCCTACGGGCTGCGCTTTCATCGTTCTGGGAGTCGGTCAGTTGGGCTATTATGGAAACGCAAGTCGGTCTGCTGTTGGAAAACGTGCCCGATGCAACGCGCTCCGGCTTTCTCTCCTGTCGCTCTTATGTGGCACCTAGCCCACGATGCCCGAGTCGCTTCAAGCGGCCCTAAACAGAGCTAACTTTGCGTCCCATATAGAGTTTTAGACCTCGTGCGATTTGCATAAATGGCTTGACACGAGCAGTTTTTTATTTGGCTGGCGGAGAGCATCGGGCGAAAGAAGCCCTGCCGGGGTTCGACGGTTCCGCAGGAGCAGAACCGAACCGCCGAAGGCGGGTCCCGGGGCGCAGCGCGCACCGGGATCGGGTGCATGGATGCACCCGACAATCCCCCTTTCTCTGGCCGGGAACGCGAAGAACGCTGCTGCGCAACGTTCGGGTCCCTCCTTGCCGGCCTCTCCCCGCTCCTGATCCATCAGTAGATCCACGCCGTGCGTGGATGCCGGGCCGGCCACCCCGCTTCCACGTTCGACGGCCGTCCAACGACAGGTTCTGCTCCACCTCACGGCACCCCGCCCCTCCTGTCCACGCGCTGAGCACTGGCCGTGCCGTCGCGATGCAACGACACGCTGGCACTCACTGCCTGTTGCTATGCTCGGGCCACAGGGGATTGATGCCCGCCAACGGGCCGGATGAGGAACATCAACATGCGGTATTTCATGACGAAGCTAGTGATCACCTCCGCCTTGCTGATCGGCAGCGGCACCGCAGTCGCACAAGGCGGCGGCGCGGCGCAGTTCGGCCAGAGCCTCCTCGTCGCGATCCGCCTTGCCCAGGCTGATGGCCGTCTGGATGCGGGCGGCGGCGTAGAGGGCGGGCGAGGCCTCGCTGACCTGGGCCAGGGCGGCGCGGCCCGCCGGTTCGATCCCCCCCTGAATCAGGGTCTGGCCGACCAGAAGCTGGGTGTTGTCGCTCGGGTCCAGATTCTGGGCCAGGCGCAGGTAGACGACGCCGAACTCATGGGCGCGCTGGGCGATCATCTGATCCGCAGCCGTGCGCAGCGCCTGGGCCGCGCCCTCGCGGAAGCTCGGCAGGGCGGGCGGACGCCCCTTGGCCAGCACCCGCTCGCGTCCCTGAATCACGCGACGGTCGGCCGTTCCGGCGGTGACGGCGGCGTCATACTGGACCAGGGCCTCGTCACGGCGGCCGCGCCGCTCCAGGAACTCGCCATAGGGCTGGCGGAACAGGGCGCCGGCGATGGCGTGGCTGGTCAGGTCGCGCCACTCGGCGTCGGCCTCGTCATAGCGGCGGCGCAGCTCCAGCAGCCGGGCGCGATTGGCGCGCGCCACCAGG
>DHNJ01000082.1 GCA_002409445.1 Armatimonadetes bacterium UBA5419 | reverse complement strand
GGAGCCACGCCGCCGCCGCCGCCCGCGGCGCGGCCGACGCGCGAACTGGTCCTGACCTTCGCCGCGCCGCACCTGGTCGGTCCAGCCGACGACCCGCGCCTGCGCTGGCCGAAGCGCGCGGATGAGGCGGTCGAGCCCGGCGCGCTGGTCCTCGGCGCGCCCCAGGGCGAGCTGCCCGCGCCGGCCGACATCGTCGCCGCGACGCTCGAACTGCCCTACAACGACAGCCACGACCGCGCCCCGACGCAACTGGCCCTGGTCCCGTTGCCCGCGGGCGGCGGCGCCGCGCTCGACCTGGCCGCACTGGGCGAGCCGGTGGCGCTGACCATTCTGCCCCAGCGCGAGGCCGGCCCGCCGTTCGACCCGCCGCGGCTCGCCACCTTCGACGTGACGCGCGCGCTGCGATCGCTGATCGCGCGTGACGGCGCGGGCTGGGCGGTGCGGGTCTGGCCCAACCGCAGCGTCGACGACGGCTGGACGGTGCGCTGCTCGCCGGTCATCGGGCCGGGGCTGCGGCTGGTCGTGCACGTCGCGACCGACTAGCGCCGCGGCCGACCCACACGCAGCCCACCCACACTGAGCCGCGCCGCGGGCCCCAACATGCGCAGCAGATCGCCAACGACGGTCCGGTAGACCACGACAGCACCTGCCCGGCCGGCCAGCGGGACCGACGCAAAGAGCGTAACGAAGGCGACGAGGCGCAGCACGAAGCTGACGACGAACAGTAGATGGTAGTGGCTCAGCCACGGCGGCCGGCCGCTGATCGTCGGCAGGATGTCGGCGAACCACTGCGCCAGCACGCCGGCCAGGGCGCTGCCGATCATCGTCGCCAGGCTGAGCAGCACCTGGAACGAGGCCACGTACGCACTGCGACGGTGCAGGGGGAAGGCGCGCAGCTGGGCGTAGGCCATCGCTTGGTCGAACCCGCCGACGAGGATGCCGCCGAACAGCATCGACGCGGGCATGAGCCACAGCGTGTCGCTCCAGGTCGGCCCGCCGCGGTGCGAGAAGAACCACCAGATCGGCATCACCAGCGCCGCCAGCGTGCTCGCGCGGAGCGCCGACTTTGGCCCGTAGCGGTCGATCACCCGCCCCCAGACCGGCGCCACCCAGGCGCTGCAGAGCAGCTGTAGCCAGACCAGAATGGCCATCGTCTGCAGCACGCTGAGGCCCAGGCCGTTCTCGCTGACCGGCGCGAGGCAGAACGGCGCGATGAACGTGTTGGTCACCGCGTAGCCGAGCATGGCGAAGGCGATGTACCGCGCCGTCGACCGCCACGCCGCGTCGCGCCAGGGCAGCACGAGGATTTCGGACAGCGTCGGCCGCGGCTCGCCCGGCACCTGGCGCGAGGGTTCGGGGACCCGGATAAAGAGGAGGATGTCGATCGTGCCGAGGACCGCCGCGACGCCGAAGATGAGCGCGTAGACCCACCCCTGGCCCGGCCACCGCTCGAAGACCAACGCCGCGGCCAGCGTGCTGAGCACCATAACCACCAGCCCGATGCGCGACCGTCGCCCGAAGTACCGCCCCGCCGCGTGCGCCGGCACCAACGCCGACATCCAGACCCACCAGCCCGCGCCGCCCAGCGCCCCGGTCGCCGAGGCGATGAACAACGCCAGGGCGACCAGGACCAGCGTCACTTCGCGCCCCAGCCACGCCAGCAGCCACGGCGCCGCCGCCGGCACCAGCCAGATCAGCCGCTGCCAGGCGCCAAACCAGAGGAACAGCGGCTTGCTCTGGCCCGACCGCTCCACCGCGTAGGAGCCGAGCAGCAAGCAGACACTCGCCGCCGGCGCGGCTGCGCTGATCAGCCCGTAGGCGAGGTCGGAGGCGCCGAGATACTGCTTCAGGAACGAGGCCAGCGCCGGGCTCGTGGTGATCGCCAACCACGCCGCCCCAAACATCCACGCCACCGTCACCCGCCGCAACGCCGGCCGCACCTGCGCCGCGCGGATATGCCCCTCACCCAAACTCGTCCCAGCCGACGGACTCATTGCCGGGCGATGATACACCCGAAGGCGGGGGTGGGGGCACCCTTCAGCTGATCGAGTTCCGGCCCTGCCCGGCCGGTAGTATCGCCCCGCCCGGGACCGCGGACACTGTTGTCCGCAGAGAACGTACCTGAGGGGCATCTCATACGGTGGCTTCGAGCTCGTGCCCGACGCCACCACTGCTGCCGGGACCTGTTACGCCGCGCACTAACTGGGACCGCGGACATTCCTGTCCGCTCCTTAGATTGGGCCGCAGCGCAGCGGAGGCCGAAGCAGGTTTGGCCTAAGGCCGGCCGTCCGCCGGCGCAACAATTGGGGCCGCCGGTCTACGCCACCCGCCACCGCACCCACCCTCTACGGCAGGCTCGTCGGTTGGCGCACGACGACCAGGGGCTGGGCGGGCCGCAGTTCGGCGCCGTAGGCCACGCGCGCCCGGGCGATGACGAAGCCGCTGCCGACCGTCCACAGCGCGATGTGGCCGGGCCGCGCCGGCTCCGGGTCGGCGACGTCGAGCAGCTGGCGGCCATCGACGCTGAAGGTCAGCCGCCCGCCGGTCCGCCGCGCCTCCAGGCGCCACCAGTGCCGGTGGAAGCCGCCGTAGTCGAGGCCGGTCTCGTCCAGCTCACCATACGGGTTGTGGTCGGTGAAGGCCGGGAGGACCTTGTCGGTCTCCTGGGTCTGGGCCAGGATCTGGTCGCCGCGGCGAATCATCGTCGTCGTCCCGCCGCGCCCCGAGTAGACGAAGCTGGTGCCGCTGGACAGGTCGCCCAAGTCGGCGCCGATCGTCAGGTTTAGGTCGGTCGGCACGTAGTACCAGTGCTCCGGTGCCCAGGGCAGGCCGTGCTTGAACGCGACATAGGCCTCGACCACCAGGTCGCCGGCGAACTCGCGCTTGTTCCAGAGTGCGCACAGACCGCGGCTCTGGCCGCCGTAGAAGCTCCATTCGGGATCGCAGGCGTAGCGCGCGCTGACCGCCCAGCGGCCACCGCCCGGCAGCCAGTCAACCGGCGCGGCGTTGAAGGTATAGTCGAGCGACTGCCCGCCCTCGGCGTCGTGCCCGATCGCGCGCAGGCCGTCGACCGCCAGGCCGACGCGTTCGCCCCAGTCGTTGCCCGCCGGCGGCTCGTCGGCGGGCCAACCGGCGCCGACCCAGAGCAGCGCGGCGGCCAAAGCGAGGTAGCGGTTCATAGTTCCGGCTCCGCGGTAATCCGCACCAGCGGCACGGTCGGCGTGGCCTCCGCCTCGAAGGCCAGCCGCACGCGCGCGACCATCAACCCGTTGCGCACGGTCCATAGCGCCGGCTGCCCGCCCGGGAGCGGGTCCAGGTCCGGGGTCTCCAGCGCCTTGCGCCCATCAACCCAGAACGACAGCATACCGCCCGTCCGCCGCGCCTCCAGCCGCCACCAGCGCCAGTGCAGCGCCTCCGAGGGCGGCCGCGTGTCCAGGTAGCTGGGCGGCAGGAAGTCGGGGTCGCGCGTCTCGGCGAGGACCTGGTCGCCGCGGCGGATGATCGTCCGCGCGCCCTCGTCCGCGCCGTAGATGAAGGTGTAGCCGGACGACGGGTTCTGGCCGTCGCCGCATAGCGTCAGGCACATGTTGACCGGCGCCTCGCCCCAGTCGCCCGCGACGAACCGCAGGCCGTGCTTGAACGCGACGTAGGCCTCGAACAGCTGGTCACCCAGCAGCGTGCGCTTGTTCCAGACCGCCGCCAGCGCCTCCGACCAGCCGCCGAAGAAGCTCCAGGTTGGGTCGCAGGCGAAGCGGCTGGAGACCTCCCAGCGCCCGCCCGTCGGCTGCCAGTCGACCGGGGCCGAGGCGAACGTGTAGTCCAACAGGTGACCCGAGCCCGTCTCCGCCCCACCGTTGGTCCAACCCTCGATGGTCACCGGATCCAGGCGGTTGGCGACCAGGCCGACCCGCGGCCCGATGGCTGCGGAGGGCGCCGCCGGCACGTGCGGTGTCGGGTCCGGTTCCGCCGGCTCCGCCGCGGGCGGCTGCGCGCCAACGATCGCCGCCAGCCGCTGCTGGCCGGCGCAGGCCGCGGCCGCCTCCGGCGCCTCCTTGATCTTCAGCCACATGT
>DHNJ01000135.1 GCA_002409445.1 Armatimonadetes bacterium UBA5419 | reverse complement strand
GCAGGCCGGCGCGTGGCGGTGGGACCCGCGGTAGGCAGACGGAGTCTGTGGGCGGCGGTGGCTGTGCGGACAGGAATGTCCGCGGTCCCAGTTAGGGCCGTCCTGGGCGGCGGTGGCTCGTGGGGCCAGGCGACCCGCCGCCGCCGCTACGTTTCTGCCGCCGAGGCGGCGGCGGTACAATCCGCGGCCTCCCTTCCTACTGCACCCGGAACCGCACCTGCCGCTCGCCGGGCCGGAGGATCAGCGACCGGCCCGACAGGCCCGAGCCCTCGTGCCAGCGCGCGTTGCGGGGCAGGTCGAAGCGGGCGGTGCTGTTGGGCGGGATGGCGGCAGTCAGGGTCACCTGGTCGCCGTCGCGGGTCCAGCCGACGACGATCTGGCCGTATGGCGACTCGTGCTCGCCGCGCACCCAGGTCAGGTCGCCGACGATCTGCGGGGCGATGACGAAGTGCTGGTAGCCCGGCTGCTCGCGGTCGGGGCGGATGCCGGCGAGGTACTGGTTGAACCAGGCCATGATGTCGCCAAACATGATGTGGTTGTGGCTCGCACCGGCCCACCAGTTCTCCCACATCGTGGTCGCGCCCTGGGTCAGCCACCAGCCCCAGCTCGGCTGGCTCGTGCGGTCGACCATGCCGTAGGCGACGTCCGCGTGCCCGTAGTCGCAGAGCACCCGCGGCACAAACTTGCTGCCGATGATGCCGAAGTCCAGATGCCCACCGTTCGCGCGGACCATCTCGGCCAGCCGGTCGGCCATGGCCTGCGCCTTGCCGGGCGGCAGCAGCCCGTGGTACAGCGCGGTGGCCAGGGCGGTCTGCGTGCCCGGGCCGATGCTGTTGTTGGCCTCGTCGTAGTACTGCTCGATGAAGGCGGCCTTCAGGTCCTCGGCGACCTGGGCATACTTGGCCGCGTCCTCCTCATGGCCGAACAGCCGCGCCGTGCTCTCGACGATGCGCGCCGCCTGGTAGACGTAGCCGGTCGAGGTGATCTCGGCCGGCGTGGTCGCCTCCCACGGGCACCAGTCGCCCAGGCCGTACTTGATCACGCCGTCCTGCGCGCGCTCGACGTAGTAGTCGACCCAGCGCTTCAGCCCGTCGTAGTGCTGCGCGAGCACGCGGCGGTCGCCCTGGTAGACGTGCAGATCGTCGGCGATGAACGAGTAGGCGCCCTCCCAGGCCGGGCCGTCGAGGACGTTGTAGCCCCAGCCGGCGGTCGGGATGATGCACGGCAGCTTGCCGTCCTCGCGCTGGCTGACGGCCATGTCATCGAGCCAGCGGCTGTACTCGGCCGCCGAGTCGTAGAAGGTCAGCCCGGTCTCGGCGATCAGCTGCGCGTCACCCGTCCAGCCGTTCTTCTCGCGGTGCGGGCAGTCGAGCGGGAAGCTGACGAAGTTGGACTCGTACGACCAGTAGCCCAGGTCGAGGATCTGCTGGAGCAGCGGGTTCGAGCTGTCGAAGCGGCCCGCGCGCTTCATGTCCGAGCGCACCTGCCGACCCATCAGCGTCTGCACGTCGGGCGGGCCCGGCAGGCCGCGGACCTCGACGTACTGGAAGCCGTGGTAGGTGAACCGTGGCTCGAAGACCTCGCGCGCGCCCGTGCCCGCAAGGGTGAAGGTGTCTGTCTGGAACACCGGATTACGCACGTGTGGGGCGATGTTGGCCTGGTTGATCATGCCGTCGGCGCCGCGCAACTCGCTGTAGGCCAGGGTGATCTTCGTGCCCGCCGGCCCCGCCACGCTGAGCCGGCACCAACCCGCGAAGTTGCGGCCCAGGTCGGCGACCCAGACCCCGGCCTGCGGCTGGCTCCACTTGGCCACCGGCACGTTCTTGGTCACGCGCACCGGCTGCCCGCGCTGGGCACGGAGGTTGGTCGTCACCGCGTCGACCACGGCCACCGGCTGCCAGCCCGCGCCGCGGTAGCCCGGCTTGGTCCAGCCCGGGGTCTCGCGCCGCGCGTCATAGCTCACGCCGACCCGCGTCTGGTCGTAGGTGATCGGCCCGGCCGCGTACGTCCAGCGCTCGTCGGAGACGATGCTGTCGCGGCTGCCGTCGGTGTAGACGACGTCCAGCTGCAGGAGCATCCGCGGCTCGGCGCGCCAGGGCGCCTGCTCGAAATCCCAGGAGTCGGCGACCCACTGGTTGAACTGGCCCTGGGCCAGTTGCACACCCAGCGCATGGCGGCCGGGCCGCAGCGCGCGGGTCACGTCGTGGGTCACATACAGCGCTAGCTTGTCGTAGATCGTCGGACCCGGCTCGAGCACGGCGTCGCCGAGCTTGGCGCCATCGAGGAAGACTTCGTGGTAGCCGAGGCCGCAGATGCTCAGTTCGGCCTGCGCCACGGGCTTGCGCACGTTGAACTCGCGCCGCAGCTGCGGGCTCAGCGCCTCGGCGGTCTGCTCGCCGGCGACCGGCAGGCTGCCCCACGGCTGCTGGCCATAGGCCGCCAGCACCTGCGCCGCGGGCCACGCCGGCCGCGCGTCTGGCGGCCGCTGCCCCGCCTCGCCGGCGCTCGCCAGCCACTGCGCGTGGCTGGGCAGCTCGACGGCCGGGCCGGCCGCGG
>DHNJ01000321.1 GCA_002409445.1 Armatimonadetes bacterium UBA5419 | reverse complement strand
GTCGGCGCCGGCTGGGCCATGACCGGCGGCTGGGCCGGCGGCAGCGCGGGCGCGCTGTACGGCGCAGCCGCGACGTTCGGGGCGGCGGCGATCGCCGTCGGGCTGGCCACGCGGCCGCGGTTCAGCTGCTGGTTCGACTGGTCGATAATCGAGCGCGCGAGGGTGTTGCCCGGGGCGACACTAAGGACGCGCTGGGCGGCGGCGATCGCCTCCGTGTACTGGCCGCGGTTGTAGGCGGCGCGGGCGGCGTCGAGGTCCTGGGTGATCGCGGTCTCGGCGGTGCGCGCGCGGTTCTGGGAACTGGCCATCACGCCGAAGCTGATCAGCACCAGCAGGGCGACCGCGAGGGCGGCGACACCGGCCCAGAGATAAACCTTGCGGCGGGCCTCGGCCTCCTCGTCTTCGTTGGCGAGGGTGGCGTAGGTCGGCAGCGGCTCGTCCTCGCCCTGCATGCGTCGCAGGGTCTGCAGGTCGGCCTCACTCTGCGGATTGGCCTCGACGACCGGCTGGAACTGCTCGATCGCCTCGGACATGCGGCCTTCGCGCTCATAGAGCAGGCCCATCAGCGAATGCGCAGTGGTGTTGTTGGGGTCGATCGCGAGCACCTGGCGGCAGAGCCGGCGGGCGCGTTCGTCCTGGCCGTCTTCGAATGCGCGAAACGCCTCCTCGAGGTAGCGCTTCAGTTCGGCTTCGCGTTCGATGTTCGTCGACATGGCAATCACCTGGCGCCGCCCACACCGGCGCGCCACCCTTCCTTACCCTATTATGACGCTGGGCCAAACGCCATAGTTACCCTGCCGTACCCCCTAAGCGCGATAAAACGGTAACTCTGTGATGGTCACCGGCAGGGCGCGCCGCCCGACTCGGACTTCGTAGCGGTCGCCGACCGTGGTCCGCGCGGGCGGCACATAAGCCAGGGCGATGGCGGTCTCCAGGCTGGGCGAGAAGGTGCCGCTGGTGACCGTGCCGATGGTCTGCTCGTCGGCGACGACCGCCGCCCCCGCGCGCACAACGCCGCGGCCCTCGACGGTCAGCCCGACCAACTGCTGCTGGGGGCCGGCGGCCGCCACGGCGCGCAGGGCGTCCTTACCAACGAAGTCATGCGGGGCATCGAGCTTGACGTAGCGCCCCAGGCCAGCGGTCAGCGGGTCGCGGTCGGGCCCGATGTCCTGGCCCCAGAGGCAGAAGCCCGCCTCGAGCCGCAGCGTGTCGCGCGCGCCGAGGCCGGCGGGCCCCACGCCGAGCGCTTCGCCGGCCGCCAGCAACCCCGTCCACACCGCCACCGCGGCACTCGCCGGCACGAACAGCTCGTAGCCAGGGCCGCCGGTGTAGCCCGTGCGACTGATGGTCACCTCGGCGCCCAGCAGGCTGGCGGGCAGCGTGGCGAAGGGGCGGAGCGTGGCGAAGTCGGCCTGGGTGGTGGCGGGCAGCAGGCGGGTCAAGACCTGTTCGGCGGCCGGTCCCTGGAGGGCGAGCAGGGCGCCATCCAAGGTCTCATCGACGATGGTTGTGTCATCGCCGGCCAGCGACTCGAGCCAAGCGAGGTCCGTGGTGCGGTTGATGGCATTGACGATGACGAGCCAGGTGTCATCCGCGTCGCGGCAGATGATGACGTCGTCGATCACGCCGCCGTCGGCGTTGCAGAAGAGACCGTAGCGGCAACGGCCGGCGGCGAGCCTGGCTAGATCGTTGGTGAAGGCGCGTTCGAGCGTTGCCTGGGCGTCGCGCCCGCTCAGCCGGAGGCGGCCCATGTGGCTAACGTCGAACAGCGCGGCATGTTTGCGGCAGCGCAGGTGCTCGGCGATGACGCCGTCGTACTGCACAGGCAACGCCCAGCCAGCGAACTCGACGACCCGGCCGCCGAGCGCGACATGCTGGTCATAGAGGGGGGTCCGCAGCGCGGTGTCGGTCATCGAGCGTCTCCTACGTCCTTCTGCGCCCCGCAGTCTACACCAAACGCGGCTAGAAGCCTTGTCGGTGGGCCGAAGCGGTGGTATGCTTGGTCTTTCCTACGATGGGGGATTCGGCGCGGGAGACAGAGACGCGTGGACGCAACGGGAACGCATGAGCAGGCGCTCGAGTATTTGGCCGTCATGATGTCGGACTTCATGTTGGCCTCGGGCGAGTCGGTCAGGACGGCGGACGTGGTGCGTGAGGTCGACGAGCGGGTGAGTGGCTCGGCGCGGCTGGTGCGCAACGAGTTGTCACGCCTGGAACAGGACGGCGACTTCGCGCTGGTCGATCGCCGTTACGACCTTGCCAGCCGACACACGGGCCCGCGGCGCAGCGTTGATGGCTTGTTGCAGGCGATCCTGCGCGAGACGGGGCGCCCGCTGCCGCTGGCCAAGCTGACCGCCGAGGCGGCGTTGCGCCGCGCGGTGGCGCCGGAGGCCCTGGCCCGCACCGTCATCAAGCTGTGCCAGTCGCGGGATACCTACTTTATCAGCGCGAACGACATCGTCGGTCTCCGCGAGTGGCTGCTCGATACGCGGCCCGACGACACCGACTTGGACGTTCGGCGGCATAATTTCTTCGGCTGCAAGGTCGACCTGGAAGCCGTCCTCAACCATCTCGATCTGGCCTCGGCGCAGGCAGAGAAGGACGATCTGGAGGCATTTTACGTCTTGGCGTACAGTGCGCAGGAGCCGCTGGCTTCGCGGTTCATCCTCTACGCGTTGTGGGTCGCCCGGCAGGGCCAAGTCGACGTCAATCGCACCTTGGTCCGCGCGCTGGAGGACGGCCGGTTCGAGTTCCTGCCTGGTCCGGCGGTCGCGACCATCGAGTACGGGCAGGAGATGACCCGCGTCCTGCGCGAGCTGGCCAGCCAACAGGCAGACGATGAGGGCCAGGTTGTGGCGACCGATCTCCACGAGATCCTCGCCGAAGAGGGCGACCAGTTCTACGAGCTGAGTGCCGAGGACCGCGACGCCGTCGCCGCTCAGATCGAGCGCGTGGATGGTGCGGTTAGTCTGCCCGACCTAGTCTCGGACGTGCTCGAGAGCTTCCCCGGCGACCAGCGCTACAACGACTTCGTGCGCGCGATGCAGGCGGCGTTGGAGAGCGACGAACGGTTTGTCCCGCTGGCCGACAACCACTGGCACTTGCGCCGGTTGTTGCCGCCGCCACTGTTCCGCGTCCCGGTCACCCTGCAGCCCTCGCCGATCACCGTCCTGTCGGTAACCGGTGAGATGGTCGACCAGCCGCTCGAGGACGGTGGCCTCGAGGGTGGTTTGGAGTGGGAGGTCCGTGCACCGGACCTGGAGGACGTCGGCGAAGAGGACGAGGTCGCGGCGTTCCCCGAGGGCATCGCCCTGGGGGCGCGGCAGCGGTTCGTGACCAACTATCGCCACTTTGTCTCGGGCACGCTCAAGGTCCGCAAGATGGATCGCGGCGTATTCCCCGCCGAGCCGGCGCTGCGGCCTATCCCCCTGGTCGACGAGGCCAGCGGCGAGACGTTCGAGCTGTGGCTGAACAACGACTCGGGTCTGCTCTGCGGTCTTGACGCCTGGTTCAAGGATCGCCTGCAGCCGACCGGCCATGTGTTCCACATCGAGCACGATACGGAGGCCGACGTCTGGCGCGCGAGCCTGGAGACCGACCCGGATCCGATGCAGGTCATCGCCCAACAGCGGTTGCAGGATCTGCTCGGGCTGCGCGTGCAGATCGAGCACGACGCGAACACTTCGGTGCTAGACATCATGAAGCAACTGATGGAGCACCATGGCGGTGGCGTCAGCTTCCGCCGGCTGCATGCCGAGTGCAATATCGTCCGCCGCGTGACGAAGCGCGAGATCGCCAGTAATCTCAGCAGCTACCCGATGTTCTCGCAGTCTGAGGACCAGACGCTGTGGCTGTACGACGAGCGGCGCTCGAGCAAGACCCGGCTGGCCGAGAAGCGTGCATTCGCCATCGAAACCGAGACCGAAACCGAGTAAGCTAGCGCCGTGGACCCGGAGTGCGAATCTCCGTCGCGGATGAGAAGGAGGGTCGGCGGGTCCGGCGAATAGGCCGCGTGGCGCCTGCGTGGCGCGAAGGGATGGACCCGTGGGCAAGGGCTGGCGCTACTTTTTCTACACGCTCGTGGCCTTGGCGATCGGCAGCATCGCCTGGATCACCATCAGCTACGTCTTGACCGACCGCCTGATCCGGGCGACCGGTGACGAGGACCTCGCCGTGCGCCAACGCGCGGCACACCGAGTGATGGGGCGGCGCAAGCCGATCGAGTTCCTCGAGACCCAGCCCCAGACCGTCCGGAACAACGTCATCTGGGCGCTCGAGGCCGAGACCGAGGGTGATGCGGCCGAACGAAACGTGGACTGGTTGGCGGAGATCGCCTGCGATCTCAGCGGCGACCTGCCCACCGGTGAGGCCGACACCGACACCGGCCGGCTCGCCTTTCAGCGTCTCGCGGCACGTCCCGAGCTGGCGCAGTTGTGCACCGAGGCGTTGCTCGAGCGCATCGGCGAGGTGACCGACGCGGTCCTCAAGAAGGGCCGCTTCATGCACCGTCGCGCGGTTGCTGCCCGGCTGATCGGTCTGACGGGTGCGGCCGAGGGCGAGACGGCGCTGATCAAGGCACTGCGCGACGAATACGAACTGGTTCGCCAACAGGCCGCCACTGCGCTCGCACGGCTCGAACTACCGGAGGGCAGCGCGGGGCAGCAGGCGCTGACCGACTACCTCACGCCGCTATTGCATATCCTCGAGGGCGAGTACGCCTGCTACGTGCGGCTCGACTCTGAGGGCCGCGTGCGGTCGAACGCCGACCGCGAGCCGTTGATCTACGGGCCGTTCTACGTCCGGGTCAAGACTCAAGGTGAGGCGACCGCCGAGGACCTCGCGCGCCAGCGCGACTCGGCGTCGTTCATCCAGGAGCAGGAGCAGCGGCGCATCGCCCAGAGCCAGGCCAACCTGGACCAGAGCAAGTCTGGCCGCGTGGTCAGGCCCGTCCAGGGCGGGACTTCGCTGGCTATCGAGGGCGCGGGCGTGACGCTCAACCGCCGCGGCAAGACCGTCGTCGACCCGATGCACTCGACCGAAATAATGGACGTGGTCGAAGGCGAGCTGTTGAACATCATCGTACCGATGGTCAACGAGGGCCCGGGCGACCTGGTGACTGACTTCTTCGTCGCGGTCCATGCCGGCAGTCCGCGACCGCGTAACAACCTTGACCGGCCGGTTAGTGGCGAGTTCGAGGGCGAGCGGGCCCGCGACCACCGCGCGCTCATCGCGCCCTTCGAAATGCGGCACAACCGCGCGCTCTACCACGCGGATCTGCCCGACACCGATTTCGACGACCGGCGCGACACGACCGAGCTGACGATCCATTTCGACTCGGTTGAGGCCGACCGCATCGAGGCGCTCAAGCGCCTGGTCAATGTCGGCGACCCGTCGGCGATCGACGCGCTGGGCCACGCGTTGGACAACAACAACGAGACCAGCTACACCGTTGCTCGCCAGGCCGTGACCGGCTTGCAGCGCATCCTGGAGGCATCGCACACTGACCCTGCCGACCGCGAGCGCATCGCCCAGATCCTGGCCACCGACGGCCTTCACAACACGGACGCAGTCGTCCGCTGTGCGGCAGCCGAGGGGCTGTACGTGGCCGGTGACGCCGATTCGGGCCAGGCGCTGCTCGACGTGCTTGTGCGTGAGACGGACCCGACCGTGCGTCTGGTCGCGGCGCGGGCCATCGCTGGCCTGCCCGACGGCGTGCGGCGGGCGCTGCTGCCGCGCTTGGCCAGCGCCGACCCGGCGGTCCAGCTGACCGTGCCCCGCATGCTGACGAGCCCGGCGGACGTGCCGCTGGCCAAGCAGCTGCTGGCCGAAGGCAACCCCGTGCTCAGCCGCGAGGTCTTGCGCACGACGGGCCGTCTACTGGACAACGAAACCTTGCGCGCGCAGTTGACCTCCGCCGACTCGCCGACCCGTGCGCTGGCGGTCGAGGCGCTGCGCACCGAGCCGCAGGCCGCCTCGGTGCTGCTGCCGGTGCTCGACGACCCGAGCGGTGACGTGCGCGCCGCGGCAGCGGAGGCACTGGGCCGGCTGCTGCAGCCCGGCGCCCATGCGCCGCTCGACGCCGCCCAACGGCAGGCGGTCATCGCGGCGCTGGTGCGCGTGGCGAACGCCGAGGCGGGCGACTACGTTGGCTATGAGGCGGACGAGGAGCCGGAGAATTTGGAGGCCGCGGTGGTCACCGACAAGCGCACGCGCGCGGCGGCCGTCGCGGGTCTCATCGGCATCGACGACCGCGAGGCGCTGCGGGCGGTGCGCTCGGCGCTGGCGGACAACAACGCTGACGTGCTGCGCGCCGCGCTGCCGGCCTTCAAGGTGTCGGGTGCCAAGCTGGGTGACCAGCGCGCGCGGCTGAACACGATCATGACCACGACCACGATGCCCGGCCGCGTCCGCCAGTTGGCGGCGCTGAGCATCTGGTACGCCGGCATGAACCTCAAGCCGGCAGCCGACGAGATGCCGCCTGTCGACCCGCTAGCGACGCAAGCCGAGTTGACGAAAAAGGCCGAGGAGGAGGCTAAGTCGCTGGAGGACCCGCCAACCGAGAGGGAAGTCGTTGACAAAACGCTCGACTCGCTGGTCAGCCTGCTGAACGATCCGAACGAAGCGGTCAAGACGGCCGGCGCCGTGACGCTCATCGGGCTCGGCGACGACCGCGGCAACAAAGTGTTGCGCGATCAGATCCGCTCGAAGAACATGGATATCAAGCGCGAGGCCGCGCGGCTGATGGCGAGCCTCCCGCCCGAGCGCATCGCGGCCATCCGCGGCCTGAAGAAGGACCAGCGCGACCCGGTCAAGATCCTCATCGAGGACCTCTACCGTGACGGCTCGATGTTCCAGAACTTCGATATGATCGCCTCCCTGGAGGATCACCCGGTGGTCCAGGAACGGCTGACCGCCGGTCTACAGGATCCGCACCCGGTGCTGCGTGCCGCGGGTATCCGCGTGCTGAGCAAGGCGCGGCTGGAGCAGGCGAGCGGCCTGGTCTCGACCGGCCTCGCGGATACGAATGAGTTAGTGCGCGAACACTCGGCCAAGGCTGCGGAGGAGCTCGGGCTCAATGAGGCGCCGATCCTCGCGCGGCTGCGGCAGATGATCGGCTCGGACCAGGCCGACCCGAGCCGTAATGTGCAACGCTCGGCGCAGCAGGCCCTGCTCGCGCTCGGCGGCAGCTAGGTCCAGCGCGGCGCGAGCCAGACGTCCGTCGGCGCGAGGCAGCGCCGGCGGTCGCAGACCTGCACGGTGATCCGTGTGGGGCGGTCCGTGTTGGCGCATTCCTCCGGCCACGCAAACTCAGCCCACCCAGCTGCCTGATCGTGGTCGAGCAATGGAAGCATCCGGGCGGCGCCGTTGTCGCGGTGGCGGACGAAGGGTAGCTCGCCGGGTGCGTTGCCTAGATGCCAGCCGGGCGGCGTGCTGAGCCGGACCCGCGCGTCGCGGCCAGCGGTCGCGGGTAACAGCGAGCTTCGCACCACGGGCGCGCTAGCCAGCGGGTAGAGCCGTTCGAGCACGAGGCGGAGGCTGGCTGGGTGCGCGCGGGGGGCGCGGACCGCCCGCGGGCCCAACTCGCCAAGTAGGCGTTGGGCTAGGGCCGCGAGCGCCGCCTGCACCGCCGGCCCTTGGGGGAACTGTGGCTCCACGACGACCGCCAAGCTCAGGAGCAACTCCGCGGCCAGGCTGTTGCCGCTGGGCAGGGCATTGTCGACGACGTCGCGCGGGCGGACCGGCAGGTCGTCGAGTTCGGCGCTAGCGGCGTGGAGCGGCCCGCTGGGCGCGCCGAATCTTGGCTCGATCTGCTGCGCCAGCGCGACAGCCGCCGCTAGCCAACGTGCCTCACCCGTCGCCCGCCACAACTCATAGTAGCCGAGGCCTAGTCCGGCGTAGTCCTCGAGCTGGCCAGGCTGGTCGGACCCGGCGACACGCACTAGCACGCCGTCGGCCGTGTGCCAGCCGGCGGCCGCGCCGGCGGTGCGGGTGGCTAGCTCCAGCCAGCTGGGCTCGTCCAGCCGATCGCCCGCGGCGGCCAGCGCAGCAATGAACAGGCCGTTCCAGCCGGTCAGGACCTTGTCGTCCGTCGCCGGACGGACCCGTTCGGCCCGCGCCGCACCCAGGCGCACGACGCTCTCCGCATAGGCCGATGAGGCCAGATCGGCGGCCAGGTCCGCCAGGCCGCCTTGGGCCGGCAGGCGGACGACGCCATCGAAACCTAGGCCGGAGTCGACGGCGACCTCACGGCGGCTGTCGGCGATGACCAGCGGCGTCTGGGCGGTCAGTTCCGGCCCCAGGACGTCGGCGGCCCGGCTCGGCCGCCACCAGTAGTAGGTGCCCTCCTGGCCCTCCGAGTCGGCGTCGAGAGCGCTCCAGTAGGCGCCGGTGGCCGGGTCGGTCAGCTCGGCGGCAACGAAGTCGACGATGCCCTGGGCGACGTGGCGCAGCGCACCGGAGCCGGTCACCGCCGCGGCGTCGGCGTAGGCTTGCAGGAGCCCGGCCTGGTTGTAGAGCATCTTCTCGAAGTGGGGCACGCTCCAACTGCCGTCGACGCTGTAGCGGTGGAGGCCGCCGGCGAGGTGGTCGTGAATGCCGCCGGCCGCCATGCCCACGAGGCTGGCCAACGCGGCTTGGAGCGCGTTGGCGTCACCGGCAGTCTGCCAGTGTTGGAGGAGCAGCCGGTCGGTCATGTCCTGGGGGAAGCGCGGCGCACCGCTTTGCCCGCCGTAGACGAGGTCCTGGCTGGCCAGCAACTCGGCGACCGCCGTGCGCACCTCGGCCGGCCCGGCGTTGCCGCTGACGGGCGCGGGGTCGTGCTGGGCGGCGATAGCGGCGGCCAGTTGCTCGGCGGCGTTGACGACCTTGTCGCGCGAGTCGCGCCAGAGCTGGCTCAGGCCGTCGATGATCTGGAGCAGTTGTGGCACGGTGTAGTAGGTGCCGCCGAAGAAGGGCCGGCGGTCGGGCAGCAGGATCGCGGTCAGCGGCCAGCCCCCGGAGCCGTTGAGGAGCATCACCGCGGTCATGTAGTAGTCGTCGAGGTCGGGTCGCTCTTCGCGGTCGACCTTGATGCAGACGAAGGCCTGGTTCAGTTCGGCGGCGACGGACTCGTTCTCGAACGACTCGGCGGCGAAGCGATGACACCAGTGGCACGTCGCGTAGCCAACCGAGAGGAATACGGGGACATCACGCTCCGCCGCGGCGGCGAACGCGGCATTTCCCCAGGGGTACCAGTCGACCGGGTTGTCTGCGTGTTGTCGGAGGTAGGGGCTCGAGGCGCCCGCGAGTCGGTTAGCCATGCTCTACAGCATGGTGCGCGGCACGATAAATGTCGCTACCTACTTGGCTGGGAATAGCTCCATCAGCGCGTCGACGAACAGCTTCATCCCGCGCGGGTCCGGGTGGTTGATGGCGTTGGACAGCAACGTCGAGTACGGAATCCCCTGGCGCCAGAGCCGGCCCCAGCGCAGCGAGGTGTCGGCGATGGCCACGCTGTGCCGCGCGCCGAACTCGCGCACGCCCTTGACATACGGCCGCGGGTCGTCGTCGATGTCGCTCTCGCGGTCGAGGCCCATCCAATCACCACGCACGTAATGCGGGGTGAGGATGATCCACTCGGCGTTCTGGGCGGTGAAGTCGTTGAGGATCTTGGTGTAGCGCTCCTCGACGACTTCCGGCGTCATCCACGCGTCATTGACGAACTCGGAGACGACCAGATCAGGCTGGCCACCGAGGATACGCTCGACGTAGTTGTGCTCGCTGCCGGGGGGCGCCGCCATGAACGCGTCGGTGTTGTAGCCGCCCCAATAGCGGTTGATCAGCTCGATATTGGCTTGCGGGAAGCGCTCCTTCAGGGCGGAGACGAACTGCACCTGCCAGCGCTGGGTCTCCGGGTCGGGCAGGTAGCCGGCGTCGGTGACGCTGTCGCCCCAGGCCATCAGCCGCAGCGTTTCACCGCTGCGCAACTTGGCTAGCGCCTGGGGCACGAGCTGCTCGGCGACCGTGACCGCCGGCGCCGCCACCTCGGGGTAGGCGGTCTCCAGCAGGGGCAGCACGCTCGCCGGGACGAGCCGTTCGAGGCGGCCGGGGATCCAGAGGTTGGCCACGTGGACGTCGCCCGGCAGCAGCTCGGCCTGCTGCGGCACGGCCTGGTGTGGGTAGCCGGTGCGGATCGCGGGCAGGCCGGCGGCGTCGATGACGACCGAGTCGATGCGGCCCTTACCCGAGCGGTAGCTGACGTAGACCGGCTGGTCGGCGGGCCAGCCACCCTCGAGGCGGCCGAAGGTGCCCCAGAGGTCGTCGATCTCGTAGTCGGTGCCGCGGACGAGCTCGCGCGCGTCAGCCTCGGGCCCAGCCGTGACGCGGACGGTCTCGGGGTAGAGGTAGGTCGGCGCGGTGCATTCCTGTGCGCGGAGGTTGCGCAGGCCGGGGCCGCGCGCCCAGCCGCCGGCCTGTGGGTTGTAGACCGGTAGCTGGTCGTAGCGCTCGGCCTCAACCGTGACGGTGGTCGGCGGCTGCACGGCCAGCGTGTACCGACCGCCGTCGGTCGTCACGCGGATCGACCAGTCGTCGACGACCTCGACCAGAGGGGCGGCCAGCAGGCTGAGGGCAGGGAGGAGCAGCATCATCGGCGGTCTCCGCACGGGTGAGGGTGGGTGTGGGGCGACGACCAGCGCGGCCGCCGCCCCACCGGCAGGGGTAGGTTAGCCAGCGATGACCTTCGGGTCGCCGGGGTTCGGCGGCAGCGCGTGCGGCCGGACCAGTGCGCCGCCGTTTTCGTAGCTGTCGATCGCGGCGAAGGTGTACTCGAGGACCGCCAGCGCGTCGCGGCCGTTGGCCCGCAGGTTGTGCGGCGAGACACCGTTGGTCACGTCTTCAAGGAACGCGTGGATGCGGCGGGGGAAGGTCGCGCCGAAGTCGGTGATGCCCGTGTCCATGACCTCGATGCCGCCCGCGGCGCCGCCGGCCATCTTGGACGGATCGCCCGCCTGGCCCGCGCCGGGGGCCGGCCAGTAGGTGATCTTCTCGATGCAGTTCTCGATGCAGAAGGTGCCGCGCGTGCCGGCCAGCTCGAAGCTCCACCAGCCGCCGAGGCCGTAGGTCGCGTCGCCGCGTTGGCTCAGCAGGTAGCCCAACGCGCCCGACTGGAACTGCAGGTGGATGCTGACGCTAGAGACCATCAGGTCGCCCGCCTGGCGCCGCACGCCGGGGCGGTTGGCAAAGCACTGGACGTGGGTCACGTCGCCGCAGTAGTGCCGCATGACCGAGAACGGGTGGGTCAGGAACGCCTTGAAGTGGGCGTAGGGGAAGTTCCACCAGCGCGGGTTCTTGTTCGGCCCGTAGGTGTACTCGCCGCCCGAGAAGCCCATCTTGTGCAGACAGTAGACCAACTCGCCGACCTGGCCGTCGGCGACATACTGGTCGCCGCGCTGGGCCGTTTCGGTGAAGTAGTGGTTGAGGTTGCAGCCGAGCAGCAGCCCGCGGTCGGCCGCGGCGGCGACCATCTGGCGCGCCTCGGTGATGTCGTTGCTGAGCGGCTTCTCGCAGAGCACGGCTTTACCGGCCTCGAGGGCCTCCATGGTCGGCTCGAAGTGCCAGCTGCCGTTCTCGTAGCCGCCAGTCGTCACGTCGACGACGTCGAGGTCTTCGTGCCGCAGCATCTCGGCCAGCGAGTAGTAGGCCTTGACCCCGAACTTCTCGGCGGCGGCGTCAGCCTTCGCCGGGATGAGGTCGCAGACCGCGACCAACTGCGCCAAATCGTCGTCCGTGTGGCACTGGGCATGTTGGTTGCCAATGCCGCCCATACCGACCACACCTACCTTGAGAGCCATTGCTTTCCTCCACGGTTAGGTGCTTCGACCCTGGCTATCGGGTTCCTGCTAGTTCGCGCGCGGCGGCGGGCAGGCCAGGCGGCCGGTGAAGACCGGCACGCGGCCCAGGTCGTCCAGCAGCTTGCCCGCGGTGTCGAAGAGCTTGAACTCGACGTAGCCCTCGGTCCGGCGCGCGTGGCTGATCCAACCCGCGAGGACGACCGGCTCCAGCGGGCTGACCGCCTGCTCGAAGGCCGCCGTCGGCACCGGCCGGCCACCCGCGTCGAACAGCGTCGCGCGCAGCACGCCGGGCTGGAAGACGCCGAAGCGGCCGCTCAGGTGGACCGCGGAGCCGCCCAGCACCGCGCGCGGCTCCTCGCTGGTTAGGCTGTGGTCGGTCACAGCAAGCACGGGGTAGTCGCCGCCGAGGTTGCAGGCCGCCAGCGTGTAGGTGAAGTCGGTGCTCTCGCCCGGGGCTAGCGTGACCAACGGGCCGAGCAGCTCCGACTCGATGTAGTAGGGGGTGACCGCCGGGTCGTAGGACATCTCCCAGGTGGCGTCCGGGTGCGTCTTGCCGCCGCCATTCGACCAGAACTCGACCGACGAATCATCGGGGTGGCGCAGGCCGGGAGAGGGCGTGAAGTGCGAGACGAAGGCGTAGCCGCGCAGGCCATCGACCACTGCCGCCCAGCCGCCCACCGAGTCGAGGCCGACCTTGCCGACCTCGTGCTGGTAGCGCATCTGGAGCAGGCCCGCGGCCGGGTTGACGCTCCAGGTCGGGTTGTCGGGCAGGCCACCGAGCAGCCGGTAGCCGTCCGCGAACTTGCTCTCAGGGTTCAGCGGCGCGAAGCCCGTGACCTGCGGGTTAAGGCCGTCGCCGTCGGGCAAGACGCAGTCGTGCTGGGCGACGGTCCAGATGCCGTAGCTGCGCGGCACGGTCGTGGTGTTGGTCATCGTCGCGTCGATGACGACCTTCGTCGTGCCCGCGAGCAGGCGGATGCCGCGCGAGAAACGCACGCCGGTGTCGGGCGCGTCCTGGCTGGTCAGGCGGACGGCGACCTGGTTCGCGTCCTGGTAGGTGCGCAGGGCGTGCGGGCCTCCGTCGAGGACGCCGTCGGGCGGGCCAGGCCAGCCGTTGGGCAGGGCGCCCTGCGGCGCGGGCCAGAGCTTCTCACCGCCCCAATTGAGCCACGCGCCGCCCTCGCCTAGGCCCCCGGCGGGCGGGGTTTGGCCGCGGAGGCTCGGGTTGACCCAGAAGTAGTCCTTGTCGCCCAGACGGTACTGCATGATTCGACCGCCGATCTGGGGCGTGATGAAGACCTCGACCAGGCCGTTGGACAGGCTCGTCGCGGGCCAGCCCTCGTAGGTCGTCTCACGCAGCACAGGCGGCGCGGCGAGGCCCAGGTCAGCGGCCAGAAACAGGCCCATCAGGGCCAGGGGTGCAGACAGACGCATGACGTTCTCCGCCAGGGGGATCGACTCGGCTAATCGACCAGCAGTTCCAGCACCCGCTCGGGCGGGCGGGCGAGGACCGCGCGGTCACCGCTCACGACGATGGGGCGCTCAAGCAGACGCGGCTCGGCGGCGATGGCCGCGAGGACCTGCGCGTCGGTCAGTGTCGGGTCGGCCAGGCCGCGCTCGCGGTAGGCCGCTTCGCCGCGGCGTAACACGTCACGCGGGCCCAGGCCGAGTTTAGCCAGTAGCTCGCGCAGCAGGTCGACGGTCGGGGGCTGGTCGAGGTAGTTGATGATCGTCGGCTCAATCCCCTGTTCGCGGAGCAGCTCGAGCGCGCCGCGGCTCTTCGAGCAGCGGCTGTTGTGGTAGATGGTCAGGTCTGGCTGGGCCAAAGCGGGTCCTCGCTAGTCCACCGCGGGCACGAGGCGCATCGTCGTGCTGAGGGTGTAGGGCAGATCGTCGGAGGGGAACGTCGCCTCGCCGAACAGGGCGCGCCGGCCAGTCTGGGGGGAGGGCACGCCCCCGGTCCAGACATCGCCGGAGCGGACCATTTCCTTGCTGTGCCAGGTGGAGGTGACGAAGCGGCCGTCGGGGCTGTCGGCGTACCAGATCTGGACGTTGGTCGCGGTCGGCGCGGTGACCTGGAGGGTCAGCTGGCCGGCGCCGATGTCGTGCTCCCACGACCATTCGGGCCGCGGCTGGTCGCCAGCCACGGCGCGGACGAAGGCGACCAGCGTGTTGACCAGGCGCACACGGTCCTGCAGGCCGTGGCTGGAGTTGGGCAGGTACAGTTGGTTAACCTCGCCAACCAGACCAGGCCGGTAGATGTTGAGGGAGTCGACGCCCCAGTACTCGTCGCTAGCGCCGTTGATGATCAGCTTGGGCAGGGTCAGCCGTTCGCGATAGGTGTACGGGTCGACCAATTGGCCTAGGTGGCGGCCCGCATCCGTCTGCAGGTAGTTGACTAGGTCGAGTTCGGTGTAGTCGTGGATGGACGGGCTGGGCTCGCCCCAGAGGGCGATCTGGTGGCGCATCTGCGCGGCCAGGTCGAGATTGTCGTAGACCATCGGGGCGATGGCGATCACCCGCGGGTCGACGACGGCGGAGAACCAGGTGGTCCAGCCGCGCTTGCTCGCGCCGGTGGTGATGTAGCGGTCGACGACGCGATCCCAGGCCTGCTCGCCGTAGGCGGTGATGGCGTCCATCGCGCGACTGACCGCTTTGGCCATCGGGAACAGCAGCGGCCAGCTCTCGTCGCCGGTGACGGTCGCCTGGACGAAGGTGTGGGCGATCAGCGCGTCCTCGGTGAGCCCGTCGAACAGCGGCTGGTTGGGGATGCCCCAAAGGATGGCCACCGGCATGCCGAGCCGCTGGGCTAGGGCGCTGAGCAGGAGCGCCTCAGGCTGCTCGGGGCGGAAGTTGCCGCCGGTGATGTAGAGTACGCAGGTATCGGGGAAGGTCACCGTACGCGGCAGGTGGATGCTGACCTGGTGGGTCCAGGGGATGCCCTGCCAGGTCTGCGAGGTCAGGTCGAGGCTGACCAGTTCCGGCCGCTCGGTCGCCACCGACCAGGCAAAGCTGTCGTCCTCCGCGGCGACATAGTCGAGGATATCGGCACTGGCCAAGCTCACACACATCAGTAACACCCCTAGGGCCAGAATGCGGTTCATCGCGGTCTCCCTTACGTCCCTATCCTAGTATCGCGCATCGGGCGGCATTGCTCAAGTCAGGTCAGTCGGCAACACGGAGCAGCACCTTCGCCGCCTCGCCCGTGGCCTGCTGGGCGAAGGCGTCGTGGACGCGGTCGAAGGGGAAGACGTGGCTCACGAGCAACTCGACACCCGGCGCGCGGCGGGCGACGTCGACGAGGGCGGGGAAGTCGCCGAGGTTGTAGTGCCAGGAGCCGCGCAGCGTCAGGCCCTGGCGGATCAGGTCGGGCGAGACGTGCAGGACGGTGTCGGCGCCGCACTCGCCGACGAACGCCAGCCGCCCGCGCCGGCCCAGGGCGTCGAGCAGCAGGCGGTGGGCGGCGGGCTGACCGGAGCAGTCGATGGCCGCGGCGGCACCGCGTCCGCCGGTCAGCTCGCGCAGGCGGCGCGGGGTGCCGGGGTCGGCGGGGTCGAGCACCGCCTC
>DHNJ01000228.1 GCA_002409445.1 Armatimonadetes bacterium UBA5419 | reverse complement strand
GCGGCAGCAGCGCCAGGCTGCGGCCGTCGGCCAGGGCCAGGCTGGCCATCTGCCCCCAATCGCGCGGGTTCGCCGCGTCCAGGCCCGCGCGCAGCTCCGGCTCCGCCCACCAAGCGCCGGTCGCCTCGTGCCCGAGTCCGCTCACCCGCTGCGCGACAAACTGCAGCCGCCCGCCCTCGGCCACCCGGGCCAGGCGCAGGCTGGCCAGCTCCTCCTGCCCCCAGGCGGCCACCGGCGCCTGCGGCACCAGCTCGATATAGGCCCAGTCGGAGCCCAAACTCACCAGCAGATCCAGCCGCGTGGGCTGCAGGAGCGACGAGGTGGTCAGCCCCAGGCGCCAGACGGCGACGGGACTCGGGCCCTGGCCCTCGGCCGCGCGCGCGCCCAGCGCCGTCTCGCCGGGCAGGAGCGTGCCGCGGCGGAGGCTGCTGCGCTCGCCCCACAGGTCGACGGTCAGCTCGTCAAACCAGGCCAGCGGCTGGCCATCGGCGGCCAGCACCAGCGCCCCATCGACCCATTCCAAGCCCAGTGCCATGTCTACTCCAGCCCCCGCCGAACTGTTGCACTATGTTACAGAATCGGTCAAGACCGCTGTTGACCGTTAACCTGGTTACATATACGCTGAGGAGTAGAGGGAAACGAAGGAGGACAGAGATGGCGTACACGATTTCACCCCTACCCTACGCGTTCGACGCGCTGGAACCCCATATCGACGCGCTGACGATGGAGATTCACCACGACCGGCACCATGCCGCCTACGCGGCCAACCTGACGACGGCGGTCGATAAGCACCCCGACCTGGTTGGCACGGCGGTTGAGGAGTTGCTGGCGGACCTGAACGCGGTCCCCGAGGATATCCGCACGGCCGTCCGCAACAACGGTGGCGGGCACGCGAACCACGAGCTGTTCTGGAAGATTCTCTCGCCGCAGGGCGGGGGCACGCCGGGCGGCGGCCTGGGGCCGGCGATCACGGCCAAGTGGGGCAGCTTCGACGAGTTCAAGACGGTCTTCACCGCCGCCAGCGTCGGCCAGTTCGGCAGCGGCTGGGGTTGGCTGGTGCTGGACGGCCAGGGCGAGCTCGACGTCTATGGCACGCCCAACCAGGACAGCCCGCTATCGCGCAGCCACACCCCGCTGCTCGGCTGCGACGTCTGGGAGCACGCGTACTACCTGAATTACCAGAACGCCCGCGCCAAGTACGTTGAGGCCTTCTGGAACGTGGTCAACTGGGCCGAGGTCGAGGCGCGCTACGCGGCCGCGACGGCTTAACTGACATCGGACACTGACAGACTCCCCCGGCACAAGCCCCGGCCTTCGGGTCGGGGCTTGTGTGTTTGGGGCCTCCGGGCGCCCTTAGAACGGCTCGTCCTCGTCGTCGTCCAGGTCGCTGTCGTCCAACCCGTCCATATCGTCCCCATCGGAGAGGTGCAGCACCTCCTGACCGGTGTAGACGGTGACAAACAAATCCTCGCGGTCAAACGGCGGGAGCGTGCTGGAGACGATGTCCTCGTCGATCTGGTTGACCAGCGCCTCGAGCACCGAGCGCTCGAGCGCCGCATCGAGAACCACCGTCGCGTGGGCCAGGCCGTCGGTGTAATGGAGGTCGATCTGGGCGATGCGGGTCTCGCCCGACCAGGCCAGGTAGACCTCGGAGCTGGCCGTCCGCACGAGGCGCACCAAGCGGTAGTTCGCGCGCATGGCTAGCTCCGGAAATGGTCCTTGATCTTGTCGAGGAAGCTGCGCTCTTGGGGCTTGCTCGGGTGCTCCCCGCGCAGCTCCGCGAAGCGGTGGAGCAGCTCCTGCTCCTCGGCCGAGAGGCGCGTCGGCGTGACCACGCGCAGTTGCACGTACTGGTCGCCACGGCGCTCGGGCTGGCGCGGGTCGGGCAGACCGGCGCCATTCAGGCGCACAACCTTGCCGCTCTGCGTGCCCGGCTCGACGATCATCGTCTGCGGCTCGAGGATGCCCGGCACGGTGATCTCGTCGCCGAGCGCGGCCTGGGCAAAACTGATGTCGTGGCTGCAGGCCAGATCCCGGCCCTCGCGCTGGAAGACGCGGTGCGGCTTGATGCGCACCTGCACGTGCAGGTCGCCGTTGGGCCCGCCGCGGTGGCCGCGGTGGCCCGCGCCGGCGACGCGCAGGGTCTGCCCATCGAGCATGCCGGGGGCAATCTCGAGTGTATGCGTCACGGTCTCGGGCGTCTGCCCGGCGCCGCGACAGGTCGTGCAGGGGCGATCGATCGTCTCGCCCTCGCCGCGGCAACTGGGGCAAGTCTCCTGAACGCTGGCTAGGCCAAAGATCGTCCGCCGCGTCTGCGTCGTGACTCCGCGGCCGGCGCAGGTCGTGCAGGTCACGCGCTGTCCGCCCTCGCCCACGCCGGTGCCAAAGCAGGTCGCGCAGGTGCCATTGCGGGTGAAGCGAATCTCGCGGTCGACGCCCGTGGCGACCTCTTCGAGGGTCAGCTCGACCCGCACGCCGAGCGGTTGCCCGGCCCGCGGCCCGCCCGGCGGCTCGGCCGCGCCAGCGCCGCCAAAGCCGAAGAAGCTGGAGAGGATCGAGCCCAGATCACCGAACCCCTCGGCGCCAAAGCCGTTGAAGCCCGCGCCCTCATCGCCCACGGTGCCGTAGCGGTCGTACTGCTCGCGTCGCGCGGGGTCGGTGAGGACCTCGTAGGCCGCCGAGATCGCCTTGAACCGCTCGGTCTTCTCGGGGTCGCCACCGGTCACATCAGGGTGATACTGCCGGGCCAGGTCGCGGTAGGCACGTTTGATGGTCGCCGCATCGGCGCCGCGCTCGACGCCCAGCAGGTCGTAAAGGTCAGGACTCGTCGGCATCGCCCTCGTCCGTGGCCTCCGCCGGCGCACTACTCACCGCTGCCGGGTCCAAGACCTCGGGCGGAATCGTGCGCAACGGCGACGGCCGCGCGGGCAGCTTCGGCGCCACAATCTTTGTCCGCCCCTGGGCCAACTCGTCAATCGCCGTGGCCACCGCGTTGAGCACCGTGCGCTCCACCAAGGGCCGCGCCCCGTCCGTCAACTGGCTCGCTCGCTGAGTCACGCCAACGACCAACGCATACTTCCCGCCCTGGGTCTCGACCAGCTCGAAGTCCGACTTCCTACGCATCCTAGACCTTCCTTAGGCGACCCCCTGCTCCCGGCCGACCGCAACCTGCAATCATACCATGAGCATCAGGTTTGGTCAAAGTTTGGCAGGTCGGGTTCCGTCGCCGCCTACCCCCAACTGTGCTACCCTCCGCGCTAGAGGCTGCTGATGACGACTCGTGAGCGGGTGCTGGCTGTGTTGCGGGGGGAGGCGTACGACCGCCTGCCGCTGGTTCACTTCGGGTTCCTCGACGCGACGCTGCGGCGCTGGCGGGATGAGGGGCACCTAAGCGAGGACGAGTACCGCGCGGCGCTGGCGGGCGATGGGAGTGCGGGGGAGGCGGTCATTGCGCGGCGGTTGGGGTTTGATGCGAACTATCACTGTCACCTCGGGCTGCAGAGCCTGTTGCGGCCGGGGTTCGAGGGGCGGGTGATCGAGGAGCTGCCCGGCGGGTACCGCAAGGTGCTAACCGGTCTCGGGGCGATTCAACTACACCACCCGGACAACCAAAGCATCCCCGCCGAGGTCGACCACCTGCTCAAGACGCGCGCGGACTGGGAGGCGGAGTATCTGCCCAAGCTGCGGTGGTTTCCCGAGCGCGTGACCGAGGTCTGGGTGCAGACGCCGGCGCGCGCGCTGCCGCCCGACCAGGTCGGCGCCTGGCTGGCCGACCCCGCCCGCGAGTGGCCCTGCCTGCTCCATGCCGGCAGCCTGTTCGGCGCCGTACGCGACCTGCTCGGGGTCGAGGGCATGTCGTACCTGCAGGCCGACGACCCCGAGCTGTTCGCCGAGATCATCGACACCGTCGCCGACCTGAGCTACCGCAACGTCGTGCTCGCCGGTGAGCTCGGCCTCAAGGCCGACATCGCCCACTTTTGGGAAGACATCTGCTTCAAGAACGGCCCGCTGATCAACCCGCGCGTCTTCGCCGAACGCGTCGGGCCGCACTACCAGCGCATCGCCGCCGAGCTGCGGGCCCAGGGCTACGACCTGATCTCGCTCGACTGCGACGGGCTGATCGACGCGCTGTTGCCGATCTGGTTCGAGAACGGGATCAATGTCATGTTCCCGATCGAGGTCGGCACCTGGGGCTCGAACCTGGCCGCCTGGCGCGAGACCTACGGGCCCGGGCTGCTCGGCGTGGGCGGGCTGAACAAGCGGGTCTTCAGCCGCGACCGCGCCGCGGTCGACGCCGAGATCGAGCGGCTGCGGCCGATGATCGAGGCCGGCGGCTACCTGCCCTGCCCCGACCACCGCCTGCCCCACGACAACGAGTGGTCGCTCGTCGCCTACTACTGCGAGCGGATGCGCGCGCGGTTCGGCTAGGGCCGGCCCAAAGGTAGAGACGGCCGCGCCCCCGCGCGGTCGCCTCAGGTTAGGTGTCCCTCCCGCTAAGCTATCCAGCGGACGGGCTGGCCGCCACCGGCTCCAAGTGCCGCTGCACGCGGGCCATGATGTCGGCCGCCGGGCTGAAGCCGGCCCAGCGCTCGACGATCGCGTCGCCCTTGATCACGAACAGCGCCGGCACCCCGCGCACGCCGAGCATCTGCGCCACGCGCGGGCTCGCGTCGCTATCGACCTTGAGCACGTACGCGCGATCGCCCAGCTCCGCGGCGACCTTCTCCAGCTCCGGCGCGAGCATCTTGCAGGGCCCGCACCAGGTCGCGAACACATCCAGCACCACCGGCCGGTCAGCGGTCTTGATCGCCTTCGCGAACTCCGCCTCATTCACCACCACCGGCACACCGCTCGTCAACTCCATCGGCTCACTCATGTTCGTCTCCTCATTACTCGCCAACTGCGCCAACGGCGCCGCCATCGACTGGCCCACCGCCAGCGGCGGCCGCGACGACCACGCCCACATCAGCCCGAAGGCCAAACCCAACGCCAACGCCCGCCAGGGCGAGCAGGTCAGTGGGCAACCCCCGCCCGTCGCCCCCACCGAGACCCGATGCCACACGTAGGCCACGATCATCGCGACCGCTACCTTGCCGAGCCATCCGTCCATCGTTGCCTCCGAAACCAAAGTGTACTATACCCCCGTGGGTATGTCAAGGAGGAGGTTGCCGTTGTGTGACAAACGGGGGGTGGCGGTACGGAGGCAATGATGACGATGAGCGGGTGGGTCGCCCTGGCGGCGGCCTTGATAGCGGGCGCGGGCGACACGCCGCCGCGACAGGTTTCGGGGATCTATCCCCATCTGGCAACCTTCAACGACGAGCAGGAGTGCGGTACTGGCGCGGTCGTACCGTTCGCCGATCGGCTCTGGATCATTAGCTACGGGCCGCACCTGCCCTACGGCTCGTCCGACAAGCTCTACGAGATCACCCCCGACCTCGAGCAGATCATCCGCCCCGAGTCGATCGGCGGCACCTGCGCCAACCGGCTGATCCACCGCGAGTCCAACCAGCTGTTCATCGGCCCGTACGTCATCGGCGCGGACCGTAGCGTGCGGGCGATCCCCTTCGCCCAGATGCCCGGCCGGCACACGGCGACCATCCGCCACCTCCTCGACCCGGCGGGCAAGGTCTACTACGCGACGATGGAGGAGGGGCTCTACGAGGTCGATGTCGACACGCTGGAGGTGCGCGGCTTCTACCGCGACGAGAACGTCGCGCGCAGCGAGACTGGCCCCGGCAGCCTGCCCGACGCTGGCCTGCCCGGCTATCATGGCAAGGGCGCTTGGTCCAGCCAGGGTGTGCTGGTGTACTCGAACAACGGCGAGCAGTCGCCCCTGGCGCGCAGCCGGCCCGACATCCCCAGCGGCAGCCTCGCAGAGTGGGACGGCGAGTCCTGGACCGTCATCCGCCGCAACCAGTTCTGCGAGGTCACCGGCCCGGGCGACCTGTACGGCAACACCGACCCGGACGCGCCGATCTGGGCCACCGGCTGGGACCACCGGTCGCTGCTGCTGATGGTCCGCGCGGACGGCGCCTGGCACACCTACCGCCTGCCCAAGAGCAGCCACAGCTACGACGGCGCGCACGGCTGGAACACCGAGTGGCCGCGCATCCGCGAGGTCGGCGAGGACGACCTGCTGATGACCATGCACGGCGCGTTCTGGCGCTTCCCGGCCGATTTCGGCCCGGGCCGTGCTCGGGGCATCCGGCCGCGCTCCAACTACCTCAAGATCATCGGCGACTTCGCACGCTGGGGCGACCGGCTGGTCTTCGGCTGCGATGACGCCGCGCGCAGCGAGTTCCTCAACCGCCGCGCGGCCAAGGGTGAGGCGCAGGCCGCCGGCCAGTCGCAGTCCAACCTCTGGTTCGTCGACCCGCCCCTGCTCGACCGGCTCGGCCCGGTGCTCGGGCGCGGCGGGCTGTGGCTCAACGAGGACGTGCCCGCGGGCACCGTCTCCGACCCGTACCTCTTCGCCGGCTACGACCACCGTGGCCTGCACCTGAGCCACAGCGGCGCGGCGCCGCTAACCGTCGAGCTGGAGGTCGATGTCGCCGGCGACGGCGCCTGGCAGCCGCTGCGCAGCGTGACGCTGGCGGCGGGCGGGTCGACCTGGATCGGCTTCGAGGCGAGCGAGCGGGGCGAGTGGGTGCGGCTACGGCCGACCGGCGAGGCCAGCGGGCTGACCGCCTGGTTCGTCTACCGCAACGCTGACCGCCGCCTGCGCCAGGCCGACGGCGACTTCGCCGCGCTCGCCGACGGCGCCGAGGCCGCGCCGGTCGAGGCGCTGCTGCGCGCGCGCGGCGGCGAGCTGAAGACCCTCGCGGTCA
>DHNJ01000291.1:11447-11578 GCA_002409445.1 Armatimonadetes bacterium UBA5419 | reverse complement strand
GCTCCGGCGGCAGCGGCTGGTGCGTGCACGGACCACCTCGACTTAGCGGACGTCAAGAGGCCGGGAGAAGCCAAGAGGGACCGCCGGCCCTCGCCGGCATGGCGCAAGTCCTGTTTCGGCCTCCGCTGCGC
>DHNJ01000291.1:10786-11126 GCA_002409445.1 Armatimonadetes bacterium UBA5419 | reverse complement strand
AGGGCGCCGGCGCTACGAGGACCCCTCCGCCACCCGCCGGCAGAACTCCACGAACCGCCGCGTTGTCTCGTCGTCCGCGCGACCCAGGTGCTCCATCTGGTCCAGGTGGTGGCGCTCGGGCTGGGTCGAGGTCTCGACCTCCTTGCCCACCGCCTCCAGCGCCTCGCGCATCCAGGCCGTGTGCCGGTACAGCCCCCAGTCCACCTCGACATTCGACAACCAGATTCGCGCGGGCACCGCCCGCACGTAGTTCAGGGGCGAGCCGGTGCGATAGACCTCCGGGTCGTGGGGGAACGCCGCGTCCAGCAGGTTCGCCCGCATCCACCGCCGGCTGGCCACC
>DHNJ01000291.1:4629-10615 GCA_002409445.1 Armatimonadetes bacterium UBA5419 | reverse complement strand
ATCCACCGCCGGCTGGCCACCGCCTCCAGGCTGTACACCCCGGACAGCCCAACCAGCCCCGCGACCTCAACCTCCGCCGGCAGCCACGACGCATCGAAGGTCAGCAGCGCGGCCAGGTGCGCCCCGGCCGAATGACCAGCTAGCACCAGCCGCGCGCCGTCCAGCCCCAGCTCCGCCCGCCGCGCCCAGAGCCAGGCCACGCCCGCCGCCGCGTCCTCGCCCTGCGCCGGCCACAGGTCGTCCGGCCCCAGCCGGTAGTCCAAGGTCGCCAGCGCGTAACCCGCCGCCGCCAGGTGCGCGCCCAGCCCGGCCGCCTCGGCCCGGCTGCCCTCTTTCCAGGCACCGCCGTGCCAGAAGGCGACCAGCACGGGCGCGGGCGGACCGGACTCGGGCTGGTAGAGGTCCAAACGTTGCAGCGGCTGCTCGCCGTAAGCCAAACCGGTGCGCACTGCCACCTGGCTGCTCTCCTGGTGTATGCTGCTCGGCAGGAGCAGGCCATGGCTGATCTTACCAGCGTTGCGCTCCGGCACGAGGAGCTGCTCGATTCGTTGCGCGGCACCCACCTCGAACCGGGCCAGTTCGCTTTCTGGTGGTTCGGGCAGTTGACCTACTTGCTGCGCTTTGGGGAGGTGACCGCCATGGTCGACCCCTATCTGCAGCCCAGCGACCGCCGCGGCAAGCCGCCGTTGCTCACGCCCGCCGAGTGCGACGCGGTCGACGTCTTCCTCCACACCCACGACCACAGCGACCACATCGACCCCTGGGCCGTGCCCCGCCTGGCCGCCGAGACCAAGGGCGTCTTCGTCGCCCCGCGCGCGCACCGCCAGCGGATGCTCGACCTCGGCGTGCCCGCCGACCGCCTGGTCGCGATCAACGCCTACGAGACTGTCGAGGTCGGCGGCCTGACCGTCGAGGCGATCCCCTCTGCCCACGAGTTCCTCTCGGTCACCGACGATGGGCTCTACCCGTTCCTCGGCTACATCATCCGCGGCCACGGCACCAGTTGCTACCACGCCGGCGACACCGTCTGGTGGGAGGGCCTGCAGGCCGAGCTGCGCGCGCGCTTGCCGATCGACGTCGCCTTCGTGCCGATCAACGGCCGCGACGCCGAGCGCTACGCGCGCAACATCATCGGCAACATGGGCTTCGCTGAGGCCGCCGACCTGGTCGGCCAGTTGCCCGTCGGCCTCGCCTGCCCCGCCCACTGGGACATGTTCGAGGGCAACCGCGAGGACCCGACCAAGTTCACCCGCTACTACGAGGTCAAGTACCCTGACCAGCGCTACTGGGTCGGCGCCGGCGGCCAGCGGGTCATCGTCCATGGCGGCTGGCACGCCGAGCGCTAAGCCGAGAGGAGCAGGCAGATGAGCGTCGCAGCGTTTGAGCGGTTGGTCACGGCCATCGGCGGCCGGCGCGTCGGCCTGGTCACCGGGCCCACCGGCTGGGTCGACGAGGTCGGCCACCTGGCCATGGCGCTGGCCGAACGCGGCCTGCTGAGCGCGCTATTCGCCCCCGAACACGGCATCTGGGGCGACGCCCAGGCCGGCGACCACGTCGCCGACGCCACCGACCCGCGGCTCGGCGTCCCCGTCCACAGCCTCTACGGCGCCAACCGCAAGCCGAACGCCGAGCAGCTGGCCGACTGCGACCTGCTCGTTGGCTGTCTGCAAGACGCCAGCAGCCGTCCGTACACCTACATCCTGACGTTGACCAGCTGCCTCGAGGCCTGTTTCGAGGCGGGCAAGCCGTTCCTCCTGCTCGACCGGCCGACCCCGCTCGGCGGCCTCGTGCGCCAGGGCAACGTCGGCGGCGGCCGCTTCGCGCGCGTCCCCGTGCCCATGCGCATCGGCCTGACCCACGGCGAGTACCTGCGCCTGACGATCCACGAGCTGGGCTGGCAGGGCGATCTCGAGGTCGTCCCGCTCAGCGACGCGCCGCGCAGCGCCTGGTACGACGAGACCGGCCTGATGTGGGTCCTCCCCTCGCCCAACCTGCCGACCCTCGACAGCACCCTGGCCTTCACCGCCACCGTCCTGCTCGAGGCGACCAACGCCAGCGAGGGCCGCGGCACGACCAAACCGTTCGAGCTGCTCGGCATGCCGGGTATCGACGGCTGGGAGTTGGCCGCCAACCTCAACGCGCGCGGCCTCCCCGGCGTCGTCTGCCGCCCGGCGGCCTTCGTGCCGACCTTCAGCAAGCACCAAGGCAAGGTTTGCGGCGGCGTCCAACTCCATATCACCGACCGCCACACCTTCGACGGCCCCCGCCTCGGCTTGCACATCCTCGAGGCCCTGCGCGCCACCGGCGGTGACGACTTCGAGATCTGGCCCGGCTCCCTGCGCGCCCGCTTCGACGACGCCTCCCTCGTCGACCCCCTGGTCACCGGCTCCGCCGCCGCCGACGACGTCTGGTCCACCTGGCCCGCCGGCATCGCCGAGTTCGAGGACCGCTGCCGCGCGGCGGGGCTGTCGCTGACCGATTGACGCCGGTGCCCGCGCGCGCCTATACTTGGGGGCGTGCGTGCGGGGCGCGCGCACGTGGGTTCGAGGCTGGTTGTGGGAGGAGATTGACATGGCGCGGACACCCGCCGATCTGGGCATCGAACTGTACAAGGCCGGCGATCATGAGGCGGCTATGCCGCTGCTGCGGCAGGGGCTCGAGCAGGAACCGGAGCGTGGCGACCTGCACATGTATCTAGGCATGTGCTGGGGCAAGCGCGACCGCTGGGCGGATGCGCTGCGCGAGTTCGAGAAGGCCTCCGACCTGGACGGCGCCAATGCCGACTATCCCTTCTTCGCTGGCGTCGCCCTGATGAAGCTGGGCCGCGCGCGCGAGGCGCACTCGATGTTCCATGTGGCGCTGCTGAACAACCCGCAGCACCCGCAGGCCAAGGCCGCTTGGGAGCAGACCCAGGACGCCGCGAGCGAGGTCATCAAGTCCGGCAGTTCCGCCGCGCTGCCCGGTGGGTTGGCGGGGCTCGACATCACCTCGATGGACCTCAGCGCCTTCGGCGGCGCTGGCGGTGCCGCCAAACCCGCCGGCGGCGCCGCGCCGGCCGATGATGTCGCCGCGGCGGCCGAGGCCTTCCGCGCGAGCCGCGAGGCCGAGGCAACCAAGAAGAAGGGCTGCGGCCTCGGCATCATCAGCCTGTTCGGCCTGCTGACCTTGTGTGTCGCCCTGCTGTCGGTTCTGTTCTAGGCACATCACTATGACCAACCAGCGCTCCGCGGCGCTCTGGCGCCGCGCCCTGGACGTTTCGCCCGGCGGGGTCAACAGCCCCGTACGCGCCTTCCGTGGCGTCGGCGGCGAGCCGCGTTTCTTTGCCTCCGGCGCCGGCGCCTGGCTGACCGATGTCGACGGCCAGCGCTACGTCGACTACGTCATGAGCTGGGGGCCGCTGGTCCTCGGCCACGCCCCGCTGACCGTCGTCGAGGCCGCCACCCGCGCCCTGGCCGACGGCTCCAGCTTCGGCGCGCCCGCCCCGCCCGAGGTCGCCCTCGCCGAGCGCATCCGCGAGCTGATGCCCAGCCTCGAACGCGTGCGCCTCGTCTGCTCCGGCACCGAGGCGGGCATGGCCGTCGTCCGCCTGGCCCGCGGCGCGACCGGCCGGCGCGGAATCATCAAGTTCGACGGCTGCTACCATGGCCACGCGGACAGCCTCCTGGTCGCCGCCGGCTCCGGCGTGGCCACCCTCGGCCTGCCCGACTCGCCCGGCGTGCCGCCCGAGCTCGCCGCGCTGACCCGCTCGCTGCCGTATGGCGACCTGGCCGCCGTCGAGGCGACCCTCGCCGACCCCGCCGCCGACATCGCGGCCGTACTGGTCGAGCCGGTCGCCGGCAACATGGGCGTCGTCGACCGCGGCGACGCGTGGCTGCGCGCGCTGCGCGCGCTGTGCGACCGCTACGGCGCGCTGCTGGTCTTCGACGAGGTGATGACTGGCTTCCGCGTCGCGCTCGGCGGCGTGCAGGCGCGGGCCGGCGTGCAGCCGGATCTAACCATGTTAGGCAAAGTCATCGGTGGCGGCTTCCCGTTGGCCGCGTACGGTGGCCGGGCCGAGCTGATGGACCAGGTCGCGCCGGCTGGGCCGGTCTACCAGGCGGGCACGCTGGCCGGCAACCCGGTCGCCGCGAGCGCCGGCTTGGCCACGCTCGACGCCCTGGCGCAGCCCGGCGCGTTCGCGCGGCTGGAGGCGATCGCCACGCGCCTGGCCGACGGGCTGCGCGGGGCCGCCGAGGCGGCCCGTGTGCCGCTCGTGGTCAACCAGGCTGGCGCGATGCTGACCCCGTTCTTCGCCGACCAGCCGGTCGTCGACTACGCCAGCGCGAAGGCCACCGACACCGCCCGCTACGGCCGGTTCTTCTGGGCGCTGCTCGAGCGCGGGGTCTACCCGCCGCCGTCGGCCTTCGAGGCCTGGTTCCCCAGCCTCGCCCACGACGATGCGGCGCTGACGGCGACCCTGGACGCGGTCGCGGAGGCCCTGGCGGTCGCCGGGGCGGCGGAGTGAGCCTCGACCACGCCCAGCTCCTGACGCCGGCCGAACGCTACGCGGCCATCTACCCGCTGTTCACCGCCGGGCTCGACCTGGCGCCGGATGAGGTCATCTCCGTGCGCGCGCCCATGCGCTGGATGCTCTCGGGCTGGCGCGACGTGCCCACGGCGGGCGGCGGCGACTGCACCAACATCGCGCTGACCGCCGGCGCCAGCACCTCGCTGCGGCGCGGCACACGGCCCGACCGCCTCGTGCTCCAGGCCCCCGACGTCGACCTCCACCTCAACCTGAGCGCCGCCGACTTGGCGCGACTGCCCGACCCGCGCGACGACCACGCGATCATCCGCGCCCTGCTCCACGCCGCCCAGCCGCCCGTCGGCCTCGAGCTGCGCTGCACGGCCAAGGGCATCCCGGCCGCGACCGGCCTGGGCACCTCCGCCGCGGTCCTCGTGACCCTCGTCCAGGCGCTGGCCGTGGCCGCCGGGCGCGACCTGACGCCGCTCGAACTGGTCCACGCCGCACGCCTGCCCGAGACGCACCTGCTCGGCCTGAGCTGCGGCTACCAGGACCAGGCCGCGGCCGTCCACGGCGGCGTGGCCAACTACCACACCCGCTTCGAGGGCGACCGCGAGGCGCTGGAGATGCGCGAACTGGCCGTCGACGACGCGCTGCTGGCGACGCTCGACCTGGGCATGATCATCGTCGACTTCGGCCGCCCGCACAGCAGCCACCGCTCCCACGAGGTCGTCTTCGAGCGCCTGGCCGAGCGGCATCCGGACAGCATCGAAGCCTTCGACCTGCTCGCGGCCGCCGAGGCCGGCGTGCAGGCGGCGCTGGCGGCGGGCGACTTCGACGCGTTCTGCGAGTCGCTCGACCTGACCTGGCAAGCCCAGCACCTGCTCGCGCCGAACATGGTCCTGCCGGTCATGCGCGACGTCGTGGCGATGGCCCGCGGCCTGGGCGTGCGCGCGGCGAACGTGAACGGCGCGGGCATGGGCGGCACGGTCACCCTGCTGTGCGAGCCCGACGCCGTCGGCTGGGTCGTCCGCGCCCTCGACCGCCTCCGCGGCGTCCGCGTCCTCCCCTGCGACATCAGCCACCGCGGCACCTTCCACTGGCGCCACCGGGCGCGGGGGGTGTAGTTCGGCCGGCGAAATCGCGCGGGCGCCCCAATCCTCCCATGTGGCGCGGGCTGATCGCCCGCGACCTTAGAGTCGGCCGGAGCGAAGCAGAGGCCGAGTTGGGCTACAAAGCTGACGACCACCAAAGGGACCGCCGGCGCCTCGACGGCATCGTTCGTCGGTGCTCCAACCCCCTGCCGCCGAAGCGGCGGCGGTACAATGCGTGGCCGCCTCCATCGCGGATAGCGTGGGCGACGACGGTCAGGGCACTCCACGGCAGTGCCGGCCATGCGCCGACAATACGCTGGGTGCCGCCGCCCAGGTCCTCCCCATGTGGCGCGGGCTGCCAGCCCGCGACCTTAGACTCGGCCGCAGC
>DHNJ01000291.1:0-4484 GCA_002409445.1 Armatimonadetes bacterium UBA5419 | reverse complement strand
AGCGCAGCGGAGGCCGAAGCAAGGTTGCCCGAGCGACGCGGTAGCGGCGTCAGCGGGCGCGGGGGGCGGTTAGGGCGGCGGCACGATGCCCCGCTCCACCAACAGCGCCTCGTAGCCCACGCGGTCGAGTGGGCAGTCGACGAGGTTGCGGAACTCACCGCTGGTTAGGTGGACCTGGCGGGCCATCTTGCCCAACAGGCTCTGCCCCACGTCGCGCCCGCCGGCGCCGCGGCTGACCTTGGTCATGACATGCGTGTCGCGACCGTCCAGCGTCTGGTAGACCAGCCGCACATGGTCACCGCCGACCTCTGCGAAGCCCTTCCGCTCCAGAGCCGAGATGACCTCGTGCGCGCTATAGGGCATGCTGCACCTCGCGGAAGCGGCGGCGGTACGTCGCGCCGACGGCCTGCGCCTGCGGCGTGAGTTCGTCCGGGTTCTCGCGTTGGCCGTAGAAGCGCCAGCAGAACACCACCGCCTCCTCCAACTCGGCCAGCAACTCCTCCCGCGTCTCCTCACCCAAGATCAAACTCAATGACGTGTCCGTCACCTCATACAGCTGCTGCGTCTCATCGAGCGTCACCTCGAGGCGCAGCGGCGGGTCGGCGACCAGCGTCGTGCCGTCGTGTTCGATCTCGGTAAGGACGATGGGCGATAGGTCGACCGGGGCGACGCGCGAGACTTGGACCAGCTTGGTCGGCTGGCCGGCGTCGTCGAGCGTAAACTGGCCGGTGACCTCGACCAGGTCGCGGCGGCTGGCCAGGATCTGGTCCTCGATTTCGAGCAGGTAGGAGCAGACAATCTCGCGGCTGGTCGGCGCGTAGCGGAGGCGGATCTGCGTCTGGTCGAAGTCGACCGCCGTGAGCTCGCCGGTCACGGTCATCGTCGAGCTCGGGGCCACCGCCGGCGCGACCACCGCCTCCAGCCGCCGGCGCGCCGGCTCGTCCAACGTCACGGAGCGCCCGTTCGCCCGCACGGCCACGCCCCAGCGTTCCCCGACCGGCGGTGCCATCTCCAGCGCCTGGGCCACCAGACGCCGGCGGTAGGTCGGGTCGGGCACCGCCTTGGCCAGCGCGGCCGCGTCACCGCTGGCCGCCAGCGCGAGCACCTCCGCGACCTGCAGTGCCACGTCGACGGGCTCGTCGGCGTCAAACAGCGGCGGCTGCGGCGAGGTGTCGGCCACGCGGAACGGCAGCGCGTAGCTGCCCGCCCGCGGCAGACCCACCTGCAAGGCATAGCGCTGGCGGGTCGCCGCCGGCGGCCGGAAGTGCTGCCGGATCTCGTAGCCGTCGCGCATCGCCCCGAGCAACAGGGCCATCTCGCCCAGGCTCGTCAGCACTGTCTTAAGGATCTCGACGTCGACGGCGCCTTCGTCCGCCGCCGGCCCGACGATCGCCACTTCTGGCCACTCGTTGTGCTGCATGACCGTTCTCACCCCTAGTCTGCGCCGCCACCCACCCCTACTGCAACCCCACGATGTTCCCCGCGGCGTCGACGTCGATGGTTTCGGCGGCGGGGCGGCGGGGGAGGCCGGGCATGGTTAGCATGTTGCCGCAGTAGGCGACCATGAAGCCCGCCCCGCGGGCCAGGCGGACCTCGCGGACCGGCAGGACGTGGCCGCTTGGGGCGCCGCGGAGGTCGGGGTCGCTGGAGAAGCTGTACTGGGTCTTCGCCACGCAGACCGGGTAGTGGCCGTAGTCGGCCGAGTAGTCGGCGATCGCCGCGCGGACCTTGGTGTCGGCGGTGACCTCGCTGCAGCCGTAGATCTTGGTCGCGATGGTCGTCAGCTTGTCCCACAGCGAGGTCGTGTCGGGATAGAGGAAGCGGAAGCCGCCCTCGTCGCCGCTCTCGGCCAGGCGTACGACCTCGCGCGCCAGCTCCTCGGCGCCCGCGCCGCCCTCGGCCCAATGCCGCGCGACGATGCAACGCACGCCCAACCCCTCGACCAGCTCGATCGTCCGCGCGACCTCCGCCTCCGTGTCCGAGGCGAAGTGGTTCAGCGCGACAACCACCGGCAGACCGAAGTGCTGGCGCATGTTGTTCACGTGCCGCCGCAGGTTGCGCAGCCCCTTCTCCACCGCCGCCAGGTTCTCGACCTCGAGCATGCTCCGCTCGACGCCGCCGTGGTACTTGAGCGCGCGGACCGTCGCCACGACGACCGCCGCCGCCGGCTCTAGCCCGGCCAGCCGGCACTTGATGTCGAGGAACTTCTCCGCGCCCAGGTCCGCACCAAACCCTGCCTCGGTGACCACGAAGTCGGCCAGCTTCAGCGCCGTCGCCGTGGCGATGACCGAGTTGCAGCCGTGGGCGATGTTGGCGAACGGCCCGCCGTGGATGAAGGCCGGCGTCTTCTCCAGCGTCTGCACCAGGTTCGGCTTCAGCGCGTCGCGCAGCAGCGCCGTCAGCGCGCCCTGGGCCTTCAGGTCGCTGGCCAGCACGGGCACGTCGCTGAGCCGCCGGCCGGCGACGATCATCTCGCCCAGCCGCGTGCGCAGCTCGGTCACGCCGCGGCTCAGGCAGAGCACGGCCATTATCTCGGAGGCGACGACGATGTCGAAGCGGTCCTCGCGCGGGAAGCCGTTGCCCGAGCCGCCCAGCCCAACGACGACCTCGCGCAGCATGCGGTCGTTGACGTCGGTCACCCGCGGCCAGCGGACCTTGCGCAGGTCGATGCGGAACTCGTTGTCGAACTGCACGTGGTTATCGATCAGCGCGGCCAGCAGGTTGTGCGCGCTGGCCACCGCGTGCATGTCACCGGTGAAATGGAGGTTGATCTCGTCGGCGGGGACGACCTGCGCCCAGCCGCCGCCCGCCGCGCCGCCCTTCATGCCGAAGCAGGGGCCCAGCGCCGGCTCCCGCAGGCAGATCATCGCCCGCTGCCCGACCCGCCCGAGCGCGTCGCCCAGGCCGACCGTGGTCGTCGTCTTGCCCTCGCCCGCTGGCGTCGGGCTCATCGCGGTGACCAGGATCAGCTTGCCCGCCGGCCGCTCGGCCAGCGAGTCGATGAAGTCGAGCGACAGCTTGGCCTTCGTGTGGCCGTAGGGTTCGAGGTATTCGGGCGCGATGTCGAGCCGTTCGGCCGCCAGGTCCATGATGGGCTGCAGGGGTACGCTGGCGGCGATCTCAAGGTCGGTCATGGGCGGTCTCCTTCTGCCTCGTGCTACAATCCGGCCTGAGGAGGCAGCCATGATCGAGCCGTTGGTCTTCGGCCAAGCCTTGGTTGAACAGGTTCAGACTACCACACTGGGCGACGGACGGCTGGCAGTCTGGTGGCTCGGCCATTGTGGTCTGCTGCTCAAGCACGGCTCGGTGGTCGCCGTCGTCGACCCCTACCTCTCCGACCGCCTCACCGACCGCGGCCTCGGGCCCCGCCGCAGCACCGCGCCGCTGGCCGCCAACGAGCTGACCGGCGTCAGCCTCGTGCTGATCACCGGCGGCTCGGCCGACCTGTTCGACCCGGCAACGGTCCCCGCCCTGCTCGAAGCCAGCCCCGACGCGCTGCTCGTCCTGCCCGCCGGCCTGGCCGATGTTGCCGCCGACGAGATGGGCGTGCCCGACGAGCGGATGGTGCCGATCCGCGCCGGCCAGCTGTTCGAGATCGAGGACCTGACGATCCACGCCGTCGGCCTGACCGAGGAGGACGAGCCGCTGCGGCTCGAGTACGTGCTGGCCTCCGACCTCGGCTCGGTCTACGTCGCGGGCAACAGCCTGCCCCGCCGCGGCCAGGCCGAGGACGTCCGCCCCTTCCACCCCGAGATCGCCTTCCTGCCCATCGGCGGCCGCGGCGCCCGCCTGCAGCAGCGCGGCCTGCCCGGCGCCCTGACGAATATCGAAGCCGCGCGCCTGGCCTCCGAGATCGGCGCGCAGTTCGTCGTGCCGCTCAGCTTCCAGATGTTCGAGTACCAGACGGCCGACCCCAACGTCTTCGCCGACCACGTCGCCGCGACCTACCCCGAGCTGCGCTGCCGCCTGCTCGAACTCGCCGGCCGCTGGATCTACCCGCCCGAAGGCAACTAACCCGCGTGACGCTGCGGTGCAGCGTCACGTGCCGTCATTCGATGTTGTCGCGCCAGACCGTGACGATCTTGCCCGGCTGGCTCAGCAGGCCGCTGGCGCGCAGCTTGTCGGCGTCGCCCTGCGAGATGATCACCCGCTGGCGCGCGCCCTGGCCGGAGCCAACGACGAACTTGATGCCCAGCGGGCGGATGACGATCGGGTCGCGCCGGCCGCCGCGGGCGACCTGGCTGCCGGCCCGCGCGCTGGCCACGCTGCGGTAGTGGATGATGCCGATGGTCGCGATGCGCGGGCCCTCGGCGCTGCCGATGTGCAGGTCGTAGCTGCCCGGGTAGTGGTGCCACTTGTGGGCCAACGTGTCGACGATGACGCCGGTCGGGCCGCCGTCGTCGTCGCTGCCCTTGGTCGCCACCAGGCCGCCGCCGCCGCGTCCGCTGCCGCCACCCGTGCCGCCGCCGGTGCCCGGACCGGAG
>DHNJ01000210.1 GCA_002409445.1 Armatimonadetes bacterium UBA5419 | reverse complement strand
GCGGCGGTGGCCCTGCTGACCGAGGTCGCTAGCCGCTACCCCGGCACCTTCGTCGCCGTGCGGTTGGGCCTGCAGGCCGCCGAGCACCTGGCCGCGGCCGACGACCTGGCCGGCGCGCGGGCGCGGCTCGAGGCGCTGGATGCCGAGTACCCCGCGACCTACTGGCAGCTGTCGATCGTCCCGCCGCTGATCGAGGTGCTGATGGCCCAGGAGGACTGGGACCCGGCCGAGGATCTGGCGGACGCCCTGGCCCAGTCGGTCGAGGGCACGCCGAACGGCGCGGTTTACTGGCTCAAGAAGGCGCACATCCAACATCTGGCCGACCGTAATTTGGCCGCGGACCGCACTTTGGCCTTGCTGGCCGGTCGCTACAAGGGCGCGCCGTATGTCACCCTAGCTTTGCAACAGCGCGCAGTTCTCGCCGCTTTGACTGCGCCGCCCGCCGCGCCCAACGCACCATAGACTGCGGGCGTGCACCCGCAACTTGGGCAACCACCTTGCGCTCCACCTCGAAGTATGCTTATCTCGAGTGGTGAGCCGCGTGGTGTTTTTGCCGCGGGCGTCAGAGGCAAGGTATGGGTAGCAGTTCACGAGTCACGCTCAAACAGATCGCCGAGCGCGTGGGGTGTTCGGTGACTGCGGTGTCCAAAACAATCAACGGCGCGAAGGGCACGGCTGGGGTGAGCCAGGCCACGCGCGAACGGGTCTGGGAGGTGGCCCGCGAGCTCGGCTACACGCCGAACTATCTGGCCCAAGCGCTGCAGCGCGGGCGCAGCGGAGCGGTCGGGCTAGTCTCGCAGTTGGCCCTCGACATGACCCACGACCTGTTGTTCTGGCAGCGGATCGTGCTCGGTCTGGAGCGAGTCCTCTCCGAGTCGAACCAGGACTTGCTGATCATCGCTTCTGGGCGCGAGGGCGACGAGGTCGCGCGCGCGCTGGACAGCCTACGGCAAGGCCGTGTCGACGCCCTGATCGTGCCCGCGCGGCAGTACAACTACCGGCTGGACGACTTCGCTGACATCCCGGACAAGCTGGTCTACGTCGGCATGGTCGGGCCGGGCCCGCATCCATGCGCCATCTTCGATGAGCGGCCCGGGATCAAGGCGCTGCTGAGCCATCTGGCCCAGCTGGGTCATCGGGCGGTGATCTGGATGCCGCATGTCGCCGATGGCGTGCTCGATTGGGTCGGGCGCGACGAGACGATGCGCGCGGAGGCGGACGCGCTGGGCCTCGAGCTGGTCACCTGGCCGCTGGACCTCAGCGGGCTGGCCGAGCCGGTGCCCTCGGGCGAGATCCTGCGGCGCGCGCGCGACCTGGTCGCGGGGCAACTGCAGAAGCCGCTGCCCGGGACCGCGCTGGTGACCTTCTCCGAACGCTCGGCGCTGGGTGCCCTGCGCGCGCTGTGCGACGCCGGCCTGCACTGCCCAGCCCAGATCTCGCTGGCCTCGTTCGACGACCTCTACGCGGAGCTCGTGATCCCCTCGCTGACGACGATCGACACCGCCTTGGACCAGGTCGGCGCGAGCGGGGCGGAGCTAGCGCTCCTGCTGGCCGCCGGCGAGCTGGACTTGACCGATCCGCCGCGGGTCGCGGTGCCCAGCCGGCTGATCGTCCGCGAGAGCACCGGCCCCGCTCCCAAGTGAGCCGGTTCGGCAACAAGTCAATCGGATTTGGCAAGTCCGCCGCGCCGCGTTGGTAGAACAAACGCGCGGCGATGGGCTATCCTAGCCGCACGGATGTGAGTTCTGGTGCAAGGAGAGGAATCGATGGCTGAGATGCCGCGTAGCGAGTATCCGCGACCGCAGTTTGTGCGGGCTGACTGGCTCTGCCTGAACGGGCAGTGGGGCTTTGAGTTCGACCACGGCGACAGCGGCCTGGAGCGGGGTCTGCGCGAGCGCGAGCTGGCCAGCGAGATCACGGTCCCGTTCTGCCCCGAGTCGGAGCTGTCGGGGCATGGCGCGGTCGATTTCTGCAATGCGGTCTGGTACCGCCGCGAGATCGAGATCCCCGCCGAGTGGGCTGGTCGGCAGGTGCTGCTGCACTTCCAGGCGGTCGACTACGACACGACGGTTTGGGTCAATGACGTCGAGGTCGCGCGCAACCGCGGCGGCAGCGTGCCCTTCACCTGCCACCTGGCGGGCATCGCCGAGCCGGGCAGCCGCGCGACGATCGTCGTCCGCGCCCGCGACAACCACCGCGAGCCCAAGCCGTTGGGCAAGCAGTCAATGCGATATGGCAACTACGCCTGCCACTACACCCGGACCACGGGCATCTGGCAGACGGTCTGGCTCGAGCCGGTCGCCGCGTCGTATCTGCTGCGCACGAAGATGGTCCCCGACGTGCCCAACAGCCGGTTCATCCTGAGCCAGCCGCTGGCCGCCAGCCGCCCCGGTCAGATCGTCCGCGCCACGCTGCGCGCTGACGAGACGGTGATCGCGCAGGCCGAGACGGTCGTCGGCGACATGCTGCCGCAGCTGACGCTCGACGTGCCCGCGGACCAGCGCCGCCTCTGGGCGATCGACGACCCGTACCTCTACGGCCTAACCCTCGAGCTGCTCGACGCGGACGGCCAGGTCCTCGACACCGTCGAGTCCTACGCTGGGCTGCGCTCGGTGGCGATCAATGACAAGGCGATCCTGCTCAATGGCGAGCCGGTCTTCCAGCGGCTGGTCCTGGACCAGGGCTGGTACCCCGACGGCCTGCTGACCGCGCCGAGCGACGAGGCGCTGCGCGCGGACATCGAGCTGAGCATGGCGGCGGGCTTCAACGGCGCGCGCCTGCACCAGAAGATCTTCGAGGAGCGGTTCCTCTACTGGGCGGACAAACTGGGCTACCTGGTCTGGGGCGAGTTCCCCGACTGGGGCATCGACCGCGGGCGGCCGACGGCGGCGTACGTCAACGAGTGGCTGGTCGAGCTCGAGCGCGACCAGGCGCACCCGTCGCTGGTCGGCTGGTGCGGGCTGAACGAGACCGCACAGTCGATGGACGACACGATTCAGGGCCTCGACGACCTGACCGCGGCGATGTGGCGCGCGGCGAAGTACGTCGACGGCACGCGGCCGGTGCTCGATAGCTCGGGCTACAGCCATCGTTTCCCGCTGACCGACGTCTACGACAGCCACGACTACGACCAGAACCCGGAGACCTTCGCCCAGCGCCACGCCGGCCTGGCCGAGGGCCAGCCGTACGTCAACGGCCCCGCCGACCGGCCCTGGTCGGTCGCCTACCGCGGCCAGCCGTACTTCGTCAGCGAGTTCGGTGGCATCTGGTGGAACCCGGCGGCCAAGGAGGGCGAGGATTCCTGGGGCTACGGCGAGCGGCCGCGCAGCCTGGAGGAGTACTTCACGCGCTTCGAGGCGCTGACGGGCATCCTCCTGGCCGACGAGAACATGTTCGGCTACTGCTACACGCAGCTGACCGACGTCTTCCAGGAGCAGAACGGGATCTACCTGTTCGACCGCTCGACCAAGTACGACCTGGCCCGCGTACGCGCCGCGCAGCAGCGGCGGGCGGCGATCGAGGGCTGAGCCGGGCGACTGGTGGTAGACTAGACTGAGAGCTTGGGGCCGCGGCCGCCTACGGGCCGGGGCCCCTGACCGAAGGAAGGATCCAGCCGAGATGATTGTGACCACTGCCGCTCTGTTCGAGCAGGCTTACGGCAAGTACGCGATTGGGGCGTACAACATCAACAACCTGGAGCAGGCGATGGGCCTGTTTCAGGGCAACCTAGACAGCCAGGCGCCGTTTATCGTGCAGCTGAGCAAGGGCGCGCGCGGCTACACGCACAAGTCAATGCTCGAGGCGATCATCCGCGCCGCGGACGAGACCTTCCCCGAGGCGGTCTTCGCGGTCCACTTGGACCACGGCGACGAGCAGACCTGCTACGACTGTATCGAGAGCGGCTTCTACTCGAGCGTGATGATCGACGCCAGCGGCGAGCCGTTCGAGGAGAACGTGGCGATCACCAAGCGCGTGGTCGATGCGGCGCACGCGAAGGGCATCTCCGTCGAGGCCGAGCTGGGCATGCTCGGCGGCGTCGAGGAGCACGTGAGTGTGAGCGAGGCCGACGCCAAGCTGACCGACCCGGACGAGGCCAAGGAGTTCATCGCGCGCACCGGTTGTGACTCGCTGGCCTGCGCGATCGGCACGAGCCACGGCGCCTTCAAGTTCAGCGGCAGCCAGGGCCTGCACTTCAACGTGATCGAGGAGATCCAGCGCCTGGCGCCGGGCTTCCCGCTGGTCATGCACGGCTCGTCTAGCGTGCCGGAGGAAGAGGTCGCCCGCATCAACGCCGCCGGCGGCTCGATCCACGGCGCGAAGGGTGTCGACGAGAACCAGTTCGCCCGCGCGGCGACCCTCGGCGTGACCAAGGTCAACATCGACACCGACGGTCGGCTGGTCTGGTGCCGCGTGCACCGCGAGTACTTCCGCGACAACCCCGAGCAGTTCGACCTGCGCGGCCCGGGCAAGATCTTCATGGCCGAGTACGCCAAGTTCATCGCCCACAAGAATGAGAAGCTCGGCAGCGCCGGCCAACTGGCCGCCGTCCGCGCGGCGGTGGGCGGCTAATCCCCGACGGGTTTCCACCCCACAACGAAGGCGCCACCCCCGCGGGCGGCGCCTTTGTTCGGTTGGGGCGGTCGGGCGGCGCTGCTACCGGAGCGCCGGCTCACTAGCCGGCGGCTGCCGGATTGTACCACCGCCGCTCCGGCGGCAGCGCCCGGTGCCTGGACGGACTACCCCAGCTTAGGCTGACCCCGAACGACTGGGATCACTCCCACGGACTGCCGGCGCCTCGACGGCAGTAGCACAATCTTGCTTCGGCCTTCGCTGCGCTGCGGCCGAATCTAAGGATGCGGACAAGAATGTCCGCGGTCCCAGTTAGGGTGGCCGGCGGCTGCCGGATTGTACC
>DHNJ01000062.1 GCA_002409445.1 Armatimonadetes bacterium UBA5419 | reverse complement strand
TTGTTTCGGCCTCCGCTACGCTGCGGCCGAGTCTAAGGCCGCGGGCTATCAGCCCACGCCACATGGGGGTGGGCCTGGGCGGGCGGTGGTCAGGTTCGTCGGCGGTGTGCCGTGGCGCTGCCGCCGGAGCGGCGGCGGTACAACCTTGGCGGTCCCAGTTAGGGTGGTCCTGGCGGGCGCTCCTTTGCGCCCGCCGCCGTGCTTGACGCTGACCCCCCGGGGGTAATAGGCTGCCAAGTAGGCGGTGGAGATGGAACGAGCCGAGCCCATGCTGAACCTCGCTGACGAGGAGCTGACCAGGGTCGACCAGCTGGTGTCTCAAGAGTGGGTCGATGCGGCCGACGACTCGGTGTTCGCCGCGGGCACGTTGTCCGGCATCCACACCCGCGCGCGCCACGGCTGGTTTGGCGCGGTGGGCGATGATGGGGTACGGCGGATCCTGCTGGCCAAGTGCGAGGAAGCCATTTTCTGCGACGGCCAGCGCTTCGATCTGGGCGCCAACCAGTACGTCTCGACGATCTTCCCCTCGGGCTACCGCTTCCTCGCCGGGTTCCGCCTCGATCCCTGGCCGGTCTGGACCATCCGCGTCGCCGGCGCGCGGCTCGAGCGGCATCTGCTGACGCTGGCGGGGCTGCGCGCGGCGGCGGTGGTCTACCGGCTGCTCGAGGGCGCGCGGGCGACGGCGATCCAGTTGCGCGCGCTGGTCGCGGCGCGGCCGGAAACCGAGGCGCGGCGCGAGAACGCCGCCTTCCGCCGCGACGTCTACCATGGCCACCGACGCATCTCGATGCGGCCGTACGGCGACGAGAGCCGGCTCTATCTCTACACCAGTGATGCGAGTCTGACCGCCGACGGCGTCTGGTACTACGAGTTTGATTACACCGCGGACGAGGTCCAGGAGGACCTGTTCAGCCCCGGTCTCTTGACCCATCCGCTGCGCGCGGGCCAGGCGATCTATTTCGCGGCCAGCGTCGACGACCTGGGCGATGTGGACATCGCCGAACTGGTCGCCGCGGAGGCCGCGCGGCGCGGGGTCGCGCCGATCTAATCTAGGGCGCGGGCGGCCGCCAGGCGACCAGCCCGGCGTGGTAGCCCTCGTGCAGCGGGCTGTTGGCCGCGTAGAAGGCGGTCAGCAGCAGCCCATCGGCCAGCTCGATCGTCGCTGGGTAACCCATGTCGCCCGGGTTGGTGGCGAAGACCTTCCACGGCCGGCCCCAGGTGTGGCCGCCGTCGGCGCTGGCCTTGGCCCAGACCTCGTGGCGGCCGCGGTGGCCCCAGGTCAGCAGGATGCGCCCGTCGCTAAGGTGGATCAGGTCGCCCGGCTTCTGGCGGTCGCCGGTGATCTGGCCCTCGTCGGTCCAGGTCTGGCCGTCGTCGAGCGAGCGGAACAGCCGCTGGCCCGAGTCCGGGTCGCCCATCTCGCGGCCGACGAAGAGCCACTCGCCCAGGCCCAGCTCGAGCAGGTCGCCCTCGTTGATCCGCTCGGCGATCAGCGCGCTGGGCCGCCAGGAGGCGCCGTTGTCGTCGCTGACGAGCAGCCAGGCATCGTGGACGCTCGGCCCCTTCAGCCCGCAGCCGTAAACCGCGGTGCGCAGGGTGCCGTCGGCGGCCTGGACGATCTTGCCGTACGGCCGGGGCACGAGGCCGGCGGCGAGCACGGGCGGGATGTAGCCGCCGGGCGCCCAGGTATGGCCGCCGTCGCTCGATCGGTAGATCGCCGGCGGGATCATCTGCCGGCGCTCGGCCTGGTTGGCCGCGTCGGCCCAGCCGCCGGACATGACCAGCAGGTCGCCGTTGGCCGTCAGCCCCGAGCAGCCATCGCAGTAGTTGGCGTCGGGTGCGGGTCGGGGGATGGCGATCGCGCGTTGGGTCCAGGTCTTACCCTGGTCGCCGCTGACCCAGCAGCCGACGTCGCCCGGGGCGGTCGTGTGGCTGGGCGAGGCGAAGGCGAAGACGAACAGCTCGCCCTCGCGCCGGTGGATCCGCGGCCAGAGGCCGCCATTGGTGGCGATCACGGCGGTGTATTCGGGGACGATCTCGAGCGGCTCGGGATCTTCGACCTGGCCCGAGGCGGCCAGCCCACAGAGGGCGACCCCGGCGACCAGCAGCCAACGGTGTGCGTGGCCCATGCAACGGCTCCTGGCGCGAGTCTAGACGCGTGGTGGAGGGCGCGTCAACCACCCGGCGGCTCGGCTGCGCTATACTCGGGCCGGCGAGCGAGGCGGTCGAGTGAAAGTTGTTATCCTCTGCGGCGGGTTCGGCACGCGGCTACGCGAAGAGACCGACCACCGGCCCAAGCCCATGCTACCGATCGGCGGCCAGCCGATCCTCTGGCACATCATGAAGCTGTACGCCCACCAGGGCTTCAACGAGTTCGTCCTCTGCCTGGGCTATCGCGGCGAGATGATCAAGGACTATTTCCTCAACTATGAGGAGCGGACCAACGACCTGACCATCCGCCTGGGCACCCGCCGCGAGATCACCTATCACGGGCAGCACGACGAGCAGGATATGATCGTCACGCTGGCCGAGACCGGGCTGGCGAGCATGACCGGCGCGCGCGTGGCGCGGGCGGCGCCGTACCTGGGCGACGAGCGGTTCATGGTGACCTACGGCGACGGCCTGGTCGACCTCGACTTGCGGGCGCTGCTGGCCTTCCACCAGGGTCACGGCAAGTTGGCCACGCTGACCACCGTGCGGCCGATCTCGCGGTTCGGTAGCTTGCAGCTGGACGAACACGGGCGGGTCGAGCGGTTCGAGGAGAAGCCGCGGCTCGAAGGCTGGATCAACGTCGGCTTCCTGGTCTTCGAGCCGGGCGCGCTGGACTACTTCAGCACCGACCCCAGCTGCGTCATGGAGCGCGAGCCGCTCGAGCGCCTGGCCGCCGACGGGCAGCTGATGGCCTATCGGCACGAGGGCTTTTTCTACTCGATGGACACCTATCGCGAGTACGTCCACTTCAACGAACTGTGGGACAGCGGAGCGGCGCCGTGGAAGATTTGGTAGGCGGATTCTGGGCGCGGCGGTCGGTCTTCGTCACCGGCGCGAGCGGCTTGGTCGGCGGCTGGGTGACCCGCGCGCTGCTGGCCGCGGGGGCGCGGGTGACCGTGCTCCTGCGCGACCGCGTGCCGGGCTGCCAGCTGGTGCGCGAGGGGCTGCTGGAGCAGGTCGCGGTGGTCCATGGCGACCTGGTCGACCAGCCTCTGCTCGAGCGCGCGCTAGCTGAATACGAGGCCGACACGGTCATTCACCTCGCCGCGCAGGCGATCGTCGGCGTGGCCAACCGGCAGCCCGTGGGCACCTTCGAGGCCAACATCCGTGGCACTTGGACCCTGCTCGAGGCCTGCCGGCGCACGCCGCGGGTCGGCGCGCTGGTCGTCGCCAGCTCCGACAAGGCCTACGGCGCGCAGCCGGTGCTGCCGTATGACGAGTCGATGCCGCTGCTCGGCGCGCACCCCTACGACGTGAGCAAGGCCTGCGCCGACCTGCTGGCCCAGTCCTACGCGGCGACCTACGACCTGCCCGTGGCGGTGACCCGCTGCGGCAACCTGTTCGGCGGCGGCGACCTGAACTGGAACCGCATCATCCCCGGCACCATCCGCAGCCTCCTGGCCGGCGAACGCCCCGTTGTCCGCTCCGACGGCCAGTTCGTCCGCGACTACCTCTACGTCGAGGACGGCGCCCAGGCCTACCTGACCCTCGCCCAGCAGCTGGCCGAGCGGCCGGAACTGCGCGGCCGCGCCTACAACTTCAGCTACGAGCAGCCGTTGACGGTCCTCGAGGTGGTCGACCGCGTGCGGCGGCTGATGGGCTTGAACCTCGAACCAGACGTCCGCAACGAAGCCAGCCACGAGATCCGCGAACAATACCTCAGCGCGGCGCGGGCGCGCGCGGAGCTGGGCTGGGCCCCGGCCTACGACCTGGACGAGGGGCTGCGGCGGACGGTGGGGTGGTATCGGGGGTTTCTGGGGGGGTAGGGGGCGGCGACGCGCCCGGCAGAATCGTAGCGCCGGCGCCCT
>DHNJ01000262.1 GCA_002409445.1 Armatimonadetes bacterium UBA5419 | reverse complement strand
GCGCCGGCGTCGGACGCACCGGTTCGGCATCGGTGGCCGCCATCAACGTGGTGTGCTCGATGGGCATCGGCGTCGCCGGATCCTGCGAGCTGAGCGCTAGGCCCAACGGCGCGCCCGCGCCCAGCGCGTTCGGCCCGCCGCGCATCAGCGCCGCGTAGGCCAGCGCGTTCGGCGGCCGGTGCGCCGGCGAACGTTGCAGGCCGGCGGTGACCGTCGCCACCCAGCTGGCCGGCAGGTCGGCGCGCCAGTTGCCGATCGGCTCCGCCTCTTGGGTCTGCTTCAGCGCACCCAGCGCGACGGCCGTCGGCCCATCGAACGGCGGGCGGCCCAGCGCCGCGTGGTACAACACGCAGCTCAGCGCGTGCAGGTCCGCCGTCACATCCGCCGGCGCCCCCGCCAGCACCTCCGGCGCCTGGTAGCGCGCCTCGTAAGCGGTCTCGATCGGCTGCAGCGGCTGCTCGAGGTCGACCAGGCTGACCGTGCCGTCGCTTGCCCAGAGCACCGAGTCGGGCGTTAGATGGCCCAGCGGCCCGAAGCCGCCCACGCCCAGCGCCGCCAACGCCTCGAGTGCGCCCTGCGCCAGTTCGGTCAGTTGCGCCGGCGTGAACGTCTCGCCCGCGCGCAGCCGGTCGCCGACCGACTGGCCGACAATTACCCGCTCGACGAGGTAGGGGCGGGGTGCGTCGAGGTCCAGGTCGGTCAACGCGGGGGTCGGCGCAGCCAGCGACTTGAGCCGATTGAGGCGGCTGAGCAGTTCCGCCCGATAGTGTGGCTCGGCCAGCAGGTCTGGGCGCAATAGCTTGATCGTCACGGGTAGGGCCGACTGCACCTCGGTCGCCGCGTACACGGTGACCCGCGAGGTCCGCCGGAGCTCCCGTTCCAGCTGGTAGCGCCCGCCAATCAACTCCTCGCTCATGTCACCTCGCCTTGTTCCCCAGGGCCGGGCGGCTGCACCACTTCCAACTGGTCGGCGGGCACCGCGTCAGCGTCGTCGATCGACTCGCGGGCGTCCTCCGTCGACGTCGCCCGCAGCACGATTCTAGCATGCGCCACCGTCACCTCAGCCCCCAACAGCACGATCCAGGCCGTCACGTAACTCCACAGCGTGACCAGCACCAGGCCGCCCATCGCACCGTAGAACCGGTCGATCCGCGCGTAGCGGCCGTACCACAGGACGAAGCCCACTTTGGCCGCTTCCCACAGGAGACCTGCCACCAGAGCGCCGATCGCCGCCGATCGCCGCTGCACCCGCGCGCTCGGCGCCCAGCGGTAGAGCAGGTACATGAACCAGATGGACAGCCCCAGGCTGAGCACCGCGCTGACCACCGCAGCCCAGACCGACGAGCCCAGCTCGATGCCCGGCAGCCAGTTGACCCAGTCGATCAGGAACGGCGTCAGCACCGACGAAGCCAGCTGAGAGAGGTACGCGAAGGTGCCCAGCACCAGCATCAGGCCGATCGAGATCAGCGAGTTGAGCCACGCCGCGCGGCGCTTGTCGTCGTGGCGGATGCGCAAGATGCTGTCCAGCGCCCGCTGCAGGGCGATGAACGTGCGCGCCGAGAGCCAGAGCAGCGAGACCACGCCGACAACCCCGATCGTGCCGCGGTCGAGGACCATCCGTTGGGTGACGTCGGCGATGGCCTCGGGGTACGGGAGGACCTCGGAAAGCAGCTCGATCGCCCGCGCCCGCGCCTGCTCGCCGCGCAGGATCGTGCCCAGAGCATAGGCCAGCAACAGCGTGACGGGGACGAGGCTAAGCAGCCCGAAGTGGGCGATCGCAGCGGCGCGGCCGGTGATGTCGTCTTTCCAGGCGCCGACAACCACCGCCCGCAGCAGCCCGACCCGCGACCACCACCAGGTCAGCCGCAGCCGCCCGAGGAGCCGCTCAGGTAGTGTAGTCCGAGTTGATGCTGACATACTCTGCCGAGAGGTCGCACCCGTAGGCCCGCGCCCGCGCCTCGCCCGCGCCCAGCTCGACGCGCACCCGCACCTCATCCGCGCCCAGCGCCGCGCTCACCGCCGTCGGGTCGAACCGCTGTGGCTCGCCGCGGACCAGCAGCAGCGTGTCCTGCAGCGTGACGCACAGCGCCGCCGGGTCGAACTGCGCGCCGCTGTAGCCGACGGCCGCGGCGATCCGGCCCCAGTTCGGGTCGCGTCCATGAACCGCGCACTTGACCAGGTTGCTGCCCGCCACCGCGCGCGCCGCGAGCCGCGCGTCGGCCACGTTGTGGGCGCCGGTGACCTCGACGGCGACCAGCCGCGTCGCCCCTTCACCATCGGCGGCGACCGCCCGCGCCATCGCCTCGAGTACCTCCTGGACCGCCGCCAGCAGCGGCGCGTAACCCGGGTCGGCGCTGGACTCGATGGGCGGCGTATCGCTGGCGCCGTTGGCTAGGAGCAAGCAGGTGTCCGAGGTGCTCTGGTCACCGTCGATGGTGACCAGGTTCAGCGTCTCATCGACCGCCGCCGCCAGCAGCTCCTGGGCCGCGCCCGTGCTCAGGGCTGCATCGGTGGTCACGAAACACAGTAGCGTGGCCATGTTCGGGTGGATCATGCCCGCGCCCTTGGCCATCACCCCGACGCGCACCTCGCGACGGCCGATGCGCAGGGTCCGTGCGGCCTGCTTGAGGCGGGTGTCGGTGGTCATGATGGCCTGCGCCGCGCGCTCGCCACCGGCGATGTCCAGCCCGCCGGCCAGCGCCGGCATCATCTCGCGGATGCCCTCCATCCGCAGCGGCACGCCAATCACGCCGGTCTGCGCGACGGCAACCTCGTCGGCCGAACAGTCGAGTTGCGCGGCGGCCAGGGCGGCCATCGTCTCGGTGTCGCGCCGGCCCTGCTCGCCGGTCGCCACGTTGGCGTTGCCGGCATTGACCAGCACCGCCCGCAGCGGCCGGCCGGCGGCCAGCAGGCGCCGGTTGCGCTCGACGTTATAGGCGTGCACGCGGTTGGTCGTGAAGACGCCCGCGGCCGCCGCCGGGCGGTCGCTGACCAGCAGCGCCAGGTCCGGCCGGCCCGAGGCCTTGAGCCCCGCGACCACCGCGTTGGCGCGGTAGCCCCGCGGCGCGGTCACTGTCTCGGGCACGGTCGGCATGGCAGGCTCCTCGCGGCTATTCCGGCTGGATCAGCCCGATATCGCCGCTGTCGCGGCGGTAGATGACGTTCAGCGTGTTGTCTTCTTCGTGGCCGAAGACGTAGAAGTCGTGGCCCAGCAGCTCCATCTGCAAGATGGCCTCATCGATCGACATCGGCTTCATGCTAATGCGCTTGACCCGCACCACCCGCGGCGGCGTGTACTCCTCGTCACCCTCGGCGGGCAGCTGCGTCAGCGGGACCATGTCCTCCTTCGGGTGGCTGGTGCGGCTGTGGGACTGCAAGCGGCCCTTGTGCCGCTCGAGCTGGCGCTCGATCTTGTCGAAGGCGCGGTCCACCGCCAAGCCCAGATCCTCGTCGCGCTCCTTGGCCCGCAGGATCTGATGCCGCACGTGCAGCGAGATCTCACAATCGTGCGTCCGGCGCACGCGGTCCACCCGCGCATAGCCCGTCTGCAGGAAGCGGTAGCGCTCGCCCAAGCGGTCCAGGCGGCTCTCGATGTCCTCGAGCAGGTCCGCCGGAACCTCATCGATCGCGGTGCTGACGTGTACTTGCATGGTCTACTCTCCTCGGTCGGCACGGCGCACGACGAGGGCCACCGCGTGCGCGGCGATGCCCTGTTCGGCGCCGATATCGTCCAACTCCTCGTTGGTCGTTGCTTTCAAGTTCACCTGGTCTTCGGCCAAGCCCAGCGTCTGGGCGATCACCCCGCGCATCGCCGGGATGTGCGGCGCTAGCTTCGGCCGCTGGGCGACCACCGTGGCGTCGATATTCCCCACCTGCCAGCCCGCGTCCTCCAACAGCCCACCCACCGCGGCCAGCAGATCGACGGACGCCGCGCCCTTGTACTTAGGGTCAGTATCGGGGAAGTGTCGGCCGATGTCACCCGCGCCGACCGCCCCCAGCAGCGCATCGCAGATCGCGTGCAGCAGGCTGTCCGCGTCGCTGTGGCCCAGCAGGCCCAGCTCATGCTCCAGCCGCACCCCACCCAGCCACAACTCGCGGCCCGGCACCAGGCGGTGGACATCGTAGCCGTATCCCACCCGCGGCAGGCCAGGGGGCGGGGTCAGGGGCGTGCGGTCGCTCAACATCATCTCCGCCAGGCTGAAATCCTCGGGCCGGGTCACTTTGATATTACGCGCCGAACCCAGCGTGAACGTCAAGTCCGCGCCCGCCGCCTCGAGCCAGCCAGCCTCGTCGGTCGCCAGCGCGCCACCCGCCGCCACCTGCGCCGCCCGCAGCAGCGCCACGCGCGCGGCCTGCGG
>DHNJ01000034.1 GCA_002409445.1 Armatimonadetes bacterium UBA5419 | reverse complement strand
GGGGTGGTCGCCGCGGCGAGCAGCTGGTCGGCCTCGGCCTGGAAGGCGGCGCCGCGGATCGCGGTGCGGTAGCGCTGGGCCAGCGGGCTCAGGTCACCCGGCTGCCAATCGGCGGCCCAGACGGCCTCCGCGCGCTCCCAGCCGATCTCGCGGCCGGCCGCGGGGAAGTCGCGGGTCAGCAGCGGCCAGATCGCCGCGCGGGCCTCGGCGCGCGGGTCGGCGGCCGAGGGGGTCGGGTCGAGCGAGAAGTAGAAGCCGTGGCCGCCGGTGATGTTGTGGATCTTGAGCAGCAACTGGTTCTCGCCCGCGCGCAGCTTCAGCGCGGCCTGCGCCTGGTTGGCACCGGGCCCACGCGGCACATCCTGGCTGACGAGCTTCTCGCCGTTGAGCCAGACCGCCAGGCCGTCGTCGCTACCGAAGTAGCCGTTCAGCTCGCGCGCGGCGGGGGCGGTGATGGTGCGGAAGAGGTAGGTGTTGGACTCGTCGCGGCCGGGCAACGTGTGGACCACGCCGTCGGCGTAATCGACCGCCTGCCAGCGCAGTTCGTCGGCGCCGTAGACCGCGTCGAGCTTGATCTCGGTCTCGGGCGGCGCCGCGTCGGCGAACGAATGCGTGCCGGGCTCGGCGAACGGCCCGATGCGCTGCCACGGCCCGAGCACCAGCCCGTCCGCCGGCCGCGACTCAGCCGTTCCCGCCGCCTCGGCGGCCATCAGGCCCTCACGCGCGGCGATCAGCGTCTGCCGCCAATCGTCGCCTTTGGTGTAGTAGGCCGGATCGGCCCACAGCGGCCCCACGACCAGGGCCAGCAGGGTCAGGAGGAAAAGGGGTGATCGATGCAGTGCCATTTGCTCGCTCCAACGCCAACACAGGGCATGCGGCCAGGCCCAACAGACCGGCCACAGCGGGCTAGTTTCCTAACCCTACTGCATCATCTTCGCCACCCCACCCCCGACTCCTTCTCCGACACGGGAAAACGGCAGGAGTCGGGCGGCTAGTCGAGCTTGAGCGGTAGCGGGTCGCGCAGCACGGGGGCGAGCAGGGCGTCCAGGCCCGCCTGGACCTCGATCGTCCGGCCCATGGCGGTGATGATGCGGCAGTAGGTCTGCACATCATCCAAGCTGAGCTGCCGGCCGCGGCGGTCGCGGAGCCAGCGGTCGGCCGGCTGGTAGCCGCCCACGCGCAGGGCCCAGACCGCAGGCGGCACCGGCTCGAAGTACTGGTCGGCGTTGATGTACACCCGTTGCCGGTCGCCGTCATAGCGCAGGCCGGTCTTGCCCGTCGTGCGGACCGTGTTGTCGCCGGCAACGGGGTACCGGCAGGCCGGCGGGTCCAGTTCGGGGGATTCCAGCAGGTGCAAGGCGATCAGCCGGCCGCCTTCGGCGGCGAGGGCCTCGAAGGCGGCGGCGGTGCTGGCGAAGGGGACCCGGGGGAAGTCCAGCCGCAGGAACTCCGCGAACTCCGCGCGGTAGGCCGGGCTGTGGAGGACGGCATAGACGTGGCCCAGGACCGCCTCGGGCGCCGGCGCATAGCCGTAGGCCGCCGTCAGGTGCCGCACCAGATCCGGGTTGACATTGGAGTGCTTCGCGCCCGGCTCATGGTCCGCGAACAGATCCTGCGGGTCGGCGTCGTCGTAGAGGTAAAGGGGGAAGTAGTAATCCGTCGTCTTTGCGGAGACGGCAACGTGACCTGCAATATTGGCGGCTACGGTCACATTACTCCACGGTATGTCTTGCTCGACTCTCTTCGGGACCAAGAGGGCGATGTTTTGCCCCCCCAATCATATGGCGCATGACGTCCTGGCGCGGCATGCAGATAAAGCCGCGGGAGCGACCGGTATAGTATGTATGTCGGACATCGTAGGGGCGGTAAAGAATTGGCGCCAGATGGGTGCGTACGGGACCACTAGATCTTAGGTCTCGCTGCGCGAGAGAGACCTGCCAGTCACGTGTGTCTGCGCCAAGGTCATACGCCTCGCGGGCCAACTCGGACTCCAGGGCCGAGAAATTGAGTACGGTCTGCCACGCGGCATCGGGAGTGAAGTGAATCGTGAGTTTGTCGCGCGCGGTGACAATGCCGACGCTGTTGAGCTCGAAGATCCGCGGCATGCTGACGAACCGCTCGAACTCCGCCATGCCCTCGTTGTCGCGGGGGACGAAGTCGTAGCGGGGCGCGGCCGGTTCCAGCTTGGTCCAGGTCGTCGATGGCCAGGCGTGGTCGTCCAGCCACGTGTACTTCGCCTCGCGTGTCCCGTACAGGTCCATGTGCCAGACGCCGCGCTCGACGCCCGGGGCATCGGCGTCCGCGTGCTTCACCAAGAAGACTATCGCCACGCCCTGCATGATGTCGAACACGTTCTGGTCCGCGCCGCCGTCCGGCGCGACCTCACGCTTCTTGGCGTTGCCGTGCAGGTCCAGGACGTGGATCGCGTCGAACGTGTTCATCAGGCTCTGGCGCATGCCGCGGAAGGTCGGGTTGTCGAGGTAGCCGTTGTTGGTGATCATCCCGACCACGCCGCTGTCGGACTGGTCCATCTTCCACTGCGCGAAGCGCAGGAACTTGACGTAGTCGTCTTGGATCCACTTCGGATTGCGCTCACCCAGCGGCTGGCCGTCGACCTGCTTGTAGTCCTCAATCAGGCCTTTGATCCACTCGCCGTTGTTCGCAGCGTGGCCGGAGTACGGCGGGTTGCCTAGGATCACGAGCACCGGCTTGCGCTGCTTGACCTCGCCGGCGAGCCGCGACTCGGTGGCGAGCGCCGCGAAGCCCGGCAGCGCGCTTTGGTGCAGTTCCTCCTCTTCCAGGCTGTTGGTCAGGTAGAACGGCATCCGCTCATCGGCGCCGAGCTTGTAGCCTAGTTCCGCCAGATGGAAGCCCATCTTCAGGTGGCCGACGGCGTAGGGCGCGACCATCAACTCGAAGGCGTAGAAGTTGCGCAGGATGTGCTCGCGGATGAACTCGGGGCGCATGCCGGCGCCGTGGCGCTGGTCGAACTCGTCGATGGCTTGGTGGGTGGCGCGGGCGATGAAGGTCATGGTGCCCGCGGCGGGGTCGAGCAGCGTCACCGAGCGGTCGGCCAGGCCTTCGGCCCGGCCAAACTCCGACTTCAGCAGCGCGTGCAACGAGCGCACGATGTAGCCGACGACGGGCTCCGGCGTGTAGTAGACGCCGCGCCGCTCTCGCTCCGCTGGGTCGTAGGCGGCGAGGAACGTCTCGTAGAAGTGGACCACCGGATCCTCGCCGCGGCCCTGGCGGTAGTAGTCGTCGAGGATCTTCGGTACGTCGGCGATCGCTAAGACCTGGATCAGGTCCTCCACGCACCAGGCCAGCTGCGACGAGAGGTCGTCCAGGCTCAGGAACCGGAACACGTCGTGCAGCACTCCGATGGTGTGGGGAATGTGCTGGTGGGCGGTCTGCCGGGTCAGTTCGGCGGTGGCGCGAGTGCGTGCGGCGAAGAGGCCGTAGGTCACCGTCTGGGCGAACAGGTCGGCGAAGCCCTCCGGAGTGAGGGAGGTGATCAGGTAGTCACGGAAGGCGGCGTAGAACCCAGTCAGGCGGCCGGTCTTCGGGTCCTCGGCCTCCATCTGCGATTCGATGATGTCGCGCATGAAGGCGGTGCGCTTGGCCAGCTCCAGGGCGAGGCCTTCGGCGGTGTAGGTCGGTGCGAGGTCGAAGTCGAGGAAGCGGTCGAGCAGCTGCGCCAGGTTGGCCAACTCGGCGGTGCGAGCGGCTTTCGGCGCGACGTTGAGGCGGTTGAGCCGGAAGTCGTCCGTGGCCATGGCGCGGCCGACGGGCTCGCCGTGGCGGAAGTGCCGGAACTCACAGAAGTCCGTCAGCAGCAGGTTGGGGAAGGCGGTTCGGTAGCGGCTCAGCTGTTCGCCCAGGGCCACCTCGTCGAGGCGAGCGCCCGGCAGCTTGGCCTCGACGTAGCCGACGACGCGGTTGGTGCCGCTCCAGACGCGGAAGTCGGGGTTACCGGCATCGGTCGGCTTGGGCAGCGTGGTGACGTCGACTTCGTGGCGGCCGGCAGCCGAAGCGGCATCGCGCAACAGTCCGTCGAGGGCGCCGTAGTAGCTCTCCTCGCGGGCGTCGCCGCGCGCTTGGACGGCCTGCAACGCATCGAGGTAGTCGGTGAATTGCACCTTGGTCAGCATCGGCGGCTCCCCGGCCGGACGGTACCATCGCGCGTGCCCACCGTCAACGCAGCGCGTCGACGCGGCGCAGGATTGGGGCGGTGGGTGGTGAACCAGCGCCCAGGAGCGTGACATGCGGCAGGTACCGAAGTTTGAGGGGCGGACGGGGCGGATGGAGCCGAAGATCGGGGTGGATGAGTTTATGGCGTTGGCGCGCCGGTTTGGGTTTTCGGAGGCGGCGCTGGGGCGGATTGGGGCGGCGGTGAGCAATGACGATCTGCCGCCCGGCGGGCCGGGGTTGCAGCGGTGGATGGGGGCGGTGCCGGAGGCGGCGGGGGATCGGTATGCGGTCGAGGCGGCCGAGTTTTTCGGCGTGGCCGAGGCGATTCCGGTCAGTTCGGGCACGGCGGCGCTGCATGCGGCGCTGGTCGCGGTCGGGGTGGGGCCGGGCGATGAGGTGATCGTGCCGGCGATCGGCTTCCTGGCGACGAGCATGGCCGTGGCGCTGTGCGGGGCGACGCCGGTCTTCGCCGATATCGACGAGTCGCTGCAGCTTGACCCGGCGACGCTTCCGGGCCTGCTGACCACCCGCTCCCGCGCGGTCATCCCGACGCACCACTGGGGCTTCGTCGCCGACCTGGCGCCGATCGTCGAGTTCGCCCAGCAGAACGGACTGGCGGTGCTGGAGGACTGCGCGCAGTCGCCCGGCGCGAGCTACCGCGGCGCGCGGGTCGGCAGCGTGGGCGATCTGGGCTGCTTCAGCATCTCGGCCTACAAGCTGATCGGCGGCGGCGAGGGCGGGCTGATCACCGTGCGCGAGGGCGGGCGGCTGGCCGAGCGGGCGCTGCAGTTTGTCGAGGGCGGCGGGCTGTGGCGGCCCGACCGGTTCGGCCCCGAGCGCTATCCCGGCGAGCTGTTCCCCGGCACCAACTACCGGCTGAGCGACCTGGAATCGACGATCGCGCGGGTCCAGCTGCCCAAGCTGCCGGTGATTGTCGACCGCTACCGGCGCGTCTTCGGCCAGATCATGGCCGGCCTGGGCGACTATCCGGGCCTGACCTGGCAGAAGAGCAACGACCCGACCGGCGACATCGGCTACCAGATCCGTTTCCTGCCCGCGACCAACGAGCAGTCGGCGGCGATTGCCGCGGCGCTGGGCGAGGCGGGCATCTGGGCGGGCCACCGCGGGCCCGACTCGGCGCCCGACTGGCACACCTTCCACCAGATGTTCCCGCTCTTCGGCGCCCACGCCGACCACTGCCGGCCGGAGCTGTGCCCGCGGGCGATCGACTACTGGGCGCGGATGGTCACCCTGAGCGTCGACCAGTGGTACACGGCGGACGACTGCGCGGCGTTCGCGGCGACGCTCGACGCCGTCCTGCGCAACGTCTGCGCTTAGACCGCGACCGCGACAAAGGAGGCCGCCCATGGCCGACTGGGGCGTGTTCGACGCGAACTGCGCCGTCGGGCGCCATCTGCATTGGCACGGCGGGCAGCCGCAGAGTGCCGAGGACCTGCTGGCCGCGCTCGACCACCACGGCGTGGGGCAGGCGCTGGTGCTCGATAGCCTGGCCCGCGAGCACCACCCCCAGGACGGCAACGCGCGGGTGACCGCGACGGTCGCCGACCAGCCACGGCTGCGCGCGGTTTGGGGCCTGCTGCCGACGGTCGGCACCGACGAGCAGTTGGGCGGCGAGGCGCTGCTGGGGGCTCTGTGCGCGGCGCGGGTGGGGGCGGTCGCCTTCCACCCGGGCCAGTTCCGCTTCACCCTCGACGACTGGTGTGTCGACGCTGTGCTGGAGCCGGTGGCGGCGGCCGGCGTGCCGCTGTTCATCTGCCCCAACGAGTTCGGCCCGGCCGGCCCGGGGGCGATGGACCAGACCGACTGGTCGGGGGTGGTCGCGCTGTGCCGGCGCTGGCCTAACCTACCGGTGATCGTCAGCGAGTCGCGCATCCGCCGCAGCCAACGGCTGGCCTACCGCGCGCTGGAGGCGGCGGACAACCTGCACCTCGAGCTGAGCGGCTGGTGGCTGCATCGGGGCATCGAGTACCTCAGCCGGACCTTCGGCGCGCACCGCCTGGTCTACGGCAGTAACTGGCCGCTGTACGGCATGGGCCAGACGCTGGCGATGCTGACCTGCGCCGAGATCGACGACGCCGACCGCCGGCTGATCGCCGGCGACAACCTGCGGCGGCTGGTGGCCTGGGCCGACCAGGCGCCCGAGCCGGCGCCGGCGATCACCTTCCCGCCGCCGGCCGATCCGTACGTGGCCTGGGGCCGCGGCGGCCAGCCGCCGGCGGACGAGCCCGCGGTCGTCGATTGCCACGGCCACCTGGGCCCGACCGCCGCGCACTACCACATCCCGGACGGCACGCTGCCGGCGGTCGTCGCGGAGATGGAGCGGCACGGCGTCGAGCGGACCTGCGTGTTCAGCTTCACCGGCGTGTTTGGCGACGAGCAGCCGGGCAACGATCTGGTCGCGGCTGCCGTCGCGGCGTACCCGGAGCGGTTCGTCGGCTTCACGCTGGTCAACCCGAACCACGGCGCGGCGGCGATGCAGGCCGAGCTGGAGCGCGGCGCGGCGCTGGGCCTGCGCGGGGTCAAGCTGATCGCCGCCTACCACGGCTACCCGGAGGAGGGCGAGCTGATCCGCGTCGCCTGCGCCTGGGCGCATGAGCACGAGCAGCTGATCTTGCACCACCACTGGGGCTCGCCGGCGTGGCTGGAGAAGCTGTTGGTCGACTACCCGCGCGCTTGCTTCCTGACTGGCCATAGCACCGCCGCGTACGCCGAGCTGATGCGCCGGCATGAGCACCTGTACGTCTGCACCTGCCCGCTGCTGGGGCCGACGGCGGCCGAGGATCTGGTCGCGGCGCTGGGGGCGGAGCGCATCCTCTTCGGCTCGGACCTCGAGGACCTGCCGATCGCCTGGGGGCTGGGGCCGCTCCTTTTCGCGCGTCTGAGCGTTAGTGAGAAGAGAGCGATCCTGGGTAACAACCTGCGTGGCTTGTTGGCACGGTACTCCCGGGGTTGAGGAAGCGGGTGACGGATGCGGCGGAGTGTGGCGTGGGTGATCGGGCTGGGCTTGGCCTTGGCGGGGCTCGCGCTGAGCGTGTACTACTGGGACCGCGTGCCCGACCCGATGCCGACGCACTGGAACTGGCGCGGTGAGGTCGATGGCTGGGGGCCGCGGACGCTCGGTCTGCTGCTGATGCCCGGCCTGGCGGTGCTGTTCATGGGACTGCTGCCGCTGGCCGACCGGCTGGGCGAGACGCCCGAGGACCGCGCCGCCAACGCCGCGCCGGCACGCGCGTACATCGTCGGGCTGGTCGGCTTTCTGGCGCTGATGCACGCGCTGACCGTGCGCGCCGCGCTCCACCCGCCCGACTACCGGCTGCCCGTCGAGCTGCTGCTGCCGCTGCTGGGGGCGCTGCTGGTGCTGACCGGCTGGCTCTTCCCGCAGCTCGCGCCGAACCGCTGGATGGGCATCCGCCTGCGCTCGACGCTGGGCAGCGAGCGGGTCTGGCGCGCGACGCACCGCTATGCCGGCGTACTGTACACGGTCTGCGGCCTGGTCCTGGCGATCTGCCCGGCGCTGGGCGGCGAACGGGTGGTGCTGATCACCGCGGGGGTCGTCTTCGTGGCGATCATCGTCCTACCGCTGCACTACGCCTGGCTGAGCGCGCGGGACGAGCAGGTCGGGCGGTAGCGCTAGTCGACGTAGCCGCCGACGACGAAGACCAGCCGCGCGCCGTCGGGGCTGGCGAGCACGCCGCTGGGCAGGACGGGTAGCTGGGCGAGGGTGCGGAAGGTGTCCCAGGGGGCGCCGGTGAGGCCTTGGACCAGCTCGGACTGCCAGTGGCCCTCGTCGGTCACGCGGGTCGCGGCGAGGACGAGGTCGCGGCCGGAGCGGCTGACCCAGAGCAGGCGCGCGGTGGGCGCCTCGCCCTCGGGGATGTAGGGCGGGGCGGGCTCGCCGTCGGCGCCGTAGAAGCTCTGGCCCCAGGCGAACAGCCCGCAGCGCGGCAGCCAGGTCATCGGCAGGTCGCTGGCGACGGCGCCGTCCAGCTCGTCGGCGAGGACGGTCTGCACGCGGCCGTCGCCGGAGATGTCGAGCAGGGCGACGGGCGGGGCGGGGGTCTCGTCGGTGATGATCTGGGCGGCGAGGCCGACGGTCAGGATCAGCGAGGGCCGCTCGGTATGCCAGGTCAGCGACCAGACCGGGCGGTCGACGTACCAGGTGCCCCAGCGCTCGGACTGCGCGTCGAAGACCTTGACGCCGCGGGTGCGCTCGGCCAGGCCGTCGTACTCCATCGGCACCCAGGCCAGGCTGTCGGCGTGGGGGCTCCAGGCGGAGATGCTGCTGAGGTAGCGGCCGCCGTAGCCGGTCTCGTCGGGCGGCTCAATGACCGCGTCGCGGTAGAGCAGGTCGTCGAGAATCAGCTCGCTGTCGCTCAGCCGCCAGACCATCATCGAGCCCTGGCCGTTGCGCCGCACGCCCAGCGCGGAGGCGAACAGCCCGGAGCCGGCGATGCGCAGGTCGAGCAGCATCTGCACCTGCGGGTCGCGCCAGATCATGGTCTTGCGGCCGCCGTCGTGGTCGAGGCGGTAGAGGGCGTTGTTGGTGGCCAGGAGCAGCTGGCGGCCGTCGGGCAGCCAGGCGGGGATGGTCGGGCCGGCGAGGCGGCGTTCGTCGCTGCCGTCGAGCTTGCAGACGTAGGTGCCGACCTCACGCTGCGGGGTGGCCTCGGGCGCGAGATCGACGCCCGATAGGCCGATCTCGTTGGGCTCGTCGGCCCACGCGACGAACACCAACGACCCGAGCACCAGCGTTGTCCACACCCACCGCCACATCGTGCCTGGTTCCACCTCCCGTAGGCTAAGACATCCCGCAGGTGTCTTGTGTCAAACCGTATTGGACATCAGCTTGACGCTTCCTCCGAGAAGGAGTCGGACCGGCTGGGTCGAAGCGGCGCTCGGAGGAGGCTGACAGCATGCCTATCACTTTGACGGTCGCGGCGGGGATGCGGGCGCGGACCGCCTGCCCGGTGGCCGTGACGCTCGAGGGCCCCGCCGTCGCCAGCCTGACCCGCGACGGCCAGGAAGTGCCCTGCCAGGCGCGGCCGCTGGCCGACGGGCGGCACGAGCTGCGCTTTGTCGTCGACAATCTGCCCGCGGGCGAGAGCGCGATCTACACCGCCAGCGAGTTTGGCGAGGCCGCGCCGGGCGCCGGGGGGCTGGTGTTGACCGATAGCGGCTCGGCGCTGCAGGTCCACCGCGGCGACACGCTGCTGACCGCCTACCACTATCTCGACCCGCAGGCCGCGCGGCCGTACTGGTTCCCGGTGCTTGCGCCGAACGGCTCGCGGGTGACCCGCGCCTACCCGATGGAGGCGGTCGCCGGCGAAAAGGAAGACCACCCGCACCACCGCAGCATGTGGGTTGCGTACGGTGATGTGAACGGCGCGGACAACTGGTCCGAGGCGGCGACCTGCGCGACGATGGCCCACCGCAGCTGGAACCGCGCGGTGGCCGGGCCGGTTTGTGTCGAGGTCGAGCAGCAGCTGACCTGGCTGACTCACGGCGGCGAGCCGGTGCTCGAGGAGCAGCGGCTCTGGCGCTACTACGACCTGCCGGCCGCGGCGGGCTGCCTGTGGGATGTCGAGGTTGACCTGACCCCGGCCGCCGGCGTGCCCGAGGTCGTCTTTGGCGACACCAAGGAGGGCGGGCTGGCCGCGGTGCGCGTGGCGACGAGCATGGACGTGCCCCAAGGTGTCTTCCACAACAGCGCCGGCGGTATCAACGAGGGCGAGTGCTGGGGCAAGCGCGCGCACTGGTGCGACTACTCCGGCCCGGTCGGCGGCGAGACGGTCGGCGTGGCGATCTTCGACCACCCCAGCAGCTTCCGGCATCCGACCTGGTGGCACGTGCGCAACTACGGGCTGATGACGGCCAACTGTTTCGGCCTCTCCGACTTCACCAACGGGCGCGAGAACGGCGACCACACGCTGCCCGCGGGCGAGACGCTGCGGTTCCGCTATCGCCTCTACGTCCACGACGGCGACCACCTGGACGCCGAGGTGGCAACCCGCTACCAAGACTACGCGAACCCGCCCGCGATCCGCGTGGGCTAGGCCTGGAGGTCACTATGGCCGACCAACTCCTGACCAACTTGTGGAACAGCATCGTCAGCGGTGTGAAGTCCAAGGGCGACATCAACCCGCCGCTGTGGCGCGCGCTGGACAATGCCGTGCCGATCATCCTGGATGGGACGACGGTGGTGATCGGCTACGACGTACCGTTCCAGCCCGATGGCCGCTTCCTCGAACTGCCCGGCAACCAGGCGGTCATGCAGACCGTGCTCTCGACGATCGCCACCAAGCCGCTCCAGCTGCTGATCATCGATGGCTTGACGCTCGAGGATTACCAGCACTTCAAGGATCGCCAGGCGGCCGCCGCCGAGATCGCCGCGCGCCCGCGCGAGACGCCGCGTCGCGCGCCGGTCGAGGACGTCGGCCCGTTCAGCGGTGAGGCCCATCGCACGGACGCGTCCGGTCAGCGCTTCCTCTCGGAGTTGCAGCGCGACCTGCACATGCGCTACGTCGAGTCGGAGCACCGGGGCATCACCCTGCGTAAGGCGATGTTCCTGCGCAGCATCTTGCCCACGCTGTTGCAGGCGGAGGCCGAGTACCGGACGATGGAGCTGCGCGACGAGCTCGAGGCGCGGCACTGGTCGCGACTGCTCGAGCGCGTCGCGGAGATGGCCGACGCCGACCCGGTCACCTTCTGCCTCATCTACCTCGACCACAAAGAGGCCAACGGCGCCGACGAGTCATAGGCTGGGCGACGGCTCGTACCCGCGCCAGGCGCCGCCGATGTGCACCTCGACACCGGTGGGGGTGAGGCGGCCGGCGGTCGCCGATGGCGCGCCGCCGCCGCGGACCGGCTCGAGCACCGACCAGTAGCGTCGCGTCGTGCCCACCGCGCGGAGGACCAGCGTCTGGCGGTCGAGGGCCATCGGGTTGTGCGGCGTGCGGCCCCAGGTCGCCTCGAACGGCCCGTCGGCGCCCGTGCGCAGGTGCAGCGTCACGCCGTCGACGTCCCAGCTGGCCTGCAGCGGCCCGCTGCTCCAGCCGCGCTGGGCGCCCGTCAGGTACCGCTCGAGTAGGCCGAGCGGCGGCAGTTCGGGGCCTTCGGCGGCAGGCATCTGCAGGGTCAGCGGCCCGTTGCCATGCAAGATCCAGCCGTAACGGTGCTCATCGTCGCTGGCCAGCTCGTCGAGGACGACGATCCGCGGCTCGTCGAACCAGACGGTGCGGGTCATGGTCACGCCCTCGTAGGCGTCGCGCAGCGTGCTCGCGGCCCAGGGCGGGTTGGCGGTCAGGTCGGCGCGGTACTCGGCTTGCTGCAGGTTGCCCTTCTGGTTGGTCTCGTCGACAAACAGCGTGTTGTGGCTGAAGGTGCTGCGGTAGTAGGGGTGGATCGCGGCCAACGCGTAACCGGCGGTGCCCGGGTCGACCGCGAGCAGCTGGCCGAAGGCGCGCAGGTCGAGGCCGAGGCGGTCAGGGTGGTCGTGGCCGGCGGGGTTGGGACCGCCGCGGAAGAGCAGGTAGCGGTCATCGGCGCCGCGGAAGATAGCCAAGCCTGGTCCGGTCAGCTGGTCGTGGCCCTGAGGGTGGGCGGCGGCGGGTAGGGTGTCGGGGCCGTAGGCCAGCGCGGTCAGGCTGGCGCGCGGGACCTCGGCCGAGTAGAGCGAGGCGAGGATCGGCGCGAACCGTTCGTAGTCGAGCTGGCCGGCGGCGTACTCGTAGAGATGGCGGTAGAGCGCCAGCTTCATGTGCCGCGGCGAGCCCAGATCGCCGATCGTCGGCAGCCGGCCGGCCTGATCGGCGAGGCGGTAGGGCGCCTCGAGCATCGCCGCCAGCCGCGTCTGGACCCGCGGGTCGCCATGGTTCGGGCCGTCGAGGGTGCGGTCCAGCTCGAACTGCGTGATCAGCGGGCAGGCCGAGTAGTAGTGGTAGAACATCGTCCCCTCGTACCAGAGCCCGTCATCATCGGGCACGCCAACGGTCAGCTGCTGGAGGAGGCTGGTGCGGCTCTCGGTCAGGCCGCGGCGGACCCAGTCGTCGCGGCCGAAGACCTGGCCGGAGACCGCGACGGCGGTTGAGACATAGGCGGTCATGTTGTGCACGCCCATGGCGTCGAGGAACGTGAGCTGGCTGGGCATGCCCGCCTCGAAGATCTCGGTGCGGATGGCCTCGTGGTCGGCGGCGCTGTAGGCCGCGGAGTCGCGGGTCAGCTGGTAGGCGTAGGCCAGCTGGGTGAAGACGACCGCGTCGTAGAGTGGCTGGAAGTAGAGCGCGTCCTGGCGCGCGGGGTAGCGCAGCTCGTCGCCGGCGGCGAACATCAGCCGCGCGCGGCGCAGGCCCTCGGCGACCCACTCGGCGTAGCGCTCATCGCCCGACAGCGCGTAGAGCAGGGCTAGCGAGCGCATCCGGCGATGGGTCATCTCGTGGGTCAGCAGGACCCAGGCGGCGTGCTGCTTCGGGCCATTCTCACGCCCGCCCAGCAGCGGGTCGAGGAACGACCAGTCGCTGCCCTCCTCCCACAGCAGGTGCTCGCCGGAGACCCGCGAGTAGAAGTCGTGCCGCCAGCCGACCGGCTCGATCGGCTGGTGCGGCTCGAGGGCGAGAATCAACTCCGCCTCGGCCAGCATCTGCTCGTACAGCTCGCGGGCCCAAGGCAGGGTGTCGATCTTGCGGCGCATCTCGGGTATGCGTTCGGGCCCGAAGAAGGTCGCCGGCCAGACGTCGTCCAGCAGCATGCCGGTCGACTGGGGCGACAGCGTATAGGGCCAGCCGCCGGGGGAGGGGGGCATGCCGGCGAGCAGGATAGAGGCGATGGTGATCTGCCACATGTGCGGTCTCCGGGCGCTCCAGACGGCTTCGCCCGGTGGCCGGAGAGTCCTCCGCGGCAATCCACCCGGCCCGGGACCGCGGACACTCTTGTCCGCAGTTAACATAATGCCGGCTGACTGCCGGTGTCTTGCGGAGCAGCGTCGCTCAGACCCAATCCATGTGGCGCGGGCTGCTAGCCCGCGACCTTAGACTCGGCCGCAGCGCATCGGAGGCCGAAGCAGGATTGGGCTAAGTACTGGGCTGCGGACAAGAGTGTCCGCAGC
>DHNJ01000309.1:47842-47991 GCA_002409445.1 Armatimonadetes bacterium UBA5419 | reverse complement strand
GCGGGCAGGAGGGTGTGGTAGCCCGGGCTGTTGGCGCGCATGGTCCGGCCGCGGGCGGTGAGTGCGGGGTTGACGTAGCCGCTGCCAGGCAGCGACGACCACCAGCGCAGGTTCAGTGCGTCGTCGGCGGGCAGCTTGGTCAGCTTCCA
>DHNJ01000309.1:0-47646 GCA_002409445.1 Armatimonadetes bacterium UBA5419 | reverse complement strand
AGCTGAAGTTTTGAGGGTGGGACCAGACCCGAGAGCAGCTCGAGGCCCCAGAGCACATCACGCATCGGGATCTGGCCGCCATAGACGTAGACTTTGCGCCGCCCGCGGCCGGCCATGGCCGGGTCGACACGCAGCGGCCAGCGGCTGGCTTCGACCAGTTGGCGCAGGATCGCGTCCACGCTGGATTCGCCGGTCCGCAGAGTCATCGGCCCCTCGTCCCAACCGCGGGTGCGATGCGGCCAGAGATACCACAGCGCGCAGCCGAGTCGCGGCCCGGACTGGATCGAGAGCGCGGCGGGCGGGTACTGGAAGAACTGTTGACGCCAGTCGACTTGGTCGATCAGCGGCGGCGAGGCGCGGTCGTCGACGAGGTAGAGGCGGGTGACGCTGGCCAGGCTGATCTGCCTGGTCCAACCAGCTCCGGCCCCGGCGAAGACCGCGTCGGCCCCGCCGAGGCGGCCGAGCGCACGCTGGACCCACGTGCTGGTGTCGCCCTGCAAGTTGGCGAGGTCGAGCGACTGGCCGGGCTTCGCGGACTCGAGGATCCGCGAGAGCAGTGCCGCAGTGTGCAGGTCGCCCGGTGCGAGGTCGCTGGGCGAGGTCTTGGCGGCCACCACACAGAGCCGGCCATCCCCGGACCAGTAGACCCGGTAGCCGGCGCTACCCAGTTGCTTCGCGACGGCTTGGGCGCCGCCCGCTCGCACCGCCTGCAGGGCGTCACCCGTCAGCGGCTCGGCCGAGAGGACCGTCACGCCCGGCGGCGCCTGGGCGAGGACCGGCGCCAGCAAGGTGAGCAGCAGGGCGAGGGTGGCGAATCGCGGTCGATGGACGTTCATCAGAACCCTCCGAACCGCCCGGCGAACGGGTTCGGCTGCGGCGCGCCCGGACCTTGGGCCGGGATGGGCGGCTCGCCCTCGGCCAGGATGCGCAGCTGCTGTTTGGCCCGGTCGGCGACGGGCCCAACACCGGTGGCCCAGGCACGCAGGATCTGCTCGGCCGCGGGCGTGCCGGCCTTACGGACGACGCCTACCCAGATCGGGCTCTGAGCCGTCAGCGCGGTCGCGTACGGCAGGACGATCGGGTGGCGGATGTTGGCCATGATCTCGATGTGGTCGTTCTCCAGGGCACGCAGCGCGCGCGGGTCCAGGTCGGCCCACCCGGCCGGCTCCGTGGGGGCGTCGACGCGTCCCGACCCGTGCAGCGCGGCCCATTCGCAGACCTTGTGGACGCGCGCGCTGTCGAACGGGCCGACGGTGAAGGTCGCCTCGGTTTGCGCGAGCGGGCGAGGTGCCTGACCTTCCGGTGCATCGTGCGGCCAGAGCCGGACGACCAGGCGGTAGCGCCCCGCCTCGCTGAAGTGTACAAGACGATGTGTGGGCAACAATTCGACGGCTGGGATCTGAGGGTTCCCGAGCACCATGAGTGCCGTCGCTCCGCGCGCGGGCGCCCAACGGTAGGGTGGAGTTAGCGCGCGTCCGCGGCGGTCCGTAATCTCGGTCTCCAGGTACGACGCGGTAGGGCAGCTAGACACCGTCGAACCCGGTGCTGGTGAGAACCGGACCGCGGCAACGAGCGGCTCGTGAAGCGAGATCGCGGTGTACGGTAGGATGAGGGTCAGACGCACATCACCTGGTCCCGCGGGCTGCGCCCAGCCGGCGGTCGCGGCGCATAGCGTGGCGATCAGTGCAACGCGGTAGGTGAGCATAGCTAACTCCTGTAGCTCTGATGGCGAGCCCATCACGTAACAGTTCGTCTCGCATGGTCTGCGCGACGGCTCGAATGACCGCTATGGATAGGGATCTTTGGCGGCGGTGTAGCTATGCTTCGAAACGACATAACGCCAACGCGGGCCAAGCGGGGGATTAGTCACCCAGTACAGGTTCCTGTAGATTTCCAGGCCGGTTCCGCCGTTGGTCGCGGCCCAATCCGGCGTGGGATAGACTGGCTCCCCCTCCAGGTCCGGCGGAAAGTGTTTCCACTGGTAGTCCTGGACGGCGAGCAGCGCATAGTTGCCGGGCCCATTGGGGGGCGGCGTCGGCATGGGGTTGCGCGCCGCCAGCACTTTGTGCCTGTCAGTCAGCCCACCGCCGTGGCCAGCAATGTAATCCGCTGGTGCTGTGATGGTCGGATCGGGTGGATGCTCAAAGCAGGGCACCGGAGAGCTGTAGCTCACGTATTCCCTTACCTTGACATCATCTAGGTGACTGATGTGTCCACAAGAAGCCATCCAGGAGTAATCGACCCGAAGCTCTCCGCCGCTCGGCGTGCCTTGCGTGGGCTGCAGCGCAACAGGGAATGGCTCCACCATCGTAAACTCAGCCGTGATCGCGATGAACTGGTCATCCCCACCGGGCCCGTCCTGAGGCGTGTCCTCGATGAAGCACTTGGCACGATACTGGGCACCGGCACGCCTGTCTTCCGTGACCCAGGGCTCGGACTGGGCGAGTTGCGTGCCGAGGTTGCTCTCGATTTCAGTCCAGTCTCCGCCGCCCGCTCCGGTGCGCTGGTAGATCCTCCACTGTGCAGCGTAGCTGGTCTCGGCCTCGTCGTAGTAGCTTCCTTGGTCTGAGAAGCAGTCGATGTCCGCCAGCGTGCCAGACGCCTGAAAGACTAACCGGTGGCCTTCCCACGCTGTGCCATCGACTAGGCCGTTACGGTCTAAGTCGACCCGGTGGATCGAGGGCGGCCCTTGCCAGCGCAACTCGTGGGCGGAACAGTCAATGTGGTACGGATTGTAGGTCGCCCGCCATTCCGCTAGGGATACGGTAGCGGGGAGCAACAGGGCCAGCAGCCCCAACAACACACGTTGCTTGTGCACGGAGTGGGTCGGCACCGAGTGACGGGCGCCGAATGCGGTTCGCATCATCGCTAGTCTCCTCGCTCGTGGACGCTTGATGGTCCACAGCCTTCATAGAACCATAGCGAATCCCACGGTGCGATGCAACTGTTCTGGTGGAAGTGACCGAAGCCACTCCACGAGTGACGAGTCGGCGGAGGCAACATCCTTGCGACGTTTGACCCTGAGCGGAGGGCGTTACGCTGAAATCCTGGGAAACCCTGAGGCTCCACGTCTTTGTCGGCCTGCAGTTAGTGCCGTGGAGCGTTCAATTGACCCGAGTCCGTGCACCTCTATTAGGACAACCGCAAATGCCGCGCCACGACTTCGCGGACGGCGGCGAGGCGGAGGCGGAGGTCGGCGACGAGCTGCTGGGGGTGGCGGTCGGCTTCGCGGGGGTTCCAGCCGAGGCGTTTGGCGGCGGCGGTGAGGGCCGCGGGCTCGAGGGGGAGGGCGCCGCCGGTGTCCTCGGAGACGAGTTGGAGCCGCAGCTCCGTACGCCGCAGGAGCCAGTAGTTGCGCAGCAGCAACTCGCCCTCACTCGGCGTCAGCAGGCTGACCTCGACCAGCGCACCGAGCGCCGAGGGCGTGTTGAGGCCGCGCAGCTCGGGCAGCTGGTCGCCAGCTTCGATCTGCAGGACCTGGGTCAGGTACTCGATGTCCAGGATGCCGCCCGGCTCGAGCTTGAAGTCGAGCTGGGTCTGGTCGAGCGTGTCGAGGCGTTCGGTCTCGATGCGGCGCTTCATGTCGCGCAGCGAGTCGAACTCGGCGGCGGTCGGCGGCGGGCCGTAGGCGAACTCCTCGGCGGCGGCGACGAAGCGGCGGCCGAGGTCCAGATCCCCGGCGACGGGGCGGCAGCGGGTCAGCGGCAGGCGCTCCCACGGCTCGCCGCTGGCGGCCCAGTAGGCGCTGTAGGAGGCGATGGTGCGGGTCAGCGCGCCGCTGGTGCCGTACGGCCGCAGCCGCGCATCGAGCGGCGCCAGGCGGCCGGCGCGGGTCAGCTCCTCGCTGGCGCGGGTGATGCGCTGGGCCAGGCGCTGGGCCACCGCGCCGCTGTCCAGGCCGGGCACGTCCTCGTAGACGAACAGCACGTCGAGGTCCGAGCTGTAGTGCAGCGCGCGGCCGCCCAGCTTGCCCACGCCGATCACCGCGAAGGGCAGCTCGGCCGCGCCAGGCACCGTCGCCGCCAGCTCGGCGACCAGGGCACGGAGGCAGGCCTCGGCGACGTCGGCCAGGCCGCTGACGACGGCGGAGACGTCCATCATGCCGAGCAGGTCGCGCACGCCGAGACGGAACATCTCACGGCGGCGGAAGCGGCGCAGGTCGTCCAGGCGTTGCTCGGTCGTCCGCAGCGGCGCTAGCCGGGCCTCCAACTCCTGGCGCAGATCGTCGAGCGAGGGCTCGAACTGGGAGTAGCTGGCCAGGACCATGCTGTCCAGGTACTCGGGGTGCTCGACGAGGGTCTGGCTGAGGTAGTGGCTGTAGCCGCCGACCCGGCACATGACCTCGATCACGGTCGGGTGGTCGAGGAACAGCTGGTAGGCCAATTCGCGGCCGCCCGCGCGCGAGACCATGCGCTCGAACCAGCGCAGCGCGGCATCCGGGTCGGGCATGCGCTGGACGCAGGTCAGCAGGGTGGGCAGGAACTCGACGAACTTGGCCTGCACGCTCTCGGGCAGGCGCATCGGCGGCTCGCCGTGCGCGAGGAACAGGAGGCGGCGGCGCGCGGCGACCGGGTCAGCGAAGTCGATCTCGGCGAGGTGGACGGTGGCCTCGGCGTCGGCGAGGGCGGGGTCGAGCAGGTCGGCGATGCGGCTGCCGGCGTCGGGGCTGCTGAGCGGGATCGGGTTGTAGAAGAGCCGGTTGCACTGCTCGCGGGTGCGTTCGGTGTGGCTGGAGTAGGTGCTGAGGAAGCGCTGGCCGGCGGTGCCGGCGCGGCCGGCGCGGTAGCCCATGGCGCGGGCCAGGCGGCGCAGCGCCGCCGGCTCGTCGGGCAGGACGGTGGTCGGCGCGATGGGCTGCAGCTGCAGCAGGTGCTCGACGCGGCGCAGGAAGTCGTAGCTCTCGCCCAGCTGTTGCTCCTCAGCGTAGCTGATGGCGCCGGCGCGGCGCAGGGCGCGCAGGGCGGTCCAGGTGTTGCGCTCGCGCACGCTGGGGTCGGTCACGCCGCGGACCAGGGTTAGCAGCTGGGTCGAGAACTCGATGTCGCGGATGCCGCCAGGGCCTTCCTTGACATTGCGCACGGCGGCCGAACGGTGCTCCAGGGCGCGGCGGTTGGCGCGCAGGGACTCGATGCCGGCCTGGCGCATGCGGGCGCCGAAGGCCACGCGCTGGGCCAGCTGCTCGAAGGCGCGGCCGATGTCCGGGTCGCCCGCGGCCGCGCGCACGCGGGTCAGCGCCAGCGCCTCCCAGGCCTGCGCGTGGTCCGCGTAATAGGCGACGCAGCTCTCCAGCGAGCGGACAAGCGTGCTGCCCTCACCCTCGGGCCGCAGCCTGTGGTCGACGCGGAAGATGTGGCCTTCGGCGGTCGCCTCGCTCAGCTCCTGGCCGACCAGCTGGACGACCCGCTCCCAGTCGGCCAGACCGAGCCCGTCGGCAGGCGTGGCGACGCAGATCAGGTCGATGTCGGAGTTGTAGTTCAGCTCGGCGCTGCCCCACTTGCCCATCGCCATGATCGCCAGCCCACGCGGCAACGTCTCCGCGCCGAGCACCTCGCGCGCGGCGGCGTGCAGCGCGGCCTCGACGCAGGCGTCGGCGACGGCGGAGATCTCGGCGGTGATGACCTGTTGCGAGTGGTGGAGCAGCCAGTCGCGAATGATGATCCGGACGAATTGGCCGCGCTTCCAACTGCGCAGGGCGTTGCGGCGGGATTGCGGGGTGGTGAAGCGGCGGACCGTGGCGACCGCATCCTGCCGCAGGGCCGCCGGGTCCATCGGCTGGGCCAACAGGTCCGGCTCGAGCAGCAGGTCGGAGAGGCCGGGCTCGCGGCGCAGGGCGTCGGCGCTGTAGTGGCCGAGGCCGAGGAGGAAGAGTAGGTCGTGGCCGAAGCGCGGGTCGTCGACGCTGGCGCGGGCCAGGCTGAGGCTGCCCTGGTCTTCCTGGATGCGGGCGAAGGTGAGCAGGGCCAGGTCGGGGTCGGGGGCGGCGAGGAGGTGGTCGACGAAGCCGGGCACGAGCTGCTCGATGACGATGTCGGGCGGCAGGTAGGCGCACCAGCCGCGGGCCAGGCGGACGAGCACGTCGAAGCGGGTGAGACCCTGGCTGCCCCAGGCCTCGGCCCGCGCGGGGTAGCTGCGCGCGAGGTCGAAAGTCGGGTCGAGCAGCACAGCCAGCGAGAACAGGTCGGGCATGGCCGGAATGATAGCGGATGGGGACGGTGGGCACCACACCGGACGTCGCTTGAGGTACCATCGGAGCACGGCGCGGCGGTGCGCTGGGAGCGCGGCGATGACTGGTCGTGAACGGCTCTTGACGGCTCTCCACAACGGGCGGCCCGACCGCCTGCCCTGTCAGGTGCACGGGTGGATGCAGTACTACCTGGACCACTACCTCGGCGGGGCCGACTGGTGGCAGGCCTACGAGCGTTTCCCCGGCCTCGACTGGGCGATGTACGTCAGCCCCGGCTACACCTACGACGAGCGCGCGCTGGCCGACTGGCACGTCGAGCACACCGACCTAGGCGTCGATGAGCGTGGCGTGCGGCACTGGCGCCAGCGCATCGTGACGCCCGGCGGCGAGCTGTTCCAGGCCGGCGGCGCGGACGAGATCACCGCCTGGCAGACGGAGTACCTTATCAAGTCGGTGCGGGACTTCGACCTGTGGGCGCGCTACCGCCCACGACCGGCGGCCGTCGACCTTGGCCCGGTCCGGCAGACCTACGACCGCCTGGGCGACCGCGGCATCATCCGCAGCCACCCCTGGTCGCCGGGGCAGGGCAGCCCGTGGCAGTCGTTCTGCATCCTGGTCGGTACGGAGCCGGCGATCATGTGGGCGATGGACGAGCCGGGCTTCGTCCACTACTGCCTGGAGACGATCGTGCAGGAGACGATCCGGGTGACCGAGATGTGGGCCGGGACGCGCGCGGACATGGTCGAGACCGGGGGCGGCGCGGGCTCGAACACGGTCATCAGCCCGGCGCTGTTCGCCGAGTTCTGCCTACCGTACGACCAGCGCCAGCACGCCGCGCTGGAGGCCGTCGGGCTGCGCATCGTCTATCATCTGTGCGGCGGGCTGATGCACATGCTGGACCTGGTCGCGCGGAACGGCGCGCACGGCTTGGAGACGATGACGCCGGCCTCGATGGGCGGCGACTGTGACCTGGCGGCGGCCTCGGCGCGGGTCGGCGAGCAGCTGTTTTTCATCGGCGGCTTCGACCAGAACGCCGGTTTCGAGCACGGCACGCCGGAGCGCGCGCGGGCCTTGGTGCGCGAGTGCTTCGAGGCGACGCGCGACCACGCGGGCTACATCTGCTGCCCATCCGACCACTTCTTCCACGGCGATCCAGCCAACCTCGAGGCCTTCGCTCAGGCCTGTGTCGAGTGCAGGTACTAGCCGCGCCATGCCACTCCCCTCGTTCTTGCGGTCGTTCCTCGCGTGGATCTTGTGCGTACGGCGGCCCCTGCCAACCTGGTCCGAGCCCGAGCGTCTGGAGTACCAGCGCCGCCACCTGAAGCACAACGTCTTTGTGAACGTGGCTGAGGGCGCGTTCTGGTGGGTGGGCATGGGCTTCGCCCCCGCGGCGACGGTGATGCCCTTGTTCATCAGCAAGCTGACGCCCAGTGCGTGGCCCGTCGGGCTGCTCGGCGCTTTGGCGAACTCGGGCTGGCTGCTGCCGCAACTGTTTACCTCCAACTTCGTCGAGCGCCTGGCGCAGAAAAAGCCGATCGTCGTCTATCTCGGCGCGTTGACCGAGCGCGTGCCGGTCATCTTCTTCCCGCTCGCCGCGCTGCTCGCGCCACGGCATCCGCAGTGGGCGCTGGCGCTGTTCCTCACCGCCTATGCCTGGCACAAGCTCGGCTCGGGCCTGATCGCCACCGCCTGGCAGGACATGCTCGCCAACTGCTTCCCGCTGAACGTGCGCAGCTGGCTGCTGGCGGGGATGGTCGTCATCGGCGCGGGCATCGCGCTGGCCTGCGCGGAGCCGTGCGCGCGCCTGCTTGAGACGTTGGTCTTCCCCTACAACTTCGTGGTGTGCTTCGCCGTCTGCGCGTTCGGCGTGCTCATGTCGGGGGCGATCCTGATCTTCACCCGCGAGCCGGTCGACCCGGTGCTCAAGCCGCGCCAGTCGCACCGCGAGTTCGCCCGCGAGCTGCCGCAGCACCTGCGCACCGATCGCAGCCTGCGCAACGCCCTGGCCGCGCGCGTGCTGGCGACGTGCGGACTGATGAGCGTCGCCTTCCTCACCGTCTCCGCGGTCCAGCGTTGGGACCTGCCCGACCGCTCGGCGGCGATGTTTACTGGCTGGATGATGGCCGGCCAGATGCTGGGCAACCTGGCCTGCGCGACGATCTCCTCGCGATGGGGCCACAAACTGACGTTGGGCTTGGGCTGGCTACTGTCGGCGGTCGCCTTCATCCTCGCCGCGATGGCGCCCGCGCCCACCTGGATCTATCCGGTCTTCCTGCTCGTCGGCATGACCAGCGGCTTCGACTTCATTTCGGCCATGCTGCTGGTCATGGAGCTGGCCCAGCCCGAACGCCGCGCGACCTACACCGGTCTGGTCAACACGTCAGTCGGCGTTGTCGGCCTGTTCAGCCCGTTGGTCGGCTCGGTGCTGGTGGCCTGGAGCCCGTCGGCGCTGATGAGCCTGAGCGCGGGGTTCTACCTGCTCGCCGCACTGACGCTGTGGCGCGGGGTGGATGAGCCGCGGCGGCGGCTGGAGCGGCAGGCGTTCCGGGCGCCGGGTGCGGCCGCGGAGCAGGAAGACGGGGCGGAGGGCGAACCTGTCGAACGGGAGCGCGAACATGAGTGAGCAACTGACCCGGCGGGTGGCGATGTGCCTGATGGCGCACCCCGACGACTGCGAGATTCTGGCCGCGGGGACGCTGGCGCTGCTGGCGGCGCGCGGCTGGGAGGTCCATATCGCGACGATGTCGCCGGGCGACTGCGGGTCGATGGACCTCGGGCCGGAGGCCATCGCGGCGGTGCGGCGGGCGGAAGGCGCGGCCGGCGCGGCGGTCATCGGCGGCACCTACCACTGCCTGGAGAGCCGCGACCTGTACATCATGTTCGACGAGCCGACCCTGCGCCGCACAACCAGCCTGATGCGCCAGATCGCGCCGACGCTGGTCATCACCAACAGCCTCGTCGACTACATGGTCGACCACGAGATGGCCGGCAAGCTGGCCCGCAGCGCGACGTTCGGCTACCCGATCCCCAACACTGTGACCGGCGCTGTGCCCGAAGGCGCGCAGGTGCCTTGGTTGTACTACGCCGACCCGCTCGAGGGCCTGGACCCCTACGGCCAGATGGTCCAGCCGACGACGTATGTCGATATCACCACGAGCATCGACACGAAGACTGAGATGCTCTGCGCCCACGCCAGCCAGCGCGAGTGGCTCCGCGCGCACCACGGCATCGACCAGTACGTGATTGCCATGCGCTCGTGGGCCGAGCGGCGCGGTGCGGAGGTCGGGCGGCCGCTGGCCGAGGGCTTCCGCCAGCACAAGGGCCACGCCTACCCGCGCGAGTGCCTGCTGACCGCCGAGCTGGGCGCCGACATGGTGATCTCCCGAGCCTAGCCACCCGCCCTGAAAGGACCTGCGATGCCTTCTCTCGATTGGGGCCTGGACGTCCTCCAGGAATACCGACCCGCGCTCACCGCGCAGCCCGACTTCGACGACTTCTGGGCCCGCACGCTGGCCGAAGCCCGCGCCCATGACCTCGCACCGGAGCTGACGCCGATCGCCACGCCGCTGCAGGGTGTCCGCGCCGAGCGGCTGACCTACGCCGGCTTCGGCGGGCAGCGGATCAGCGGCCTCTACCTACGCCCGGCGGCGGCCGACGGACCGCTACCGGTGGTGCTCTGCTACCACGGCTATGGCGGCGGTGCCGAGCTGCTGCATGCGTACCTGCCGTGGCTGCTGCTGGGCTGCGCGGTCGTCGCGGTCGACGCGCGGGGGCAGGCTGGGGCGACCGGCGAGGAGGCGGGCTACACGGGCGGCGCGGTGGGCGGGTGGATGACCAACGGCATCCTCGACCCAGCGGGCTACTACTTCCGCCGAGTCTACGCGGACTGCATACGCGCGGTCGACTTCGCCTGTGGGCGCTCCGAGCTCGACCCGACCCGCCTCGTCGCGACGGGCGGGAGCCAGGGCGGCGGGCTGACCATCGCGGTCGCCGGGCTGGACGCGCGCATCGCGTACGCGATGCCCGACGTGCCCTTCCTCTGCCACTTCGAACGCGCGGTCAACATCAGCCCGGCCGGCCCCTACGTCGAGGTGGCGGCGTACTGCGCCAAGTATCCGGACAGCGTCGAGCAGGTTTTCCGCACCCTGAGCTACCACGACGGCCTGAACTTCGCCGCGCGCATCAACCCCGCCAGCCGTCACCTCTGGAGCGTGGGTCTGTGGGACGACGTCTGTCCGCCATCCACCGTCTACGCCGCCTACAACGCCTGCCCGGCGAGCGCCAAGGAGATGGCCATCTACCCCTATAACAAGCACGAAGGCGGCGGCCAAGCGCAGCGCGCGCGCCAGATCGACTGGCTGGCGGCGGCGCTGGCGGAGGGGTAGGAGTGGGGGAGTGTGACACGTGACGTTGCTTGAGCAGTATCTGACCAGCCTCCTCCAGATCCGAGGGACGGGCGCCGCGGTGCCGGAGACTAGCTACTACGGGGCGCTGGAGGTGCTGCTTGATGGCGTTGGCGCCCAACTCAAACCACGCGTCCACTGCGTTATCAACCTCGCGAACCGGGGCGCGGGCATCCCGGACGGCGGCTTCTTCAGTCGCGACCAGGTGCAGCGAGGTGACCAGACGCCGTTGCCCGGCGCTATGCCCTCGCGCGGCGCGCTTGAGGTCAAGTCACCGAGTGCTGATGTGCTGGCGGTTGCCAAGAGCGCGCAGGTCCAGCAGTACCTCGGCCTTTACGGCCAGGTCCTGGTCTCCAACTTGCGTGATTTCGTGGTCGTGGAGAAGGGCGGTGGTGGCGGCCCACGGCTCGGCGAACGCTACACGCTAGCGGCCGATGAAGCAGCGTTCTGGCACTTTGCGGCGAGTGGCGAACGGGGTAGAGCAGAGGCCTCGAGCAGGTTCGAGGACTACCTCAAACGGGTCCTCCTGCGGCGTGCACCGCTGTCCGCGCCGGCCGATGTGGCGTGGTACCTGGCCTCGTATGCGCGGGAGGCGAAGGCGCGGATCGACGCGAGCAGGCTCGACCGCCTCGCTGGCTTGCGGGTGGCGCTCGAACAGGCGCTCGGCATGACTTTCGAGGGGCCGGAGGGGGAGCGGTTTTTCCGGGCCACGCTGGTTCAGACGTTGTTCTACGGCGTCTTCTCGGCGTGGGTCATGTGGGTCCGAGGCAACCCCGCACCGGACGAGCGATTTGACTGGGCGGCCGCCGGCCGCACGCTTCATGTGCCCATGCTCCAACGCCTCTACGAGCACCTGGCCGGCTATGGGACGCTTGGACCGCTGGGTTTGACGGAGATTCTGGACTGGACCACGGAAGTCCTCGATCGAGTAGATCGCGCGGCATTCTTCGCCGAGTTCGACGCCGAGCAAGCGGTCCAGTACTTCTACGAACCGTTCCTCGCCGCCTACGACCCTCAACTGCGCAAAGAGCTGGGCGTCTGGTATACGCCGCAGGAAATCGTCGACTACCAAGTTGAGCGCGTGGACCGCGTGCTGCGCGAGGAACTGGGCGTTCGCGCCGGGCTGGCCGACCCGCTGGTTCATGTCCTCGATCCCTGCTGCGGCACGGGTGCCTACCTGGTCGCGGTGCTGCGGCGCATCGATCGCACGCTGCGTGAACGCGGCGAGGAGGCGTTGGTCGGTCAGGAGCTGCGGCAGGCGGTCCAAAGCCGGATCCACGGGTTCGAGATCCTGCCCGCGCCGTTCGTGGTCGCGCACTTGCAGCTCGGCTTGCTGTTGACCGAACTTGGTGCGCCCTTGAGTCCCAAGGAGCGCGCGGGCGTCTACTTGACCAACTCGCTGACCGGCTGGGCGGCCTCGACCGAGCCGCGCCAACCGTCGCTGTGGCCCGAATTGCAGGAGGAAGCAGACGCCGCGGCCGAAGTGAAACGCGAGGCACCGATCCTCGTTGTCCTCGGTAACCCGCCCTACAACGCGTTCGCAGGCATCAGCCCCGAGGAGGAAGGCGGGCTGGTCGAGCCCTACAAGACGGGTCTCGCCGAGACGTGGGGCGTCAAGAAGTACAACCTCGACGACCTGTACGTCAGGTTCTTCCGCTTGGCGGAGCGCCGGATTGCAGCGACGGGTCGCGGTGTGGTGTGCTATATCAGCAATTTCTCGTATCTTGGCGATCCATCGTTTGTCGCGATGCGCCAGGAGCTGCTGCGGAGCTTCGACCTGCTCTGGTTCGACAGCCTCAACGGCGACAGCCGGCGGACGGGAAAGCTAACACCCTGGGGCGCGCCCGACCCCAGCGTCTTCTCGACCACACTCAACCGTGCTGGGATTCGCGTGGGCACCGCTGTGAGTTTGCTCGTCAGGGCCAGTAACCGCCGCCCGCGGGCCGATGTGCGGCTGCGTGAGTTCTGGGGCACTACCAAAGGCGCGGATCTCCTGGCGACCACCGTCTCACCGGAGAGCCTGGAGGATGGTCATCCGTACGTCGTGGTCCAGCCAGAACCAGCGACGCGCCTCTCCTTCCGGCCCGCAGCGGTCTCGGCGGACTACCGGCGGTGGCCTTCGGTCGCGGAACTGGCCGCGGAAGAGCCGTACTGTGGGCTGCTGGAGAAGCGTGGGGGAGCGCTCATCGACATCGACCGCACCGCGCTCGTCGACCGGATGAAGGCCTACTACGACCGCGACCTCGAGTGGGCCGAACTGGCCGCGCTGGGCCATGGCTACACGCAGGACTGGGCGCGCTTCGATGCGCGGATGGCTCGCGAGCGCGTATTGGCCGTGGAGCAGTTCAGTCAAGACGCGATCAAGCCCTGGCTGCAGACGGCCATGGACCACCGCTGGTGCTACACGTCGCTCGTGCGCCCGCTGTGGAACGAGCCGCGGCCTACCTATCTTCCTAACGTCTTTCCTGGCAATGCGTCGTTCGTATCACGGAAGCAGCGTGTGGCTCAGATTGAGGGCTACCCGGCCTATTTGACGAGTGCCCTCGGCAACGATCAGGCGGTGCGCACGCACGCGTACTATGCGCCGATGCTCCTGGTGACCGCTCAGACTGGCCCTGGCGGCCAAACTTCGCTCGACTTTGGCGACTCGCCGCACGGCAGCAGGACGGGCCTGGCCACGCGCGCGAACCTGTCCGCAGCGGCACGTCGCTGGCTGACGAAGCTTGGTGCGCCCGAGCCGGATCGCTGTGATGCGACCGCGGCGGCGCCCTGGCTCCATGCGTTGGCGGTGACCTATACGCCCGCGTACTTGGCTGAGCAGGAGGACGGTCTACGGGGGGATTGGCCGCGTGTGCCGCTACCGAACAGCCTAGCGACTCTGAACGAGTCCGCGCGCCTCGGGCGGCAACTCGCGGGGCTCCTTGAGCCTGAAGCGCAGGTCCCCGGTGGCGCCGCGGACGCGCTGCCCCTCATCGACTGGGTCGCGGTGCCCCGGGCAGTCGCGGGTGGTCAGTTGCGCGCGGAGGACCTCGAGCTGACGGCCGGTTGGGGCGGAGCGGGGCAGGGCGGAGTGGTCATGCCGCGGCGCGGTCGGGCCGAGGTGCGCGCTTACTCCGTTGAGGAGCGGGCGGCATTGGCGCTGACCGCGCGGGAGTACGAGCTTGATGAGGAGACCGCGTGCGAGCTGCTCGGCGCGACCGTGGTCGATGTGTATCTGAACGACGCGGCCTACTGGGGCGCCATCCCAAGCACGGTCTGGGAGATGTGTATCGGTGGATACCAGGTGCTTAAGAAGTGGCTGAGCTACCGCGAACTACCGCTTCTGGGCCGGGCCTTGCTGACCGCCGAGATGCGCGAGTTCACGTCGATGGCGCGGCGGCTGAGTGCGATCCTTCTGCTCGGACCGCGCCTTGATGCCAACTACCGCGCCATCGAGCGCGACTACTACGACTTCACGATGAACCCCTAGTCCAACAGCGACCGGAGCACATACTCCAAGATGCCGCCGTGGCGGTAGTACTCGACTTCGGCCGGGGTGTCGATGCGGACGCGGGCGCGGAAAGTCTTGATGCTGCCGTCGATGCCGACGGCGGTGATCTCGACTTCCTTGGCGCCGGCGCCGACCTCGCCGATGGTGTAGGTCTCTTCGCCGCTCAGGTTCAGCGTCTCGGCGCTCTCACCGTCGAGGTACTGTAGCGGGACGATGCCCATGCCGACCAGGTTGCTGCGGTGGATGCGTTCGTAGCTCTCGGCGAGCACCGCGCGGACCCCCAGCAGCTTCGGCCCCTTGGCCGCCCAGTCGCGTGAGCTGCCGGAGCCGTACTCGCGGCCGGTCAGGATGAGCAGGCCGGTGCCTTCGGCGATGTAACGCTCGGCGGCGTCGTAGATGCTCATCTGCTCGCCGCTGGGTAGGTGGCGGGTGACGCCGCCCTCGGTGCCGGGGCAGAGCAGGTTGCGCAGGCGGATGTTGGCGAAGGTGCCGCGGGCCATGACCTCGTGGTTGCCGCGGCGCGAGCCGTAGCTGTTGAAGTCGGGCACCGTGACGCCGCGCTCGAGCAAGTAGCGGCCGGCGGGGCTGCTGCGGGCGATCGCGCCGGCGGGCGAGATGTGGTCGGTGGTCACGCTGTCGCCCAGCTTGGCCAGGACGCGGAGGCCGCTGAGGCTCGGCGTCGGGCTCGGCTCGCGGGTCAGGCCGTCGAAGTAGGGCGGGTGCTTGACGTAGGTCGACTCGCTCTGCCAGACGTACAGGTCGCCCTCGGGCGAGGCCAGTTGCTCCCAGCGCTGATCGCCGGTGAAGACGTCGGCGTACCGCGCGGCGAAGGCCTCGGGGCTCAGCGCGCCGCCGATCGCCGTGGCGACCTCCTCCTGGCTGGGCCAGATGTCGGCCAGGTAGACCGGGTTGCCCTGCGGGTCGTGACCGAGCGGGTCGCGGCTCAGGTCGACATCGATGCGTCCGACCAACGAGTACGCGACGACGAGCAGCGGCGAGGCCAGGTAGTTCGCCTTGACCTCGGCGTGAATCCGGCCCTCGAAGTTGCGGTTGCCGCTGAGGACGCTGGCGACGACCAGGTCACCGTCGGTGATCGCCTGTGAGACGGCGGGCAGGAGCGGGCCGCTGTTGCCGATGCAGGTCGTGCAGCCGTAGCCGACGAGGTTGAAGCCGAGCTGGTCGAGGTAGGTCTGCAGGCCGGCGGCGGCGAGGTAGTCGGTGACCACCTGGCTGCCCGGCGCGAGGCTGGACTTGACCCACGGCTGGCGCTGCAGGCCGCGCTCGATCGCCTTCTTGGCCAGCAGGCCGGCGCCGAGCATTAGGGCGGGGTTGCTGGTGTTGGTGCAGGAGGTGATCGCGGTGATGACGACCATGCCGTCGGTCAGCGTGACCTCCTCGCCGGCCAGCTCGGTGCTCGCCTGGTGCGGCGGGGTGGGCGCCATCGGCGCGAAGCTGTCACGCACATCGGCCAGCGCGAGGCGGTCCTGGGGGCGGCGGGGGCCAGCCATGCTCGGCTCGACGGTGCTCAGGTCGAGCTCGAGGACGGTCGTGAACTCGGGCTCGGGCGAGGACTCGTCGACGAACAGCTGCTGCTCGCGGAGGTAGCCCTCGACCAGCGCGATCTGCTCGGCGGGGCGGCCGGTGAAGGCGAGGTAGGCCAGCGAGACCGCATCGACGGGGAAGAAGCCGCAGGTGGCACCGTACTCGGGCGACATGTTGGAGACGACCGCGCGCTCGGCGATGGTCAGGTGGCGCACGCTGGGCCCAAAGTACTCGACGAACTTGCCGACGACGCCGAGCTGGCGCAACTGCTGGGTGACCAGCAGGACAAGATCAGTGCCGGTGGCGCCGGGCTGCAGGGCGCCGGTCAGGCGGACGCCGACGACCTCGGGCACGAGCATCGACATGGGCTGGCCGAGCAGGGCGGCTTCGGCCTCGATGCCGCCGACGCCCCAGCCGAGCACGCCGAGGCCGTTGACCATCGTCGTGTGGCTGTCGGTGCCGACCAGCGAGTCGGGGTAGGCCCAGAGGACGCCCTGGCGGTCGCGGCCGGTCATGACCACGCGCGAGAGGTGTTCGAGATTGACCTGGTGGCAGATGCCCTGGCCCGGCGGGACGACGCGGAAGTTGTCGAAGGCGGTCTGACCCCAGCGGAGGAAGGCGTAGCGCTCGTGGTTGCGCTCGTACTCGCGCTCGATGTTGGCGGCCAGCGAGTCGGCGCCGCCGAACGAGTCGACCTGCACCGAGTGGTCGATAACCAACTCGCAGGGGACGAGCGGGTTGATGCGCTGCGGGTCGCCGCCGAGAGCGGCCATGGCGTCACGCATGGCGGCCAGGTCGACGACCGCGGGCACGCCGGTGAAGTCCTGGAGCAGCACACGGCCCGAGGTGAAGGCGATCTCGCCCTGTGGCGGCGCGTCCGGCCGCCAGTCGAGCATGGACTGGATCTGGGCCGGTGTGACGTTCAGGCCGTCCTCGAGGCGGAGCAGACTCTCGAGCACGACGCGCAGCGAGTAGGGCATGCGCCGCAGGTCACCCAGGGCCGGAAGGCTGGCGATCTGGTACTCGGTCCCGCCGAGCGTCAACGTCCGTCGTACACCAAAGCTATCGTTCACTTCAACCCTCACGATCTTCGACCCGCCGCGCCGGATGGAGCCGCAGCGGCGCACGCACACCGGGCAGCTCGACGGTCGCGGCCGATCCCAGGCGCGGGTCAGCGGGCAGACGGTCAGCTGTCGAGGAGCAGACTACCACACCCGAGGCGGTATGTTCAGCGCCCCAGTCGCGGATGAGGAAGGCGGTCACGAACGCCTGGCCGACCACGTCGGGCCGGGCGTGCTCGGGGTGGCCGAGGGGCCCGAAGTAGACCTCGCCGCTGGCCAGCCCGATCTTGAGCTTGGCCTCGGTGGTCATCGCGGCGGCGGCCAGCGCGGCGGTCAGGGCCCGCTGGGCGTGGTCCTGGCCGGAGAAGAGGCCGACCACGCCGCCCGCGCCGATCGTCTTGACCGGCAGGCCGTGCTGGGCGACGAATGCTTCGGTTACGTGGTAGCAGATGCCGTTGGCCCAGCGGGCCAGCTCACGCGGGGCGAGCGTGGCGGCGACCTGGCGCGCCGATTGCACACCAGTGGCGACGACCGTCGCGTCGAAGACCTCGCGCGGGTCGTCGTAGGCGCCGAGCAGCCAGTCGACTGAGACGTCGAGCAGCTGGGCGAGCGGCAGCAGCAGGCTCAGGTCCGGCGCGTTCTCGCCGCGCTCCCACTTGCTGACCGCCTGCGGCGAGACGCGCAGGGCCGCGGCCAGGTCGGCCTGCTTCAACCCGCAGCGCTCGCGCCGCGCGCGGATCCGCCCCGCCAGGTCCCCGCCGCTAGCCATCGGCGCGCTCGGCGGCGGCGGCCAGGGCCGCGAGCAGCTTGGCGTCGCGCACCGTCGTCGCCACGTCGCTCAGCGTGCGCTCCATCACCCCGCGGACCATATCGAGCCGGCGCTTGAGCCCGAGCAGGATGGCGTCGGGGTAGTCGAAGCCAACCAGGCAGTCGTAGATCGCGGTCAGCGCGTCGATCAGCGTCTCGGCGCGCTCATACCGTTCCGCGCGCAGTTCGTCGAGGACGTAGCGGCGCAGCTCGCCGGCCGCCTCGGCCAGGCCGTTGAGCCACGGTGCGGTCTCGATGTCCAGCTGGTCGGCGGTGGGCAGCGGCTGGTCGGCGACGATGGCGGCGAGCAGGGCGGCCTCGGCGACCTCCTTCTGGGCATCGAGCACGAAGCCGGTCCAGTAGACCGCGGGGCAGGGCCGGGCGGCGGCGTTGAGCTGTGCGGCGAGGGCCTGGCACTCGGCCAGTTCGGTGGCAGCTTCCGCGGGGGCGCGGCGGTGGAGGGCGCGGATGGCGCTGGCGGCGGCGCGCGTCACCTCGCGCTGGAGGCGGTAGGCGGTCTCACGCGCGGCGTCAGCATGGTCAAATGCGGCGCGCGCCTGATCCGCGCTGGCCGCGAGTTCGGCGTTCAGATCCCTGCCCACAGTACTCCTCCCGGTAGCACCGGCCGCAGGCGAGGCGGCGCAGTCTGCCTCGATTATACGGCGCAAGGGACGCGGGCAAACGCGTTTGGGGCACTTGGGGCACGCCGCCGGCGTGCGGGGTTGGCCTCCAGCTAGCGCCGCTCGACGGCAAGCGGGTCTGCGGGCCGCGTCTGCCGAAGTCGCGCAGCGCCGCGAGAGACGCTGGCGAAGGCCTAGGCGCACCCCAGAGTCGGCCGGTCCAGCCTGTGACCGAAGCTGGGTAGGATCTTGCGGCTCTAGCACGTAGCCGCGCCACAAAAAGAAACCGCCGCACCAAGTCTGGCACGGCGGTAGGGACGGAGCCGACGGGACTTGAACCCGCGACCTCTGGCTTGACAGGCCAGCGCTCTAACCGATTGAGCTACGGCTCCTTGCTTGGATAAGCAAGCGGAGTATAGCGCGGGCGTGCGCAGATGTCAACGCTGTTTCGCGTCGCTGGTCCCGTCCGGTGCGAAGGCCTCGGCAAACTGCTCCAGATGCCACGGGTAGTAGAAGGTTAGCGCGAGATCGTCGAGGTCGACGATCAGCTGGACCGGCTGCCCGTCGTCGTCGCGCAGGGCGAGGACGCGGAGGCGGTCACTGCTCGGGCGGATGAGCAGACGGGGCACGTCGGCATCTGTCGCGGGGGTGATCTCACCGACGTGGTAGACGCGGTAAATGCGGTGCGGGCAGAGGGCCAGCGGGAGGGGCAGCTGGCGCTCGAACTGCAGGGCGACGATGTGCGCCGGGTTCATGATCCGCGCGGTGACCTCCGCCTCCCACTCGGCCGCCAGCTCGTCCTCGCGCCCGTCGTCGAGCGCCGCGAACCAGTCCTCGTTCTCGGCGTAGACCAGGAGCCCGTCGCTATCGCCGACGAACGGCTCGAAATCGGGGTCAAGGTAGATCGACTCGCCCGGCACCGGAGCCTCGGCCAGCTCGGCGAGCAGTGCGGCGAGGTAGCGCAGGCCGTCGCGATTGCCGACCAGCACGGGGCCGTCGTCCTCGTGGATGTAGAAGCAGGCGCGCGCGGCCTCGGGCAGCGCAACGCGGTTGAAGACGACCGGCAGGGCCATCGGTGCCTGGCCCAGGCGCTCGGCGGCGCGGAGGAGGAAGGCGTTGCAGCGACGGTCCTTCGCCAGGGCCTCCTCCGCGAAGCGGACACAGAGCCGATAGGACCGTACCCGGCCGAACTCGGACTCGGTGTCCTGATCGCCGAGGAGCCGATCGATCAGGTGATCGATATCATCCATGCCACCACCCGGCGGGGATTGTAGCACGCAGCCGCCGAGCCCCTAGGCCAGGGCCAGCAACCCGCCCGCGACGGGCTCGAAATCAACCGGGAACTGGGTCGCGTCACGGCCGGCCGCTGCGTAGGTGGCGCCGCGGACGAACGTGCCGCGCAGCGTCGCGGTAGAGAGGTTGGCGCCGCGCAGGTTCGCGCCGCCGAGATTGGCCAGCGACAGGTCCGCACCGCTCAGGTCGGCGCCGCCGAGGTCCGCGCCGCTGAGGTTCGCGCCGCGCAAGTTGGCCTGCGAGAGGATCGCACCGACGAGCGCCGCACCGTGCAGATCGGCCCATGAGAGGTCGGCGCCGACGAGCACCGCGCCACGCGCCTGCACGCCGCCGAGATTGGCGCACGAGAGGCTGGCGCCGGTCAGGTCCGCCTCGACCAGCGTCGCGCCCTGGAGCCAGGCAGCGCGCAACGAGGCACCGCGGAGGACCGCCGCGCGCAGGTCGGCGGACTGGAGGCCAAGGCCGTTGAAGTCCATGCCCGCGGCGGTGTTGGTCTCGCTGGTCGTGGCCAGCAGCAGCGCCAGCCGGACGCGGTCATCGAGGCGGGTGGAGTCGTCGATCACGGCGCGCCGCAGCTCGACCGCCTCGAGCAGCGCGCCGCGCAGATCGGCGCCACGGAGGTCGGCGCCGCGGACCTTCGCACCACGCAGGCTGGTGCCGCGCAGGTCGGCACCGAAGAACGACGCGCCGATGAGGTTGGCGCCATCAAGCTCCATCCCAGCGAGGTTGAGACCGTCGCAGACGGCACCCGCCAGGTCGGGCAGGCGAGCCTCGACCTGCTGGCGCGTCAGGCGGGCTCCTGCTGCCGTTTCCACCGAATCACGCGAATTCGCGTCGTCCATCACGTTAGACCTACCATTATTGCCGCTAGCTAAGACAGTAGTAACGGCCCGCGCTGGCCGGACCGATTAACGCTCATTTACCCACTATTCAGAGTTCTATGCCTAGCGAACTCGTTACGGGCCGGCGGCGAGCCGCGCCCCCGCCCAGACTAGCCCGCAGACGGTCTTCGCATCGAGGATCTCGCCGCGTAGCGCGCGCGCGTGCGCCTCGGCTAGCGGCATGCGGACGATCTCGATCTCCTCGTCGTGGTCGGCTGCGAAGCCGCTGACCGGCCGCAGGTCGCGCGCGAGGAAGACCCAGATGATCTCGTCGGTGAAACCGGGGGTGGTGTAGAAGTGGCCCAGCTCGACCCACTCGCCCGCGCCTAGGCCGGTCTCTTCGGCCAGTTCGCGCTGAGCACAAGCAAGCGGCGGCTCTTCGCCGTCGCGGCCGCCGGCGGGCGCTTCGAGCAGTACCTGGCCGGTGGCGTAGCGGAACTGGCGGATGAGCGTGACCTGGCCCTCGGCATCGACCGGAATGACTAGCGCCGCGCCACCGTGGCGGACGACCTCGCGCACGCTCTCGCCGCCGCCGGCGAGCCGGACGGTGTCCACGTCGAGGCGTACAATCCGCCCGTCGTAGACGCGTTGGCTGTCCAATTGGACTTCGGCGTTCAGCCCGGCCATCGACCCACTCCGCGCCGAGCATAGACCGAAGCCAGCGTCGCTGGCAAGCGCAGAATCGGCTGGCGCGGGCGTGACCCCTGCGGCGATCCCGTGCGATACTAGGTCAAAGGAGTGGACTTGATGAGTGGCGGCGAGCACATACTAGACACGTTGGTAGCGCGCGGTTTTGTGCATCAGATGAGTGACGAGGTCCGCCTGCGCGAGATGCTTTCGACGCCGACCACCTACTATACGGGCTTCGACCCAACCGGCCCGAGCCTGACCGTCGGCCACTTGGTGCCGGTGATGATGATGGCCCACCTACAGCAGGCGGGCCACCGGCCGATCGTCCTTTCGGGCGGCGGCACCGGCATGATCGGCGACCCCAGCGGCAAGAGCACGAGCCGGCCCATGCTGACGCGCGAGAACGTCGACGCCAACGTCGCCAGCCAGCGCGAGCAGCTGGTGCGGTTCCTCGAGTTCGACGATGGTCGCGGGCTGGTGCTGAACAACGCCGACTGGCTCTGGGAACTAAGCTGGCTGGAGTTCATGCGCGACTACGGCCGCCTGTTCAGCGTCAACCAGATGCTCACCCTCGAGATCTACCGCACCCGGCTCGACGACAACCAACCGCTGACCTTCCTCGAGTTCAGCTATCAGTTGCTCCAGGCCTATGACTTCCTGCATCTCTACCGCACCCACGGTTGCCTGCTGCAATGCGCCGGGAGCGACCAGTGGGCCAACTGTCTGGCGGGCATGGACCTGATCCGCCGGGTCGAGGGCGCGGAGGCGGGGGTGCTCTGTGCGCCGCTGCTGACGACCGCGAGCGGGCAGAAGATGGGCAAGACCGAGCACGGCGCGCTGTACCTGTCGCCGGCGCAGACCAGCCCGTACGACTTCTACCAGTACTTCGTCAACCTTGACGACCGCGATATCGCCAAGTGCCTGAAGCTGTTTACTTTCCTCAGCCTCGATGAGATCACCGAGCTCTGCGCGGTTGAGGGTGCGGCATTGAACGAGGCGAAGCGGCGGCTGGCCTGGGAGGTCACCGCGCTGGTCCACGGCGCGCCCGAGGCTGATCGCGCGCGCGATGCGGCGAAAGCGCTGTTTGGCGGCGGCGGGGCACCGGGCGAGGGTGCGCCGACCAGTGAATTACGTGCGGCACAGTTCGATGGCACACTGACGATTGTGGACCTGTTCTGCCAGATTGGCCTCGCCGCGTCGCGGTCAGCGGTCAAGCGACTGGTCGAGCAGGGCGGCTGTTACCTGAACGAGGAGCGCGTTGACACGCTGGACCGCGTGGTCGACCTTGCCGATGTGCGCGACGGGGGGATCCTGTTGCGCGCGGGCAAGAAGCGCTACCACCGGGTGGTGCTGATCGACTGAGACGACGAGGAGACCGGTCATGGCCGCAGCGCGGATCGATGACGCCCATCTACGCAGCGCGGAGGACGTCGTCGCGGCGCTCGGCACGGATGCGACCCGCGGGCTGGCCGCGGCCGAGATCGAGCGTCGCCGTGCCACGTACGGCCCCAACGAGTTGCGGGCCAAACCGGCTGAGCCCGCCTGGCGCAAGCTGCTGCGGCAGTTCTCGGACACGCTGACCATCCTGCTGCTGGTCGCCGCCGCGCTCTCCTTCGTCGTCTGGGTGACACCGGCCGAACGGGAGTCGGCCGCACCGATCGAGACGATCGTCATCCTCGGCATCGTCCTGCTCAACGGGATCCTGAGCTTCGTGCAGGAGGCGCGCGCGGAGCAGTCGGTCGCCGCCCTGCGCCAAATGTCGGCCGCCGAGGCGACGGTCATCCGCGACGGCCAGACCCGCCGCCTGCCCGCCGCCGAGCTTGTGCCGGGCGACCTGGTTGTCCTGGAGGCGGGCGACACCGTGCCGGCGGACGGGCGGCTGGTCGATGCTATTGCCCTTCAAGCGGCCGAGGCGGCGCTGACCGGTGAGAGCGTGCCGGTGCACAAGGACGAGGCGACTCTCGAGGGTGACAGCAGCCTGGGCGATCGGCGCAACATGGTCTACAGCGGCACGGCGACGACGTATGGCCGCGGCCTTGCCGTCGTCACGGCGACGGGCCAGGCCACCGAGATGGGCCGCATCGCTGAGCTACTGGACGAGGCTAAGGCGGACCAGACGCCGTTGCAGCGTGAGCTGGACCGCACGGGCAAGAAGCTTGGCTTGATTGTGGTTGCGGTCGCCGTGCTGATGGTCGCCACGCTGCTGCTTGCCGGCGACGTCCACGAGACGAGCCGCATGGTCGAGGTGCTGATTCTGGGTGTGGCGCTGGCTGTGGCAGCGGTGCCCGAAGGGCTGCCGGCGGTGGTCACCGCGACACTCGCGTTGGGCGTGCGGCGGATGGCCGAACGACGGGCGGTGGTGCGGCGGCTGCCGGCAGTCGAGACGCTCGGCTCGGCGACGGTCATCGCCTCCGACAAGACCGGCACGCTGACGCGCAACGAGATGACCGTCCGCACGATCATCACCGCCGCGGGCCAGGTGGCCGTTGGTGGCACCGGCTACGACCCAGCGGGCGAGCTGACCGTGGACAGTCGGCCGCTGGCCGACGCCGCGCAGACAGCCGAGGTGCAGGCCGTGCTCCTGGTCGGCGAGCGGGCGAACAACGCGACGTGGCGCGAGCAGGACGGCGCTTGGCGCGTGGCCGGCGACCCGACCGAAGGTGCGCTGCTCGTCGTCGCGGCCAAGGGCCTCGACGAGGGCGCCGGCGCCCAGCTGACCCGTGTGGGCGAGGTGCCGTTCAGCTCCGAGCGCAAGCGGATGAGCACGGTTGAGCGCGACGCCGACGCGCCGGGCGAGCTGCTGCTTTTGACCAAGGGCGCGCCGGACGTCCTGCTCGCCCTCTGCAGCCACGAGCTGCGCGGCGGCCAAGTGGAGCCGCTGAGCGACGAGCGACGCGCCGAGATCCTGGAGATCAACCGGCAGCTCGCCGGTCAGGCGTTGCGGACACTGGGGTGCGCCTGGCGGCGGCTGCCAGAGGGCGAGGTCGAGGACCCGCACGAGCCAGACGAGTCGATCGAAACCGAGCTGACCTGGCTCGGCCTGGTGGGCATGATCGACCCGCCGCGGCCCGAGGTCGCGGCAGCGGTCAAGGTCGCCCAGGAGGCGGGAATCCGCTCGCTGATGATCACCGGTGATCACCCGTTGACCGCCGGGGCGATTGCGGTCGAGCTGGGCTTGACCAAGGACCCGAAGGCGCTGACCGGCGCCGACCTGGACCGGCTGAGCGATGCCGAGTTGCGCCGCGTGGCCGCGACGCAGGCGGTCTACGCGCGGGTCAACCCCGAGCACAAGCTGCGCCTGGTCACCGCCCTGCAGGCCACGGGAGAGTCGGTGGCGATGACCGGCGATGGGGTCAACGATGCCCCCGCGCTGCGCGCGGCGGACATCGGCGTGGCGATGGGCATCACCGGCACGGACGTGTCCAAGGAAGCCGCTGACATGGTTCTCGCGGATGACAACTACGCGACCATCGTCGCGGCCGTCGAGGTCGGGCGGACCATTTTCGCCAACATTCGCAGCTTCTTGCGCTTCCTGCTTTCGTCGAACATCGGCGAGGTGCTGACCATGTTCGGCGGCGTGGTGCTGGCTGACCAACTGGGTCTAACCGGCGGCTCGGACGGCCTAGTCGCGCCCTTGCTGGCGACGCAGATCCTCTGGATCAACCTAGTCACCGATGGCCCGCCGGCGTTAGCGCTCGGTGTCGACCCAGCGCCGCCGGAGGTGATGCACCACAAGCCGCGGGTCCACGGCGAGGGCGTCGTGACCGGGCGGATGTGGAGTGGCATCGCTTGGGTCGGGCTGATCATGGCGGCCGGCACGCTGCTGGTCCTCGACGCCTCGCTGCCCGGTGGCCTGATTGAAGGGCAGGGCGAAGTGGGCTATGCTCGGACCAGAGCCTTTACGACCTTAATCCTGTTCCAGTTGTTCAATGTGTTCTGTGCGCGCTCCGACCTGCGCAGCGCGGCGGTGGACTGGGCGCACAACCGGTGGCTGTTGGCTGCCGTACTGCTCTCCGCGCTCTTGCAGGTGGCGGTGGTCTACGTGCCGTTCTTGCAGGACGGCTTCGGCACAGTCGCCTTGAGCGGCATGGACTGGGTCGTCTGCGTCGCCGTCGCGTCGAGCGTACTCTGGCTGCGCGAGATCACCAAGGTCGTGGCCCGCTCGCAGGCGGCGAGCACTCCGCAACGCGGCGACCGCCGGCAGCAGGCGATCAAGGCATAGGTCCGAGGAGAGGTGGATTGAGTGAACTGGTGATTTCGGCGATCGTGGGTAGCTTGCGCGCGGAGTCGCTGAACCGGCGGCTGGCCGCGGCGATTGAGGCCCTGGCGCCGGCCGATTTCCGTTTCGTCTACCCGGACCTCGGCGCGCTGCCGCTGTACAACGACGACGATGGGCAGCTGGCCTCGGTGGAGGCCTTCCGCGAGCAGATCGCCGCCTCGGACGGGCTGCTATTCGTCACGCCGGAGTACAACCGGTCGACCACACCGGCGATGAAGAACGCCCTCGACCACGCCAGTCGGCCGTACGGCAAGAGTGTCTGGGCGGGAAAGCCCGGGGGTGTGCTGGGCTGCTCGCCGGGCCGCGGCGGCGCGATGGCCGCGCAGCTGCACTTGCGCCAGGTCCTTGGTTGCCTTGACGTGCGCGTCATGTCGCAGCCCGAAGCATACTTGCAGATCGCGCCCGCCTCATTCCATGAAGATGGTACGCTGACCGAGGACGTGGAGGCGTTCGTCGGCTTGTGGACCGAGCGTTGGGCCGACTGGGTGCGCTGGCACGTGGCGGTGGCCGAAGCGGAGGGGGCTAAGGCGTGACGGTGAGCTAGATGTCGACGGCGCCACACTCAAGGCGGCGGCGGTTGCGCGGCGAGCAGCGCCTGCGCGAGATGCTGCGCGCCCTGCGGTCACGTAACTACCGCTTGTTTTTCACGGGTCAGGCCATCAGCCTCATCGGCACCTGGCTGCAGATCGTCGCTACCAGCTGGCTGGTCTATCGGCTGACCGGGTCGACCTGGTGGCTTGGGCTGAGCGCGTTCGCCTCGCGTTTGCCCTCGGTGCTGCTGACGCCGCTGGCCGGCGTGGTCATCGACCGCGTCGAGCGCAAGCGCGTGGTCATCGCGTCCCAGAGCCTGGCGGCGGTGCAGGCGGCGATCCTCGCCTGGCTAACGCTCAGCGGTACTATCCAGCCGCCCGGCGAGTCCATCGTCAACGGTAATCTCCAGGCCGTCTGGGTGGTGCTGCTGGGCTCGTTGCTCGGCATTGCTAACGCGTTCGATGTGCCCGCGCGACAAGCCATGGTCGTGCAGATGGTCGACCGGCGCGACGACGTGGGCAATGCCATCGCGCTCAACTCGACCATCTTCAACGGCGCTAAGCTCGTCGGTCCGGCGGTCGCAGGCTTCCTCATCGCGCGGTTTGGTGAAGGCGCGTGTTTTGGCCTCAACGCGCTGAGCTACGTCGCCGTGCTCTGGGCGTTGCACGCGATGCGCCTGGACCCGGAGGACCGCAAGCCGGGCTCGCGGCTGCCGTACATCCAAGGCCTGCTGGAGGGGCTGCATTACGCTTGGACGCGGGTGCCAGTGCGCGCGCTCATCCTCCTCGTGGCGACCGCCGGCCTCCTGGCCACGCCGCAAATGGTGCTGTTGCCGAAGCTGGTCGCCGAGACCCTGCGGGGCGACGCGCGATCGTATGGGCTGCTGATGACCGCCCAGGGCCTGGGTGCGCTGTGGGGTGCGATGTTCCTGGCCAGCCGGACCACCGCGCGCGGCTTGGAGCGGGTGATCCCCTTCGCTTCGTTGGTGTTCGCCTCGGCGTACGTCGGCCTGGCGCTCAGCCGTGCCTACTGGCAGGCATGGCTGCTGATGATCCTCTCGGGTACCGGCGGTATGTTGCAGATGGCGGCCAGCAACACCCTGCTGCAGGCGCTCGTCGACGACGACAAGCGGGGCCGCGTGATGAGTCTATTCGCGCTGGGCACGATGGGCACGGTACCGCTGGGTGGTGTGTTGGCGGGCTGGCTCGGCGCCTGGCTCAGCGTACCGCACGCGATGCTGGTCTGCGGGCTCATCCTGCTAACCTTCACGCTGTGGTTCCTCAGCTACAATCCGCGGCTGCGGATCCACGTGGATGTTATGCTGCGGGACCAACGGGAGCCCGTACCCGGCCTGCAAGCGGGTCACGAACACGAGGTGACCTCGCAGGGGAGCTGACGATGGCGCTACTCCATGTGAACTACTTCAGCGATGTGCTCGGCCTGAGCACCAGCTTAGACCTGATCCTGCCCCAGCCGACGCGCCAGCAGATCGGCATGGAAGGAGCGCGCGAGGCGGGCCCGTACAAGGCGCTCTACCTCCTGCATGGTCTGAGCGACGACCACACCATCTGGCAGCGGCGGACCTCGATCGAACGCTATGTCGCACCGTTGCCTTTGGCGGTGGTCATGCCCAACGCACACCGCAGCTTCTACACCGACATGGCCGACGGGCCGCGATACTTCGAGCATCTCGCCGACGAGGTGCCGGCCCTGTGCGAGACCTGGTTCCCGCTGTCGGGTGAGCGCGAGGACACGTTCGTCGCCGGGCTGTCGATGGGCGGTTACGGCGCGTTCAAGCTAGCGCTGGGCCGGCCCGAACGGTTCGCGGCAGGGGCAAGCCTGTCGGGCGCGCTGGATGTCCGGCGGCGGATCAATATTGAGGAGCGGCAGCCTGAGATGCGGCGCATCTTCGGCGACCCAGCGACGGTAGCCGGCAGCGACAACGACCTGTTCGCTCTGGCCGAGCGGGTCGTGGGCAAGGGGCCACGGCCGAGGCTGTTCGCCTGGTGCGGGCAGGAGGATTTCCTCTACCAGGAGAACCTGGACTTCCGCGACCACGCGCAACAGCTCGGCCTAGAACTGGAGTACCGGGAAGGCCCGGGCGACCACAGCTGGGGCTACTGGGATGAGCAGATCCAGGCGGTGCTGAACTGGCTCGGTGTGTAGGCTCGGTCTAGCGGCCGCTAGTCGTCGAGTTCGAGCCCGCCCAGCCGACCTCCGCCGCCACCGGCTGGGGCGCCGCCAGTCGGCGCATCGCGCCCGGGGACCATACGCCCGCCGCCGCCCGCGCCGTAGCCCTCCGGCAAGTCGGCGGGCTGGGTGGTATCGGTTTGGATCGTCTTGGCAAAGGCGGGGTGTCGCCGGTAGACGAGGTTGCCCGCGTGCCAGATGTTGACCACCAACATGACGATGGTGAGCCACTTGAACAGCGTCCGACTCGAGTCCACGGCGGAGTAGGGGTCACCCGACAGCTTGAACTTGACCATCGTCTCGCCCCACCATTCGTGGTCCGAATCCTCGCTGCGCAGGAGCAGCCAGAGGACCAGGGCGAAGAGGAAGAGCAGCAGGCGCCAGACAGAGCCGGCGACCATGGGATCATTGCGCAGTTGGTCGAGCATCTCGGGCGCTCCGCTAGGCCTTAGAAGTAGAACATGTTCCCGACGGGTCCGTTCCAGATGTCGTTGGCGAAGGTGCTCTCCAAGACGTTCTTTACGTGGCCATCAAGGTAGAGGATATTCATCCGGCCGTCGTGCGTCGACTGGCCATTGAAGTAGGCGCGCACATAGGCCCCGGGCGCGGAGGGGTCAGGAGCGGGGTTGGTCGCCGCCCAGCTCGCGGTGAAGGTCCAGTCGTACAGCAAGCAGACGTTGGACGTGCCGACGGCGGCGTCTTGCATGCGGCCGGCGGCGCAGCCGTTCATGATGTAGGAGATCGGGTAGACCGTGGAGTCGGCCAGCGGCGAACTACCGATCGACGATCGACAGACGTAGACCTGGTAGTTAGCCAAGTAAGTGTAGATAGCACTTGCCCAGTTGGCCGTGTTGGGCCAATTGTCGACGCAGACGCCAAGTCGCTGGAACGAAGACTCGAAGGCGACATTGGGCTGCGGTGGCAAGAGGTTGTCGTAGTCCATGGCATACATCATCATGGCTTTGCCCAGCTGGCTCATGTTCGAGACGCAGTCGATGGCTTGGGCTTTGCCACGGGCCTTGGCGAACGAGGGGAAGAGCATGCTCGCCAGGATGGAGATGATAGCGATGACGACCAGCAGCTCGATGAGGGTGAAGGCGGGTCGAAGTGTGCGACGCATAAGAACTTTTCCTCCTCTGGAGCATAGGCCAGCCGGGGGGCCGGCGTCAAGCAGATAGACGCCGCTTTGCCACTGCAGGGTCCATGTGCTACGCTACTGGCTGGCCCACAGGGTCTTTCGCCGATAGAATCGCACGCCGCGTCTGGGCTCCACTGAAACGTTGCACGGGTCGGGCTGCACTATGGGTTTGCGGACTGAGGAGTCGTGGTGGCGCGCCGTGGTTACGGTGTAGGGCCGCCGTCGAGGAGAAGCGATCGTGGCAAGGCAGTGGCAACGGCGGGCGGGCGTACTGTTGCTCGCGGGTTTGGTGGTGGTGCTGAGCGGTTGTTCGAGCGTGGTAGCACGGGTCAACAACCGCGACATCAGCCGCGAGAAGTACATCCAGGAGCTCGAGCAGACTGCTGGTCTCGAGGTGCTGCGTTCGATGATCCTGCGCGAGATGGTCTACGAACGGGCCCAGGCCGAGAACGTGATGCCCTCGGACGACGAGGTGCGCCAGCGGCTAGAGAAGGTCAAGCAAGACGAGTTTGACGGCGATGAGGCCAAGTACACCGAGTATCTGAAGAACACGGGCCAGGACGATACCGGCCTGCTCGAGCAGATCCGCTTCACCTTGGCGACCAATGCCCTGCGCGGGGTCGGGCTCGACGCGTCCGACGCGCGGCTGCAGGCGTTCTTCAACGAGAACCGGGCCACCCTTTTTGACAAGCCCGCGCGCGTGACCTTCCGCCAGATCGTCCTCGCCAGCGAGGAGCAGGCCAAGGAAGTCATCCGCGAGGCGAACACAACCCAGGAGCTGTTCCAGTCGCTGGTCACCAAGTACACGCTGGACGACCAGATGCGCGCCAATGGCGGCTTGGTCGAGGAACTGGACCCGACCACGCTGACCGACCCGGCGACCAAGCCGCTCTCGGATGCACTGGCCAAGATGCAGGTGAATCAGGTCTGGCAGCAACCGATCAAGCTCGGCCAGGTCTTCCTCGTGGTTAAGCTGATCGAGCGTTTGGCACCGGAACAGGCCAACTTCGAGGCGATCAAGGATGAGGTGCGCGAGCAGTTCATCGCGGTCAACGGGCCGCCGGTCGAGGCCGTTGTTGCAGCGGCGGGCCGGGACGCGAAGGTCCTGGTCTTCGAGCCGCGGTTCAAGGACACGCTGGAGCAGATGTTCGGCAGCGACGCGGCCGGTGGCTTGCCGCCTGGTGTCCAGCAGGACCTGGACAAGGCCCCTGAGATGACCGGCCCGACCCGTGTGCCTGAGGCGGACACCAGCCTGCCCACAGCGCCCTAGCAAAGGATCTGCGCGGCATGCAGTCGTTCGACCGTCTGGTCGACATCATGGCCCGTCTGCGCGGTCCCGGGGGCTGCCCCTGGGACCGCGCCCAGGATCACCAATCGTTGCGCCCTTACCTGCTCGAGGAGTGCGCCGAGGTCCTCGACGCACTGGACGCGGCCGACATGGACGCCCTGGCCGACGAGCTGGGCGATCTGCTCCTGCAGATCGTCTTCCATGCTCAGTTGGCCGCCGAGTCCGGCGCCTTCGACCTGGCGGAGGTCTGCACCCGCATCGGCGACAAGCTCATCCGGCGTCACCCGCACGTCTTCGCCGCGCATGCGCCCGTCGACGGACCGGAAGCGGTCGTTGACTTGTGGCAGCAGATCAAGCGCGAGGAGCGGGGCGGGGCCGCGCGCTCAAGCGCGCTCGACGGCACACCGCGCGCGCTGCCGGCGTTGGCCCGCGCCCAGGACCTGCAAGAGCGCGCCGCGCGCGTGGGCTTCGACTGGCCCGACCAGACTGGCCGGCTGGCTAAGCTGGCGGAGGAGCTCGCCGAGCTGTCGGCGGCGGCCGAGTCGGGCGACCAAGCGGCGATCGACGAGGAGTTTGGTGACATCCTGATCGGCCTAGTCAACGCGGCCCGCGGGCTGGGTGTCGATGCGGAGGCGAGCCTGCGCGCGGCCAACGCGAAGCTGGAGCGGCGGTTCCGTGCCTGCGAGGCCTTGGCCGGCGGCGCAGAGGCGTTTGCGCAGCTGGACCTGAGCGCGCAAGATGCCTTGTGGGACCGGGTCAAAGCCGGCGAGAGGGCCTAGGCGTGCGGCTGGACAAATGGTTGAAGGTTAGTGGTTTGATCCCGCGCCGCACGGTCGCCAGAGAGGCTTGTGATGCGGGTCGGGTGCAGGTCAACGGAAAGATTGCCAAGCCGGCCTATGAGGTCGAGCTAGGCGATGTCGTGTCTTTCGACTTGGGCCGTGGCACCACGCGTGCCAAGATTGTCGCGATGCCGTTGGGCAACGTAAGCCGCGAGCGACAAGCCCAGACTTACGAGCGGCTGGAGGGCGATGGCGCGGACGCCTGACCGGCTTAGGACCGGTGAAGAGAGCGCGCGAGCAGAACTGAAGGGAGTCGGGTCAACCGATGGCAACCAAGTACATCTACTTCGTGGACCGGGGCAAGGCCGAAGGCCGCGCCGACATGCGGGAGTTACTGGGCGGCAAGGGCGCCAACTTGGCGGAGATGAGCAACGTGGGGCTGCCGGTCCCACCGACCTTTACCATCACCACCGAGGCCTGCCGCGCCTACTATGAGAACGGTGAGCAGTGGCCCGCGGGTCTGGACGACCAGCTCGAGGAGATGATCGGGCGGCTCGAGAAGGCGACGGGCATGCGCTTTGGCGATCCCGCCGACCCGCTGTTGGTCTCGGTGCGCTCGGGCGCGGCGGTGTCCATGCCGGGCATGATGGACACGGTGCTCAACCTCGGCATCAATGACGAGGTGGTGGCCGCGCTGATCGCCAAGTCGGGCAACGCGCGCTGGGCCTGGGACTGCTACCGCCGCTTCATCGACATGTTCGGTGGCGTGGTCATGGGCGTGCCGCACGATGAGTTCGAAGAGGCGCTGCACAAGATCAAGCAAGAGGCCGGCGTGACCGAGGACAACGAGCTCAACGCCGAGCAGGTCCACGCGGTAGTCGAAGAGTACAAGGCCATCTACGAGCGCGTCGTGGGCGTTAGCTTCCCGACCGACCCGCGCACGCAGCTGAAGCACGCGATCAACGCCGTCTTCGGCAGCTGGAACGCCGAGCGCGCGATCAAGTACCGCCAGATCAACAAGATCACGGGCTTGGCCGGCACCGCGGTGAACATCTGCACGATGGTCTTCGGCAACATGGGCGACACCAGCGGCACGGGCGTTTGCTTCACCCGCGACCCGTCCACCGGCGAGGACGTCTTCTACGGCGAGTACCTGATCAACGCGCAGGGCGAGGATGTCGTCGCCGGCATCCGCACCCCGGAGCCGATCTCGGCGCTGGCTGAGCAGATGCCCGAGGTCTACAAGCAGCTCGACGCCATCCGCACGCAGATGGAGAACCACTACGCGGACATGCAGGACATGGAGTTCACCGTCCAGGAGGGCGTGCTCTACATCCTGCAGACCCGCAGCGGCAAGCGCACCGGCCTGGCGTCGGTCCGCATCGCGGTCGAGATGGTCGACGAGGGCTTGATCAAGGAGCCCGTCGCCGTCGCCCGCGTGGCGCCGGACCAGCTGGCGCAGCTGCTGCTCGCCCGCTTCGACGAGAAGGACTTGCGCGCGGCGGACGATGCCGGGCGGCAGTTGGGCAAGGGCCTGAACGCCGGTCCGGGCGCGGCCGTCGGTCGCGCGGTCTTCACCGCCGACGACGCCGAAGAGTGGGCGGCGCGCGGTGAGAAGGTCATCCTGGTCCGCACCGAGACCAGCCCCGAGGATGTCGGCGGCATGTACGCCGCCGAGGGCATTCTGACCAGCACCGGTGGGCGCACCAGCCACGCGGCGGTCGTCGCCCGTCAGTGGGGTAAGTGCTGCGTGGCCGGCTGTGCGGCCATCGTCATCGACGCCGCCAAGAAGCAGTTCAAGGCGGGCAAGGTCACCATCAAGGAAGGCGACCTGATCTCCGTGGACGGCTGGAACGGTGGCGTCTACAAGGGCGAGATCAAGGTGCTCGACTCGGCCGTCGTGCAGGGCATCCTCGGCAACGTCGAGGCGCAGCAGGATCCGACCTACAAGCTGTACCTACGGCTGAACGAGTGGGTCGAGAAGCACCGTGACATGGGTGTCCGCGCGAACGCCGACAGCCCGGAGGATGCGAGCCGCGCGCGCAAGATGGGTGCCGAGGGCATCGGTCTGACACGCACGGAGCACATGTTCTTCGAGGGCGAGCGCATCGTGCCCATGCGCAAGATGATCCTGGCGGCTGACGCCGAGGGTCGCAAGGCCGCGCTCGCGGAGTTGCTGCCGCTGCAGCGAGGTGACTTCGAGGGTATCTTCGAGGCCATGGATGGCCTACCGGTGACGGTCCGCTTGCTCGACCCGCCGCTGCACGAGTTCGTGCCGCATGAGGAGCAGAACCAGGCCGAGATGGCCGAAGTCATGGGCATCAGCGTCGAGGAGGTCAAGGCCAAGGTCGATAGCCTCCACGAGATGAACCCGATGCTGGGTCACCGCGGCTGCCGCCTCGGCGTGACCTACCCTGAGATCTACGACACGCAGGTGCAGGCCATCATGGAGGCCGCTTGCGCGTGCAAGAAGCGCGGCATCGATGCCAAGCCCGAGATCATGATCCCGTTGATCGGGTTCAAGACCGAGCTGGACATGCTCGCCGAGCGCACGCACGCGATTGCCACTAAGGTGCAGGCCGAGTTCGGCGTCAAGGTGGACTACCTGGTCGGTACGATGATCGAGGTCCCGCGCGCCTGCGTGACGGCCGACGAGATCGCCGAGACCGCCCAGTTCTTCAGCTTCGGCACCAACGACCTGACCCAGATGGGCATGGGCTTCAGCCGCGACGACGCGGGTAAGTTCATCGCCGAGTACCTCGAGCAGAAGATCTTCGAGGAGGACCCGTTCGTCTCGATCGACGAAGTCGGTATCGGCAAGTTCATCGAGGTCGGCGTGGAGCTCGGTCGCAAGACCAACCCGAAGCTCAAGATCGGTATCTGCGGCGAGCACGGCGGCGACCCGTCGTCGATCGAGTTCTGCCGCAAGGTGGGTATGGACTATGTGAGCTGCAGCCCGTTCCGCGTGGCGGTTGCGCGCTTGGCCGCGGCCCAGGCCGGGATCAAGTACAGCGACCCGAAGGCCCACAAGGCCGGAGAGGAGCAGGGTGGCTAACATGAGCCAGATCATCGACATCCTGGCCCGCGAGATCATCGACTCGCGTGGTAACCCGACCGTCGAGGTCGACCTGACCACCATCTCCGGGATTACCGGCCGCGCCGCGGTGCCTTCGGGCGCCAGCACGGGTAGCCGTGAGGCGCTCGAGCTGCGCGACGGCGACAAGAGTCGCTTCCTGGGCAAGGGTGTACAGAAGACCGTCAACTTCGTCAACACCGAAATCCGCGAACTCCTGGTCAACGAGGGCTTCGACTGCACCGAGCAGCGGACCATCGACATGGCCATGTGCGAGCTGGACGGGACCGACATGAAGTCGCGCCTCGGCGCTAACGGTATCCTCGGTGTGTCCCTGGCCGCCGCCCACGCGGCGGCCCAGGTCACCGGGCTGCCGCTGTACCGCTACCTGGGTGGGCCGAACGCCCGCACGCTGCCCGTGCCGATGCTCAACATCGTCAATGGCGGCGAACACGCGGCGAATAACATCGACTTCCAGGAGTTCATGATCATGCCGGCGGGCTTCGACAGCTTCTCCGAAGCTCTGCGCGCCGGGACCGAGGTCTTCCACGCCTTGCGTGGCATCCTCCATGGCATGGGCTGCGTGACGGCGGTCGGTGATGAAGGCGGCTTCGCGCCCGAGATGCCCGGCGGCGACGCCATGAGCATCACCCGCGCCACCCTGGACACGATCATCGAAGCGATCGGCAAGGCCGGCTACAAGCCGGGCGAGCAGGTCATGATCGCGATGGACGCGGCCTCGACGGAGCTGTTCGACAACGGCCAGTACGTCTTCCACAAGACCGGCGGGACGGCGCTCAGCCCCGAGCAGATGATCCAGTTCTGGGTCGACCTCTGTGCCGAATACCCGATCATCTCGCTCGAGGATCCGCTGGGCGAAAGCGACTGGGACCACTGGCCCACGCTGACCGCAGCGGTGGCCAAGACGACCCAGATCGTGGGCGACGACCTGACGGTCACCAACCCCAAGATCCTCGCCGAGGCCATCGAGCGGCGCGCCATCTCGTCGATCCTGATCAAGGTCAACCAGATCGGCACGCTGACCGAGACCCTCGAGGCGATCGAAATGGCCCAGAAGGCCAAGATGACCGCTGTCGTCTCTCACCGCTCGGGTGAGACCGAGGACACGACCATCGCTGACATCGCGGTGGGCACCAACGCCGGCCAGATCAAGACCGGCGCGCCCAGCCGCACCGACCGGGTCGCCAAGTACAACCAGTTGCTGCGGATCGAGGAAGGCCTCGACGTGGCGGCTGTGTACCCCGGCCACGACGCCTTCTACGCGCTCCAGCGCTAGACGGCCGACTCGTCTGAACCGAGCCCGGACTCCTCTGCGCAGGGGCCCGGGCTCTGGTTTGGGCAGACCGCAGCCGATCCGCAACCGGTGGGCGTGGATCTGGTCTAAACTAACGACGGGAGCAGGGCCGATGCGCTTGCCGCGCCAGCACCACCATGGGCACACCATCGACGGTTCGAGTTGGCAGTTTCTGGCCCGTGGGCTCCTCGTCCTGTTTGCCTTCACGTTCCTGACTGCCTCGGTTCAGCGGACCTACGACCTGGTCGCGCGCACCCGTGCCGCCGGCCGGCTGGAGCAGGAGAAGTTGGCCCGCCTGGCCGAGTTGCACCAGGCCCAGGAACTGGCCGAGCGCAGCCGCGCCTTCTACCAGTCCGACGCCGGTCTGGTCGCCGCCGCGCGGAGCTACGGCTACGGCCTCCCCGGCGAGCGCCGGGTGATGTTCGAGCCGCCGGCGCGCCGCGGTGAGCCCGAGGTGCTGCCGGTGCCGGTGCCCGTCGAAGATACCGTCATCACCCCCGAAGCCGTGCCAGAGCCGGCCACCGACCGCTAGCCACTGGCCTTCCGTGCCTGAGGTTTTGCCAGATCTGGCGAGTCTGCACGCCTACCGCCCGAGGGTGTAACCCCTCTTGCCTTGTGTATCTCTTAGTCGACCAGAAGGAGACGGGAGATGAGCGGGAAGGATTCAAAGAAGGGGTGGTGGAGTGGTCGAGCGTTTGTCTCTATGTCCACTCTGTTCCTGATGCTTATGGTTGCGCTGACCGGATTCCAGATGCACTGGTTCAAAGGTCGCGAGCCATTTGGCCTGGGCCACGGGCAAATGAAGTACATGCACTTCACCCTGAGCTGGGTCCTCGCGCTCGTCGCCAGCTGGCACCTGGTCCTTAACTGGCGGCCGCTGACCTCTTACCTGGTCAGCCGCGTGCGCGGTGCACGCCTGCGGCCTGAATGGGTGGTGGCGCTCGTGCTGGTCATGGTTACAACCTGGCTCGGCGCGGTCAACACGCCGGCACGCCCCGCACCGGGGCAGGGGACTGGTCCGGCGCAGATGCAGGCGCAGGGCGGCCCACGCTAGGCGCGGTTCACCCAACGCAACACCGGCGCTCCCCGTGGCAGGGAGCGCCGGTGTCAGTTTGGGCTGTGGTGCTAAGGCTTAGCGCACGCCCAGGATGATCTCGATGGTCAGCTGGTCGAGCCGCTCGAGCCGTCGGCCGCGGGCGCCGATGGCGTTGATGTCGAACTGGCGCGACTTGAGCGCCTCGACATTGGCCGCGGAGTAGCTGGCCAGGCCGGCCAGACCGTCGGGGTCGGCCTCGGACTCGGCGAGCAGGCCCTGGATCTCGGCGTCGGCGTTGAAGCGCTCCACCTTCTCCTTGAGGATCATGTAGTTGCGCATGCAGCCCGCGGCGAAGTCCCAGACGCCGTCGCGGTCCTCGGTGCGGTAGGCATGGGCGTCGAAGTGCTTCGGCCCGTCGTAGCCGTGGTCGACGAGGAGCTTGACGAGGAAGAAGTTGTCCTTGATGTTGGCCGACCCGAAGCGCAGGTCCTGGTCGAAGCGACCGGGGATCTGGTCGTTGAGGTCGATGTGGAACAACTTGCCCGCGTCCAGCGCCTGAGCGACGGCGTGGGGGAAGTTGAGGCCGGCCATCTGCTCGTGGGCGACCTCGGGGTTCACGCCCATCAGCTCTGGGTAGCGCAGCGTCTGGATGAAGCCGAGCATCGCGCCGACCGTCGGCAGGAAGAGGTTGCCGCGCGGCTCGTTGGGCTTGGGCTCGAGCGCGAAGCGGATGTTGTAGCCCTGGTCCTTCGAGTACTGCATCAGGAAGTCGAAGGCGTCGCGGTAGCGGGCAATCGCGGTCACCGGGTCCTTGCTCGCGTCGACCTCGGTGCCTTCGCGACCGCCCCAGAAGACGTAGATCTCGGCGCCGAGCGCGACGCCCAGGTCCATGCCCTCCATGGCCTTCTGCAGCGCGTAGGCGCGGACCGCCGGGTCGGACGAGGTGAAGGCGCCGTCCTTGAACACCGGGTGGGTGAACATGTTGGTCGTTGCCATCGGCAGTTTCATGCCGGCGTCGTCGAGGGCCTTGCGGAAGATCGCGGCGATGCGGTCGCGCTCGGCGGCGGTGGCGTCGATCGGGACGAGGTCGTTGTCGTGCAGGTTGATCCCGTAGGCGCCCAGCTCGGCCAGCTTAGCCGCGGCGCGGCAGTGGAAGTCGAGGTCCGGCTCCGGACGCGTCGGCCCGCCGAACGGGTCGCTACCGGGGTTCGAGTAGGTCCACATTCCGAACGTGAACTTCTCTGCTCGCGTAGGCTCATACATGGTTGTGTCTCCCTCTCACACGCAGGTTGGCAGCCACTTCGCCCCGGCCGGCCGAAGTCCTGCTTGCTTCGCGGAGAGCGAGATCAACCGAGGTGAACGATGACCTCGGCCTGCTCGCCATCGGCCTTTAGGTCGGCCCAGGCGCCGAGCGGTAGGGTCTGGCGGCAGTCGGTGTGGCCAAAGACGACATTGCTCACGACGGGCAGCCGCCGCGACCCGACGCGCTGACGGACCACGGTCTCAAGGTCAGGGCCGCGGTGCTCGTCATTGAGATAGCCCGCGAAGTCGCCGATCAGCAGCGCGCCGATCTGGTCCAGGACCCCGGACAGCTCCAGCTGGCAGAGCATGCGGTCGACGTTGTAGGGATGCTCGCCGACGTCCTCGATCGCCAGGATCGCCCCGCGCGTGTCCGGCAGGTATGGTGTGCCGACCAGGGCCGTGAAGAGCGCCAAGTTGCCACCGATCAGTAGTCCACTGGCCGTGCCCGGTTGGAGCACACGGAACGGTGTTCCGTCGGGATTGACCAGCGGCTGGCGGTCGGCGGTGGGGCGGAGCCAGCGGAACAGGTCGCGCTCGCTGCCCCCGTCGATGCCTTCGGCCCGCGCGTAGCCGTGGCCACTGGCCACCATCGGGCCACTGAACGAGACCCAGCCGAGCCGCTGGATGAACGCGTTCTGCAACGTCGTGATGTCGCTGTAGCCGATGAACGGCTTGGGGTTGGCCGCGAGCAAGTCCCAGTCAAGCCGTGACAGCAGCCGGATGCACCCGTAGCCGCCGCGCAGGCACCAGATGGCGTCGATGCTCGGGTCGGCGAAGGCTTGGTGCAGGTCGGCGAGCCGGCCGTCATCCTCGCCCGCGACGAACCACCACTGCTCGCGTGCGTGGGGCATGACGATGGGCTGGAAGCCGCGGCTGACCAGCGCGGCGATGCCCCGCTCGATGGACTCTGGGGCGGAGGCGCTGGCCGGGGAGACGAGCCCAATGGTCGCTCCGTCGGGCAGTGCGTGTGGCCACAGAGGACTCACCGCCCGACCCCCAGGAGCAACAGCAGCAGCGACAGCCCACCGATGGTCCAGCAGTAGTAGGCAAACCCGGAGAACTTGCCGCGGCGGACGGTGGTGAAGACGGTGTTGACTGCCCAGTAGCCGGAGACGGCGGCGATGACGAAGCCGATCAGCATGGCGGCCGGGCCAGGACCCTCCGCCGAGGGCTTGAGCAGGTCTGGAAGCTTCACCAGAACGGCGCCGAAGACGGCCGGCACGGACATCAGGAACGAGAAGCGCGGCGCCGCCTCGCCGGCCAGGCCGCGACCGAGGCCGACGGCGATGGTCGAGCCGCTGCGCGACATGCCGGGGAAGACCGCGGCCAGGCCCTGAACAGTGCCGACGGCGAGCGCGTCGATCCAGCGCATCTCCTCGATCCGCCGGCCCTCCGGCTGGCGCTGCAGGCGGCGGTGCGAGAACCAGTTGAACGCCCCGGCGCAGAGCAGCATGACACTGACCGGCCAGACGTTGTCGAAGAACGGACGGATGACATCTTCCAGGCCGAGCGCGAAGATGCCTGTCGGAATCATTGCGAGCAAGACCAGCCACGTCCACTTGGCTTCCGGCTGGGCCAGCGCTTGGCGCCAATTGCGCGTGCGGAGCAGGACGCCGACGCTGCGCAGCCAGGCGAGCGTCATCTGGCGCAGGTCGGCCCAGAAGTAGACCAGCAGGCTGCACAGCGTGGCCGCATGGAGCAGTACGTCGAAGGCGAACATACCTTCGGAGCTGGGCAGGCCGAGGAAGTGCTGAGCGAGCTTGAGATGGCCGGAGCTGCTGATCGGGAGGAACTCGCCGAGGCCCTGGACGAGGCCCAGGATCGCCGCCTGCCACCAGGCGACGGCCTGGACCGCGGGTTCCGTCATGCGCTGCTCCCGCCCACGCCGAACGGCCGGGGCGCGGGCGCGCGCTGGAAGTGGTAGGCGATCGCGTCGGCGATGCGCTCGGCGGCCTTGCCGTCACCGTACGGGTTGACCGCGCGGGCCATCGCGTCGTAGGCCTCGGGCCGGTCGAGCAGCAGGCTGGCGGCCGCGACGATCGCGGCGCGGTTGGTGCCGACGAGCTGCGCGGTGCCGGCGTCGACGCCCTCGGGCCGCTCGGTCGTGCGGCGCAGGACCAGCACCGGCTTGCCCAGCGCGGGCGCCTCCTCCTGGATGCCGCCCGAGTCCGTGAGGACCAGCGCGGCGCGGCGCAGGAGGCCGACGAAGAGGAAGTAGTCCGGCGGCTCGATAAGCACGACGCGCGGCTCGCTGCCGAGGATGGCCTGGACCGTCTCGCGCACGCGCGGGTTGCGGTGCATGGCGTAGACGATGACCACGTCCTCGTGCCGGCGGGCCAGGTCGGCCAGCGCGTGGCAGATGTCGCTCAGCGGCTCGCCGAGATTCTCGCGGCGGTGCGCGGTGGTCAGCAGCAGACGGCGGCCCTCGAGGTCGGCTTCGGTCACACCCGCGGGCAGCGGCAAGTCCTCACGGGCGACGCTCTGCAGCGCGTCGATGACGGTGTTGCCCGTGATGTAGACGCCTTGCGTGACGCCCTCGGCGGCCAGGTTATCGGCCGACCAGGAGGTCGCGGCGAAGTGCAGCGAAGCCAGCCGCGTCGTCAGCCGGCGGTTCATCTCCTCGGGGAACGGGTCGTAGAGGGTCGCCGTGCGCAGGCCCGCCTCGACGTGTCCGACGGTCAGGCCCTCGTAGAAGGCAGCGAGCGCGCTGGCGAGAACCGTGGTCGTGTCGCCCTGGACGAGGACCAGGTCGGGGCGCTCGGCCTGCAGGACCGGGGTGACATTTGTGATGACGCGCGCGGTCAGGTCGGGCAGGGTCTGGCCCGGCTGCATCAGATTCAGGTCATGATCGACGGGCAGGTTGAAGACCTGGAGCACCTGGTCGACCATCTCGCGGTGCTGCGCGGTGACCAGGGTGGTGACACGGAAGAGGTTGGGGCGAGCGCGCAGCGCGCGGATGAGCGGGGCCATCTTGACGGCCTCGGGCCGGGTGCCAAACGACACCAAGCAGTGTAGCGGCTTGCTCACAGGCCCTCCTCCGACGCCTCAAGGTCGGCGATCTTGGCTAGGCGGCGCACGTGCCGGCTGTCGTCCGAGAACGGGGTGCCGAGCCAGGCGCGGAGCACTTCCGCGGCCAGGCCGGGGCCGACGACCCGCGCGCCGAGGCAGAGGATGTTGGCGTTGTTGTGGTCGCGCGAGAGGCGGGCGGTGTAGGTGTCGGAGCAGGCCACCGCGCGCGCGCCGCGGATCTTGTTGGCGGCGATAGCCATGCCGACGCCGGTCCCGCAGACGAGCACGCCGAGGTCGCATTCGCCGGCGACGACGGCACTACTGACCTTGTGCGCGACATCGGGGTAGTCGCAGCTGGCCTCGCTATAGGTGCCGAAGTCCTCGACCTCGAGGTCCTCGAACTGGCTCAGGAGGCTTTCCTTGAGGCTATAGCCAGCATGATCCGAGCCGAAGGCAATGCGCATGATGCCAATCCTTAGAGTGAGCTAGACGGTCCCGTTGTCAGTCGGTCCTTCGACGGGGACCCAGAACCAGAAGGTCGAGCCCTTGCCAACCTCGCTGTCAACGCCCATCTGGCCGTTGTGGAGCCCGACGAAGAACCGGGAGATGAACAGGCCAAGGCCGCGGCCGTGCTGGACGCGCTCGTCGTCATGTTTGACGCGGGCAAAGCGCCGCCAGACCTCGTCGATCTGCTCGGCGGGGATGCCCACGCCCTGGTCGCTGACCGCGACCCGCGCGGTCCCGTCCTGGGTGTAGACGCGAACGGTGACCTGGCCGCCGTCGGGGCTGTAGCGGGCCGCGTTGCTCACCAGGTTATAGGCGACGCCTTCGAGCCGTGCCTCGTCGCCGTAGACACGCGGCATATCCTGCTCGACCTCGACCACGTAGTTATGCAGGAGGTTGAGCGAGGACTCGCGCTGGACGACGCGGCGGACCATGTCGCCGAAGCTAAAGCTGCTGAGGTTGAGGTGCGGGCGGATGCCGTGCTCGACGCGCGGGACGTTGAGCAGATCCTGGATATGGCGGCGCAGGCGATCACACTCGGCGCCGACGATGCCGTGGATCTCGGCGCGCATCGGCGCAGGGAACTGGCCGGCGGTGGCCTGCATCATGTTGGAGAAGCCACTGATGGCCGCGACTGGCCCGAGCAGTTCGGAGGTGAAGGTGGAGACGAACTCCTGCTTCATCTGGTTCAGGCGGTGGACCTCGGTCACATCGTCGAGGACCGCGACCACACCGTTGAGATCCTCGCTGCTGCCGCGGACGCGCGCGGCCTGGATCTGGATGATGCGCTCCTCGCCCTGGATTTCGAACTGCTCCTCGGCGCCTTTGTCTTCGTTCTCGCGCATGCAGGCGTTGAGCACCTCACAGGTGCGGTTGTGCTCGATGACGCGGTAGTAGGCGTCGCCGATGCCTCGACCCTCGGGCAGCCCGAAGAGGGTACGCGCGGCGCTGTTCATCAGGCGGATGCGATCGTCCTCGCCGACGAAGATGATGCCCGCGGGCAGGTTCTCCAGGGTGCTGATCATCTGCTGGTTCTGGCCCATCAGCTTGGCCAGGTAGTCAGCAGTACCGACGACCGAGGCGACCTGTCGGGCGAAGACGGTCAGCAGGCGCTCATCATCGGCGGTGAAGCGGCCGGCGCGGCTGTTGAGCACCCACAGCACACCGATCGCCCGCGAGTCGATAACGCGGTTCTCTTCGTCACGGATTTGCAGGAGCAGGGGGACGCAGATGCCGTTTTCGGCGCCGACACGGGTTAGGGGCTCCTCGCCCGCCCGGGGGTCGTCGGCGACATTATCGACACGGACGGGCTTGCGGGTGCGGAAGACCTCACCCGAGATGCCGCGGCCGACGGTTGTGCGGAAGGCGGCTAGCTCCTCCTCGTCGAGGCCTAGCGCGGGGCGCTGGGCGGCGAGCTCGGTCTTGCCGTCGTGGAGCAGGTAGACGCACTTGGACGCGCCAAGCAGACGGGAGCCGTGGCGGATCTGGCGGGCGACGGCCTTGCGCACTTCGATCTCGGAGATGAAGAGCGTGCCCTCGGCAATCGCCAGGCTTTCCTTCTCGCCGCCCTCGAGTCGCGCCGCCAGCTCGTTACGCAAGCGGTCAATCTCGTGCCGCAGGCGGGTAACCTCCTGCTGCAGGCTCGGCACATCGGCAGGCATGCCGCTGCTCGGGTCGAATCTATCCGGTGCTTGGTCCACCATGGGTTGTCGGTCCTTGGCGTGGCTATTGTACCGCAAGCGGCGGGAGCTTGGGGAGGACCACGACCAGTGTCGATCCCTTACCCAGTTCGCTCTCGGCCCAGACTGCGCCACCATGCGACTCGACGAGGAAGCGAGTCAGGTACAAGCCGAGCCCCGCGCCGCCGACGCGGCGGGTGGTGCCACCGTCGACCTGATAGAACCGCTCGAAGATGGCGTTGAGGTGTTCCGGGCGGATGCCCACGCCCTGGTCGCGGACCAGTACCCGGACGTCAGCCTCGGTCTCCTCGACGATGATCTGTACCGGCCCGCCGCGGGGCGAGTACTTGATTGCGTTCGAGATAAGGTTACTAAAGACTTGGCGCAGCCGATCGCCGTCGGCGACCAGGTGGACCTCCGGTGGCCCGACATACTCGACCGTGTGGCGGTGGGCGCCAGCCTGGTAGGCTTCACCGATCTGCTGGAGCAGGAGCCCAAGGTCGACATTGGCCCAGCTGAGCACGATCGGCTGGCCGGTATCGTAGCGGGAGATGACCAACAGGTCGTTGACGAGCGAGGTCAGCCGATCGCACTCGTGGTCGATGATTTTCAGCCACTCGCGCTGCTCTTCGGGCTTGGCCGATTCAGTACGCAGGAGGGTGGAGGCGAACGCTTTGATGCTGGTCAGCGGCGTGCGTAGCTCGTGGCTGACGGCGGAGAGGAACTCACTCTTCAACTCATCGGCTTGGCGCAGCGTTGTCGTATCGTTGAAGACCACGACGTTCCAGTGTAGCTCGCCGCGCGCATCGAAGACCGGCGTGAGGCGCACCTCGTAGGTCGCTTCCTGGGGGCGCTGGACGTGGATCAGCGGCGTCTGGCCGGTGCCGCCATCGCTGGCCTCGATCAGTACTTGGGCCACCGCGTGGTCTTCGATGACCTCGGTGATCTCCTTGCCGCGGGAGCGCGGCAGGTGGAAGCCGAGGAGGACCTCGGCCGCGCGGTTGGCGTCGTGGAGGCGGCAATCGGCTGTCAGGACGAGCGCCGGCGCACGCACGCCGTGGAGGATACCCTCGGCCTCACCGCGCGCCTGCACCGCCTCGGCGTGCGCCTCGCGCCAGCGGGCCTGGGACTCGTGCAGGCGCAGCCCCTGGGCCAACAACTCGGCCAACAAGACTAGTGCGTGCCGCGAATCCTCGCCCGAACCAGGCCCTAGCGGCGCTCTGCGCAGGCCGACCACGACGCCGCAGGGCGCCTCGTCGCGCCGGCGGACGACCGGGACAGCAAGCAAGTAATCGGCACCAGACTCGACCAGCATGGCCCGCTCGCGCGCGTGGAGACGACGCTCGTCAAGATTGCCTAGAACGGCGCGCGCGCTGGTGGCGCAGCTGCCGGCCAGCGAGTCCGCCAGCGGCAGTTGGAGCCCGTCGGGCTGGCTGATGCTGACAAGCCAGTCGCCCTCGCGGACCAACCGCCGGCAGGCGGCGAGCCCACCCAGGCGCAGCGTGGCCTCCATCGCTGCGTCGGGGACGGACCATCCCTCGCCGGGTGCGACGGGGATCGTGTCGTGGCTGTCACCCACGGCGCGGCGGAGGGTGGGCATCAAAGCACCACCAGGTCCGGCCGGCCGAGGGTCAGGCCATCGACGGTGTGCTCGACCAGCGGCCAGTCGGGACTGGCCGAGAGGATCTCGGGGCCGGTGGCCAGGGCCAGGATGGTGTCCTCGGACTTGGTCCCGGCGATGCTGGGGTTCCAGGCGAAGGCTTGGTTCGGCGCGACCACGTGCGGGCTGCTGGGTGTGGCGCGGTAGTCGCGGCCGGTGTAGCCCGTGGCCCCGCCCTGATGGTGAAAGCGCCACTCGTCGGGGAAACCGGCGGCCGCGTAGGCGGCTTGGCCCGCGGCGAAGATCTGGGCGACCGAGGCACCGGGCCGGGTGGCGGCGATGAATGTGGCGTCCACCGCCGTAACCGCGTCGTGCCGACGGCGCAGGTCGGCGGGTAGCGGGCCGAAGTGCACCAGCCGCGAGACGGAGACAATGAGCCCGCGCCGCCGGCCGCCGCCGACGAGCATGGCGGCGCGCTCGACCGTGAGGTCGGTGGGGATCGGGTGGCGGAACTGGGCGATACGTTCGTCGGCCGCGACCAGGATCACCGTCGGCGTGATACCGCGGGCGAGCATGGCCTGGGCGAGGCGCCCCGCGCAGACAAACTCGCTGTCGCCCGGGCGCGTGGCCAGTGCCGCCTCGGCCACGGCCGCGCCCTGGTCGGCGCCGAGCGCACGGTAGGTGGCGATCTCGTCATCATCGAGCCGCGCGCGCAGTGGCGCCAGGTCGAAGGTAGTTTGGCCCGGGCCGGCCATGTCGCAGGCGAGGTTCGCCTGCGCGCCGATCAGCTTGCGCACGCGGTCGCCGAGGCTGCCCTCGTGCCAGGGCACGGCAACAACCTCGAACGGCAGGTCGCCCACCTCCTCGGCGAGCAGCCGCGGCGCCTCGATGTTGGTCGTCACCAGCCAGGCGCCGTGCGGGGCGACGAGCAGGGTTGCGATACCGAGGTCGCTGGCCAAGCCCACATGCGCGTCGAGGCCGCCAGCGAGCCAGAAGATGTTCTCCAGGCGCTGCAGCGCGAGGGCATCGAGCCGGCGGTGGACCATCTGCTCGCGAAGACGGTCGAGTTTGTGGGCAATGGCGGTAGACATGGTTTCCTCGGCAGTGCTGAGCCTGACGATTGGGCCGGATTATGCCACCCTGAATCGGTCTGTCAACCGGCGATAGTGCCAACCTCGATACACTCCGTCAACATCCGGGCCAGGTCAGCCTGGACCGCGCGAAGCTCCGAGTCACGGGTTAGCGCCAGCCCTGCGGTCAGCGCACGGGCGGCCAGCGACAGCGCGTCGGCGGCCTTGGCGTTGACCGCATTGAGCGCCGCACCAACGTCGCGGGCTAGCAGGCAGTCGAGGTCCAGCGCCATGACCACGAAGGTCCAGACTACGGCCAGACGCCCGGCCGGGCCGTCAGCGGCGTTGAGCTGCTGGGCCAGCGCGCGGCGAGTCTCGTTGCCCTCGGTCTGCGGCCCTTGGGCGAAGGGTAGCAGCAGCCGCGCGGCCAGCTCGAGCGGGGCGGTCTCGTCGGTCGCCGCTTCGGTGGTCACCTGGACGCGGTCGAGCTCGCGCTCAGACTCGGCAAGGCTGAGCGCCAACAGCGCGGAGGCGGAGACTAGGCCCAAGCCGGCGGCCTCGGGGTTGCGCGGGAAACCGCGGGCGGCGAGGGCGGCACGGAGCAGGTCGAGGCGTCGGGCGAGCAGTTCGTGCGAGGCGGGACTAGCTGAATCGCTCACGGATCTTCCGGTCGTTGAGCGCATGCAGGATATACAGCGGCATGCCCAACTGCAGCACGGCGCCCCAGGGCAGGAGCTGGCCGGAGAAGAGCTTGGGCAGGACGGCCAGGATGTCGAACAGGGCGAACTGCACCGCGCGCTGACGGCCCCACTCGGTCAGCAGATAGAGCCCAACCGCGGCATAGAAGTGGCCCCCAGCGATGCTTAACAGGAGCAGCTTGTACATCAAATTGGGCATGGCGCCGACCTGCGACACCCAGATCAGGCCGAGCAGGACCTGATAGGCGGAGGACAGGACGACGGCATTGGGTCGTTGGCCGGACACGCGATGCTCCCACCCGCAGTATGCGCGGCCGAGCACGGCCTGTCAACGCGAGGGTGGGTGTAAACTACCGAACCATGGCGGCGCAACAGGTAGCACAGGCGAGTGAGGACCAGGTTTGGCGTCGCGGCGCCTGGCTGGGTCTGGCCACGGCTGCCGCGGTGGTTGCGCTGCGCTTGGTGGCGTGGTTTCTGACCCACTCACTAGCGGTCCTTGCTGACACCGTTGACCCGCTGCTCAACCTGGCGGCGGCGACCGTGACCCTCTTCGTCTTGCACTCGGCGCGGCGGCCCGCCGACGATGTGCATCCTTTCGGCTACCGCGCGCTCGAACACGTCGCCGTCGGTGCACAGGGGGCGTTGGCGCTGGCGGGCGCGGGCGTCGTGGCGTGGGCCGCGGTGCACCAGTGGCAGGCGGCGGTGCCGGTGCGCCTGACGGTCACTGCCGGCGTGGTGTTCGTCGCCAGTATCGCGCTCAATGCCATTGTTGGTCGGTGGCAGCTGCTGACCGGCCGGCGTATCGGCTCGCCTGCGCTGCGCGCCGCGGGCCGCCATGCGCAGCTTGACGCGGCGGTCGGCCTGGCCGTCCTCGTCCACCTGTTCGTCAACAGCTACCAGCATCACCCGTGGCTCGATGCGGGGCTGGGTCTGGTCATCCTCGGCTGGGTCGCGGTCCATGCGCTGCGGCTGCTGCGGGTGGCGGCGAGCGGCCTCATCGAGACCGCGCGGCCCGTAGCCTACCCGCGCGCGGAGGCCGCGCTGGAGGCCTTGCTAGACGACGAGATCGTCGGCTTCCACGACCTGCGTTGTCGCGACAGCGGCGGGTACACCTACGCCGACTTTCACATCCAGTTCGCCCCGGGGACAACCCTGGAGCGGGCGCACGAGCTGACGACCACGGCCGAGCTGGCGGTGCAGCAGGCGATCGGCCGCTGCGACGCGATCGGCCACCTGGAGACGGC
>DHNJ01000275.1:11578-12072 GCA_002409445.1 Armatimonadetes bacterium UBA5419 | reverse complement strand
GGCACGAGCCCGTCGCGGGGCCCGAAGGACCCGCTCGCGTTGGCCAGACGGACCTCCTCGCCGTCCTCGTTGGGGCCGACGCCACTGGTCATCCAGCCGGCGGGCAGCTCGAAGGCCAGCAGCGCGTTGTTCTGGACCGAGCTGAACATGACCGCGCCATCAGGCCGTGCGCGCAGACCCCAGGGTGTCGTGAACTGGGCTTCGTCGCCCGTACCGAGCGCGTCGCCCGGGGTGTCGCTGAGCGACCCGGCGATGTTCTGCACATACCAGCTCTTGCGTAGCACCGGCGAGCCATTGCCAATGCGGCTCACCAGGCGAAGCCGATGGCCGAGGGAGTCCGCGACAACGAGCCCGCCGCCGGCCCAGCTGAGGCCAACCGGACTATGCAGCCGGGCCACGTCTCCTGGACCATCGTTGAGCCCCGCGCCGCCGGTGCCGACGATGACCGCCGATTCAAACTGATGCACTATACGGCGGATGCGGTGAGCCGTGCG
>DHNJ01000275.1:0-11463 GCA_002409445.1 Armatimonadetes bacterium UBA5419 | reverse complement strand
CGGCGGATGCGGTGAGCCGTGCGTTCAGCGACGTACAAGATGCCCTCGGGGTCGGCCGTGATGCCCATCGGGGTGGCCAGCCCGGTGAAACGGGTCCCAACGTGATAGCTCGCGGGCAGGCTTGGGTCGGCGCCGAACAGCGTGACGGTGCGGACGCGGCCGTCGGCGGTGGTGACCACGAGCGAACCGTTGGGCAGGGCGTCGATGAACTGCGGGCGGTCGAGGGTGGCGGCGTTGCCCCAGTCGTCGGCGGCGCCGGCGGCACCGGTCCCCGCGACGGTGGTGACCGCGCCGGTGGCGGCGATGCGGCGGATGCGGTTGTTACCCGTATCGGTGACGTAGAACGCCTGGTGCGCGGCGTGGTAGTAGATGCCGGTGGGCTGGTTGAAGCGGGCGACGGTGGGCGCGCCGTCCACGTACCCAGAGCCGCCCCGGCCCACCCAGGGCACGAGCTGCTTCTCGACGGACCGGTAGATGCGGTGGTCGGCGACCCGGACGGCGTAGGATCGGCCGTCTGGACCGAACGTAACGCCGCGCAGGCCGGACGGGCCGTTGGTCTTGGTGATGCGGACTTGCTGACGGATGCCGAAGGTTGCCGACGGGCCCACTTCCAGGTCGCGGAGGACCACGCGCAGGTGGTCCCGCCCGATCGAGCTCGCGTAACGGTTCGTCAGGCTGACGCTCAGCATCCGGGCGCCACTGTTGCCCGGCTGGTCGACCAGGGTCGAGGTTTGGAAGGCGATGGTAGAGCCGGTGAAGACGGCGCGGTTGGTGGCGTCGCCATCGAGCGGGGTGACCTTGACCTGACCCGATTGGACATCGACGTCGAAGCGTGCGGTGCCGTCCTCACGCGCGTTGGCGCCGCTGGTCGGCGGGGCCAGGGCGGGGGCGGAGCTGCTAGCGCCGCAGCCAGCCAAGAGCAGGGCGGCCAGCACGGTGGGGACGTATCTGCACAGGTCTGCGAGTCGAAGCATCGAGCGCTCCTCGGGCCGGAAATGGGGCTGGAACGTGGGTACTCTGGACGTTGCCACCTACGGTGAGCCGGTGGCGATGATGCGGCTGATGCGACGCAGGCCGGTTTGGTCGGCAAACCACACGTCACCGCCAGGGGCGACGGCGATGCCCCGTACGAAGTTGGAGGTGCGCATCTGTGTCGAGAAGAGCGTCGTCGCCGTGCCGGTGGGGCTGACTCGACGGATGCGGTCGTCGGTTACGACAAAGAGGTTACCCGCCGGGTCGCTGGCGATACCGGAGGGGGACGTGTACCGCGCACTCGACGCCTCGCCGTCGACGTGGTCAGGGGCGGGATCCATGGTCGGCGGCGGCCCGGAGAAGGTCGTCGTCGTGCCGTCGGCGGTCACGCGACGAATCCGGTGGTTCGCAGTATCCGCGACGTAGGCCGCTCGATCAGGTCCGATCGCGATCGCCCGGGGTAGGTTGAAGCGCGGTGGGTTATCGGTTTGGCCCCGGTCCTCAGCGTGCTGGCCGCCAGCGACCTTGACCACCGTCCAGCGCAGCGGGTCCGCGATATCCTCCGACGAGCAGGCCGCCAGAAGGACGTGGCTGTTAGAGTCCACGATCCAGATGCTGCGGTCACTGGTGCTGGCGATGTCCTGCGGCGCGCCAAAGCCAGTCGGGTTCTGGTCGCCGGCATTGCCCCACTGCCCCGTCCCGAGGATTTGGGTCACCTGCCAGTCGCTGGGGTTGGTGGGGTCACCCGTGGTGTTCAGCAGGACGTAGATGACGTAGTTTGGCCAGTCCGCCACGTAGACCACGCCGGGCCGCGGCGCGGCGATGCCGCTGAGCTCACTGAAGCGGGCGGTGGGGCCATCACCCTCCGCGCGGCCGGCTTCGAGAGGGTTGCCGGCGATGGTGGTGATGGTGTTGGTCCGCGGGTCATAGCGGCGCACCGTGCGCGGTGAGGCCAGGTAGACGACACCGTCCGGGTCGGTGGCCAGACCGCGGGTGTCTTGGTTGATGGTGGCGGTCTGGCCCGTTCCGTCACGTTCGCTCAGTGCGTCGGTTGGGCCCTGGGAGGAGTTGCGGATCACGGTCTGCACCCGCAGCCGGGGGGCGCCCGTCTGGTGTCCGCCCTCCGGGCTGATGTTGCCATTGGGCTGTGCTTCAACCGTGACGACGAAGCGGAACCTACCGACACTCGTGGCCGCGCCAAACTGCCACTCCATGGCGTCGGTCGTGGCGCCAGGGGCGAGACTGCCATCGGGGAGAGCGTAGTCGAAGTAGGGCACAGCCGCCGCCATGCCCCCGTACGCACCGGTTGCGTTGATGACCGAGACGATATGGGGCCCGGAGCTCGACGGCGTGGTCGGCTGGAATACCGGTGGCACGCCTAGGCGCCGGATGGCTCTGTTCTGCACATCGCTGACGATGATGGTGCCATCGTCCCGCGCGCGTAAGCCCCAGGGCGTGTTGAACAGTGCCGTTAATCCTTGGCCGTCGCGGAAGCCAGGGGGCGACGAGCCGGCGATCCGTTCGACGTACCAGTTGCTAGCCAGCCACGGCGTCTCGCCCTCCCGGATGAAGAGATGGCGGATATCATGCCCGGTCGAGTTGGCGACGACCAGCGAGTCGCGTGCCCAGCTGAGGCCGACCGGACCGCTGAGCTGGGCCACGTTGCCATAGCCCTCCGTCGTGCCAGCGGACCCGGTGCCCGCGATCACCACGTTCTCGCCGTTGGAGAAGAGCGCCCGGATGCGGTTGGCGGCGCGCTCGGCGACGTAGATGGTGCGATCTGGCCCCACCGCGATGCCCATGGGCGACTTGAGGCCCGTAGCGACAGTGCTGACCAGGTAGCTGGCGGCCTGCGTCGGGTCACCAGCGGTCAACCGCACGCGGCGGATGGCGCCGTCACCGGTGGTCACCACGAGCGAGCCGTCCAGGTCGACATTAATGAACTGCGGGGCGCTGAAGGTGGCCTGGTCGCCGGGGCCGTCGGCGGCGCCCTGGGCCCGGGTGCCAGCGATGGTGGTCACGGTGCCGTCGCGGCTCACACGGCGGATGAGGTGGTTACCGGTGTCGGTGACGTAGAACGCATCCTGGGCGGCGTGGTAGATGACGTCGTTGGGCCGGTTGAAGCGCGCGGTCACGGCGTTGCCGTCTTCGAAGCCGGCAGAGCCCTGCCCGGCAAAGACGGAAGCTTGGCCGTTCTCGACGAGGTAGAGGCGGTTGGTCGAGAAGCGGGTGACCAAGTAGGCACCGCCGGGGACAAAGGTCAGGCCGCGCAGCCCCGACATGCTGAGGGGATCGCTAGTGACCTCGTTTTGCAGGCTAGCCGTCAGTGGGCCGGAGACGCGGATCTCGCCGACCAGCACCCGCAGATAGTCGCGACCGATCGGCGCGCCGAAGCGGTTGGTCATGCGCACGCTCAGCGAGAGGCTCTCGGTCTGCCCGGTCTGCTGGGTCAGCTTGGCGGCCTCGAACGTAACGGCCGAGCCGTTGAACACGGCGCGGTTGGTCGCGTCACCTTCGAGCGGCGTGACCTCGACCTGGCCCGACTCCACGTCGACCTCGAAGACCGCGGTGCCTAGCTCGCGGCCGGCGGTCGGGCCCGCGGGCCGCTGCGGCCCCGTCGTGGCCCCGGTCGGCGCCGGAGTGAGGTTGCTGCTACCGCAGGCGCTGAGCAACAGCACAATCAACAGGGCCGGAGCGAGACCCCAACTGGTCGAGCGACGTGACATGGTCTGGTTCCTCACGCGAGTGCCTTTCAGTACGCTAGTGCAAATGTTGCCAGCTGTAAGGAGCCGCCCAACACCGCGCGCCGCCCAGCGGGGGCCAGGCGGCGCGCGGGACCGGTGAGTGCGGGGTACGGGCTAGGGTGAGCCGCTGGTGATCACGCGGCTGACGCGGCGGAGGCCGAGGGCATCGATGAACCAGAGGTCACCCTCGGGCGAGACGGCGATGCCGTTCGGTACTGTTTGCGGGCGCGCCGGCGAAGTTGCCGTGTTGCCGAAGCCGTCGTGGCCCGGGTCGCCGGCGGACGACCCCGGGACGATGTCGGAGGTCGAGGCGGCGACGAGCCGCTTCAGGCCGTGGGCGAAGGTGTTCGCGAACACGTTGCCGGCGTTGTCTAGAGCGATCCCGGCTACGCCTGTCGCGATGGCGCTCGCGGCGTAAGGCACGACGGCCTGGCCGTCGAAGCCGACCACACGGACGCGGTTGTTCTGCGCGTCGGCAACGTACACCTGCCCGGACGAGGAGACTGCGACATCCGCCGGACTGTTGAACGACAGGGGCGAGTCGCTGTCGCCAGGAGTGCCCAGCAGTGACGAGCTGTCACCAGCGACCACGGTTGTGGTCCAGTTGGCGGGGTCGCTTATGTTCCCGCTGGGGGCCGTTGCCCGGCACAGCCGATGGCCGGCGTCGACGAACCAGACGCTCCGCTCGTCCCGCGCGTCGATGCCGCGCGGCGAGTAGATGGGCGAGTTCGCCGAGCCGGTCGGCACGCCGGCGGTGCCGGTGCCAATGACCCGCTGGGCGGACCAGCTGGCCGAATCCGCTAGGGAGCCGCTGGTGTGCTGGAGCAGGTAGATGGAGTGGTCGCCCTCGTCGGCGACGAAGAGCAGGCCTGGGCGCGGCGCCGCGATGCCTCGCAGTGCGCTGAAGCGCTGGAACGTACCCTCGCCGGGGGCCAGCAGGTCGTAATGCGGATGGCCCGCGATGGTTGTGATCACGTTGGTCTGGGGGTCAAAGCGGCGGACCGTCTTGGCGGACGCGAGATACACCACGCCATCTGGGTCGACAGCCAGGCCAGTGGTGCTCTGGTGAATGGTGGCCCGGACGGCCGGCCCGTCGACCTCCGTCACCCGCGCTGTGCGGTTGAGCGGGATGATGGTCTGCACCAGGTTGCTGGGGCTCTCGGCCGCCTGGTGGTGTTCGGGCACCACCTGAGCAACGGTGGCGGCTTCGACCGTCGCGATGAAGCTGAACGCGCGCACGCTGGCGGGCACGTCGAACCACCACTCGGCGGGCTGGGTGCTCGCACCGTGCGCGAGGCTCCCGGCGGGCAGCGGGTAATCGAAGAACGGCAGGACCCCGCCGTTGGGCCCGAACTGGCCGCTAGGGTTGGACACACGCACCAGCTCGCCGCTCGTGGGGTCGCCAACGCCGCTGGTCACCAGGCCGGCGGGCAGATCGAAGGCGGCGATCGTGCTGTTCTGGACCGCGGTGAGAATGACTGCGCCATCAGGCCGAGCGCGCACGCCCCAGGGCGCCTTGAACAGCGCTTCTTCGCCCAGACCGACCACGTCGCCAGAGGTGCCGTCAAGCGATCCGGCGATGTTCTGCACGTACCAACTCGGGCGCAGCGCCGGCGAGCCGCTGCCACGGCGGGTGACCAGGCGCATCCGCTGGCCGAGCGAGTCGGCGACAACGAGCGCGCCGCCGGCCCAGCCGAGACCAACCGGGCTGTGCAGCCGGGCGATGTCGCCCGGGCCGTCGGTGATGCCCGCGCCGCCATTGCCAACAATCACCGAGCTCGCGTTGTTGCGGTCGATGCGGCGGATGCGGTGAGCCGTGCGCTCAGCAACGTAGAGGATGCCGTCGGGGTCAGCGGCGATGCCCATCGGGGTGGTCAGTCCGCTGGCGACGGTGGTGACGGTGTAGCTCGCGGGCAGGCTCGGGTCGGCGCCGGTCAGCGTGATGCGGCGGACGCGGCCGTCGGCGGTGGTGACCACGAGCGCGCCGTCGGCCTGGACATCGATGAACTGCGGGCCGTCGAGCGTGGCCGTGTCACCCACGCCGTCGGCCGCACCGGCCGTACCCGTGCCTGCGACAGTAGTGACCGCGCCGTTGGCGGTGATGCGGCGGACGCGGTGGTTCCCCGAATCGGTCACGTAGAGCGCCTGCTGCGTGGGGTGGTAGATGACGTCGATGGGCTGGTTGAAGCGGGCGATAGTAGGCGCGCCGTCCACGTAGCCCGCGCCGCCCCGGCCCGCCCAGACGGTGAGTTGCCCATCGAGAGCCCGATAGATGCGGTGGTCGGCGACTCGCGCGAGGAAGTAGCTGTCGTCCGGAGCGAAGGTCAGTCCGCGCAGGCCTGACAGCGCATTGACCTTGGTGACGCGGACATGCTGGCGGATGCCGGCGGCGGCGGACGGGCCCGCGTTCAGGTGGCGGATGACCACGCGGAGGTGGTCGCGCCCGATCGGACTGCCCGAGCGGTTGGTCAGGCTGACCCCTAGTGCGCGGACGCCGCTGTTGCCCGGCAGGTCGACCAGGGTGGTGGTCTGGAAGGCGACGGTGGAGCCGGTGAAGACGGCGCGGCTGGCGGCGTCGCCATCGAGCGGCGTGACTTTGACCTGGCCCGACTCGACATCGACGTCAAAACGGGCGGTGCCAGCCTCACGCGCGGTGGTGGAACTGGTCGGCGGTGCCAGGGCGGGCGCGAGACTGCTGGCCCCGCAGCCGGCCAAGAGCAGGCCGGCGAGCACGGCGGGGACGAGTTTCTGCAGGTCTGCGGATCGAAGCATCGAGCGCTCCTCGGGCGGAATCATTGTCTGGACCGATGGTTGATCTGGGCGGCGCGCGCCCGGGTCAGCCCTACGGCGAGCCGGTGCCCACGATGCGGCTGAGGCGGCGCAGGCCGGCGGCATCGACGTACCAGAGGTCACCGCCCGGCGCGACAGCGATGCCGCGGACCGTGGTCGCGGGGAGCACCGACGTCTGGGCCGTGCTGCCACTGGCGGCGTCCCAATCACCGTAGTCGCCGCTGCGCAGGATGGTCGTCGCCGTGCCGGTGGGGCTGACCCGCCGGACGCCGTCGTCAGTGACCACGTAGAGGTAACCGGCGGTGTCGCTGGCGATGCCGATGGGGTTGGTGTACAGCGCGCTCGACGCCGCGCCGTCGGCATAGCCCGGGGTGACGGTGCCGGGCGCCGGCCCCGAGAAGGTAGAGACCCCTAAGCCGTCGCGCACGCGGCGGATCTTGTGGTTGCCGGTGTCCACGACGTACGCCGCGCGGTCGACACCGACGGCCACGGCCATGGGATTGTTGAACCGTACTGGGTCGTCGGTGTCGCCGGTTTCCACGGTGTCCCGGGACCCGGCGGCCACCGCGACCGACCAGTGGTCCGGGTCGCCGAAGTTCTCCGTCGCGCACGAGGCCAACAGGACGCGGTTGCCGGAGTCGATGATCCAGACGCTGTGCGCACTGGTGCTGCCGATGCCGCGCGGCCCGGTGACGCCCCGCGGATTGTAGCCGCCGGGAACACCGGCCATATTGTTGCCGATGGCCTGGGTTACGTGCCAGTCACTAGGGTTGTTGCGGTCGCCGCTGGTGTTGATCAGGGCGTAGACCCCATGGTGTGCCTTGTCGGCGACGTAGACCACGCCCGGCCGCGGTGCGGCGATGCCCGTCAGGTCGGTGAAGCGGGCGGTCGTGCCATCACCCGTCGCGCGGCCGGCCTCGGTGAGGTGGCCGGCGATGGTGGTGATGGTGTTGGTCCGCGGGTCATAGCGGCGCACGGCGTGCGGCGAGGCCAGGTAAACGGCCTCGTCCGGGTCGACGGCCAGACCGCGGGTGTCATCGTTGATGGTGGCGAACCCGGGGATCCCGTCCCGCTCGATGCTGCCCTCGTCCCGGAGGCTCGCCAGGCGCACGCTAAGAATGACGGTCTGCATCCGCAACGTGTTGCTGTTCTCTCCGTGGCCACCTTCCGGGCTAACCTTGCCGCTGGGCGGGCCCTCGACGGTAGCCGTGAAGCGGTACGTGTCGACGCCCTCCTCGGTGCTGAACACCCAAGACGCCTCGTCGGTGGTCGCGCCCGGGGCGAGGCTGCCCTGCGGCAGGTCGAAGTCGTAGTATGGCTGCGAGCCACCGTAGGCCTGGTAGCTGCCGGTGGGGTTCTGGAACCACATCCAGCTCCACGAGGAGATGGTCGGCAGGACCTTCTGGGTGCTTGGCGGCAAGCCTAGGCGGCGCACCGAGCTGTTCTGCACGTCGGTGAGGATGACGGTGCCATCGGCCCGCGCGCGCAAGCCCCACGGTGTGTTGAACCGCGCATTGATGCCCTGTCCGTCGTCGGAGCCGGTGCCGAAGTGGTACTGCGAGCCAGCGATACGCAAGACTCTCCAGCTGCTGGCGGACCACGGGCTCGCGCCCTCGCGGAGGAACAGCCAGCGAACTGAATTGCCGCCCGAGTCGGCGACGACCAGCGAGTCGCGCGCCCAGCCCAGGCCGACCGGTCGGCGCAGTGTCGCTACATCACCCGCACCATCGGCGGTGCCTGGCGCGCCAGTACCCGCGATCACGACGTTCTCGCCGTTGGTGCCGAGCGCGCGGATACGGTGCGCGCTCTGCTCGGCCACGTAGATGGTGCGGTCCGCCCCGACCGCGATGCCCGCGGGCGTGGTCAGGCCGGAGGCGACGGTGCTGACCATGTAGTGGACCGAGGCCGTCTGGGCGCCGCCGGTATGCGTGATGCGGCGGACGGCGCCGTCACCGGTGGTCACGACGAGGGAGCCGTCCGGGTCGACATCAATGAACTGCGGGGCGTTGAACGTGGCCACGTGGCCGAGACCGTCGGTGGAGCCCGGTTGGTGGGTGCCAGCGATGGTATTGACCGTGCCGTTGCGGTCAATGCGGCGGATGCGGTGGTTGCCAGTGTCGGTGACGAAGAACGCGTCCTGGCCGGCGTGGTAGATGACGTCGGTGGGCCGGTTGAAGCGCGCGACACCGGCGTTGCCGTCGGCGAAGCCGGCGGAGCCCTGCCCGGCAAAGACGGAGGCGTGACCGTTCTCGACGAGGTAGAGCCGGTTAGTCGAGAAGCGGGTGACCACGTAGGCGCCGTCGCGGCCGAAGGTCAGGCCGCGCAGGCCAGACATGCCTAGGGGATCGGTCGAGACGGCAACTTGCCGCTGAGCATCGGTGCCGTCATTGTCATCTTCCGGCCCGGCGGCGTTAAGCAAGACCCGGAGGTAGTCGCGACCGATGGGTGCGCCGAACTGGTTGGTCACGCGCACGCCGATGGAGGCCTGTTCGTCGGGCAGCACCTCGACCGCGCCGGCCTCGAACTTGATCGCCGAGCCGTTGAATACAGCGCGGTTCGTCGCGTCGCCATCGAGCGGTGTGACGGTCACCTTCCGCGACTTCAGGTCGACCTCGAACAGCGCCGTGCCCACCGGCCGTTTGGCGGTCAGCGACGTGGGTGATTGCGGCCCCGTCGTCGGCCCGGTCGGCGTCGTCCTCACGTTGCTGCTGCCGCAGGCGGTCAGCAGAAGCGCGATCAACAGGGCCGGGGCGAGCCGTCGGGCGGTCGAGCGGTGCGACATGGTCTAGTTCCTCACGCAAGTGCCTTTCAGTACGCTAGTGCAAATGTTGCCAGTTGTAAGGATCTCCCAACGCCGCGCGCCGCCCGGCCGGGACCAGGCGGCGCGCGGGTCAGGTGGGACGCGGGTACGAGATTACGGTGAGCCGGTGGAGATCACGCGGCTGATGCGGCGGAGGCCCGCGTCGTCGATGAACCAGATGTCGCCATCCGGTGCGACGGCGAGGTTCGCGGGCGGGCCGCCGCGGAACGGCCCTGCGGCGGCCGCGGGCCCGAACCCATCCGCGGGGGTCGCCTTGTACCGCAGCACGGTGGCGACCTGGCCGGCCGGGCTGATCCGCCGGATGCCGGTCATGTCGCTGACGTACAGGTAGTTGGCGCTGTCGCGCGCGATGCCGCCAGGCCTGTCGAACCGTGCGCTGGCGGCGGCTCCATCGACGTAACCCGCCGGGCTGGTGCCGGCGGTCGCGCCGGCGACGGTGCTGACCTCGATGTCCTCCGTGACTTGCCGGATCTTGTTGTTGTACCGATCGGCGACATAGAGGCGGCGGTCGAGCCCGACCACCAGGCCCGTGATGGTATTGAACCTCGGCGGGTCATCGGTGTTGCCCGCGCCCCCGCCCGCGACCACGGTGGTCAGCCAGTTGTTCAGGGCGCTGGCGCTGTCGCTGGCGCGGGTGGCCAGGCAGACCCGGTGGTCGCTGTCGGCGAACCAGATCTCGTGTTCGTTCGACGAGGCTAGACTGTAGGGCCGGCCGATCGGTGAGGTTACGGTGCCATCGGGCTCGCCGACGACGCCGGTGCCGATGATGCTGCTGACCGTCCAGTTGCTCGCGCGCGCTGGGTCGCCGCTCGTGTGCTGCAGGGCGTAGATGCGTGCGGTGACGAAATCGCCAACGAAGACGACGTCGGCGCGCGGGGCGGTGATGCCGAAGGCGTAGGTCAACCGTGCGTCGCTACCGGAGACGCCACTGCCAACGGTCTCGCCCGTGATGCCGGCTGCCCCCGCGATCGTCGTGATCTGGTTGGTCCGCGGGTCGTAGCGCCGCACCGTCGACAGCGAGGCCAGATAGACGACACCATCAGGGGCGACCGCCATGCCGGTGCTGGTCTGGCTGATGGTGGCCTGCTCGGCGGGTCCGTCGTGCTGCGCCAAGGGCGTGAGGCCGCCGTGCGGGGACACGCTGATCACCGTCTGTACGCGGACGCGCGGGTTCGTCGCGCCGGGCGTGCCTTCGGGGCTGGCCTTGCCGCTGGTCGCCGCTTCGACCGTGGCGATGAAGCTGAACGCGCGGACCCGGTCCGGCACGTTGAACCACCACTCCTGCGCGTCGGTCGACGCACCGCTGGCCAGCCGGCGCGCGTCGGGCAGGGCGATGCGCACGGGGAAGCCCAGGTCCGAGGCCAGCTCGTAGTCGAAGAACGGCCGCGCCCCGTTCGCGCCCGCGTAGTGCCCGCTGGCGTTGGCGACCTGCACCGGCTCGCTCGCCAGGCTGCTGCCCACACCGGTCGTCAGTGCGCCATCGGGCACACTGAGCTGGCGGACGGCATTGTTCTGCACATCGGTGACGATGACGGTGCCGTCCTCCCGCCCGCGCAGGCCCCAGGGGGTGTTGAAGCGCGCCGCATTGCCTTGGCCGATGGCGTCACCGGAGGCACCGTCATGCGCGCCAGCGATGTTGACCACGCGCCAGTTCGAGGCGGTCGACGGCTGAGTACCAGGGGCGAGGGTGAGCAGGCGGATCTTGTGGCCGCTGGAGTCGGCAACGACGAGTGCGCCGCGGACCCAGGCCAGGCCCACGGGGCTGCGGAAGGTCGCGATGTTGCCCGCGCCGTCCTGCTGGCCCGCCGTACCGGTTCCAGCGATGACCACACGCGAGCCGCTGGCGCCGATCAGGCGGATACGGTGGGCGGTGCGTTCGGCGACGTAGAGGTTGCCGTCGGGCGCCGCGGCGATGCCGGCCGGGGCCGTCAGGCCGCTGGCGAGCGTCGCGACGGTGTAGCTGGCGGGAAGGTTCGGGCTGCCGCTGCCTAGGGTGATGCGGCGCACGCGGCCGTCGGCGGTGGTCACGACCAGCGCGCCGTTGCGGTCGACGTCGAGCATCTGCGGGGCGTTGAGCGTGGCGGTGTTGCCCGGGCCGTCGCTCGCGCCGGCCGTGCCGGTGCCGGCGACGGTGGT
>DHNJ01000172.1:39940-40330 GCA_002409445.1 Armatimonadetes bacterium UBA5419 | reverse complement strand
CCAGGCCCTGGCCGAGGCGCGCGTCGACGGCCCGCTCCTGCGACATGGCGACCTGGCTTGGTCGGTCCTGGTGCTGCCCGGCGTCGAGACCCTGCCGGAGGCCGCCTGGGCCACCGTCGCCGAGTTCTGGCGCCGCGGCGGAGCCGTCGTCGCGCTCTCGCGGCGGCCGGCGAACACCGCCGTGCGCTTCCCCGACCCGCTCGTCGCCGACCTCGCCGAGGCCATCCTCGGCCCGTCGCAGCCCGCGCTCGACGGCCCGCGCATCACCGCCGGCCCCAACGGCGCGCGCGGCGTCTGGCTGCCGCCGGGCAGCGAGCTGCTCCTGCCCACCGTCCTAGCCCAGCTGACCACCCGCGATGTCACCGCCCCGGCCGGCGCGGCCCTCCGCGC
>DHNJ01000172.1:0-39763 GCA_002409445.1 Armatimonadetes bacterium UBA5419 | reverse complement strand
CCGGCCGGCGCGGCCCTCCGCGCCACCCACCGGCGCATCGACGACCACGACGTCTGGCTCGTCCTCAACGACAGCGACCAGGCCTTCGCCGGCGAGGTGCGGGTCGCCGCCAGCGGGCCGGGCGACTTGTGCAATCCGGTCGACGGCTCGATAACGCCGATCACCACGAGCAGCCCGCGGGTCGAGCTCGCGCCGTACCACGCGGTCATCCTGCGCTACGCCGCCGCCGCCGAGCGCCCGCGTCAGCACCCACCGGCCGGCCCGCTCGCGCTGGGCACGACGGTCGACCTGGCGCTCCGTGGCGCGCCCGAGCCCGGCGCCGGTGAACACGTCCGCGCCGCCGCCGCGCAGGCCACGACCAGCCCCGACGGCCGGCCCGCCTGGCGCTTCGCCGCGGAGGTGACCGAGAGCCAGGTAGACACCTTCAACTTCGCCCAGCTGGTCCTACAGGCCGCCACCGACCTAAGCGCGACGGGCGGGCTGCGGCTGGAGATCGGCGTGCCGGCAGGCCAAACGCCACCGGCCATCCTGCACGCGATCGTCCACACGGCGGACGGCGGGCAGTACTTGACCTCGCTCGGCCGCGCTACGAACGACGCGGGCTGGCGGGTGTCGCTGCTGCCCTGGAGCCGCTTCGCCCGCGCGGGCTGGGCTACGGCCGGCGCCGATCAATTGGACCTGCGCCAAGTGACGCAGATCAACGTCGGTTGGGGCGGCTATCTAGGCACCGCGGGCGAGCAGATCGAGTACACAATCGCCGCGCCGCAGGTCTTCCAGCTCGCGCCGTAGAGAGCACCTAGAAGGCGAAGTCCATGCGGAAGATCGCCTCGGGATGGCCCGTGCCCTGCTCGTAGCGGAAGTCCGCACGCGCGGTCAGCCAGTCGGTCAGGGCATGCTTGTTGGCCCAGGTCCAGCGCTGGCGGATCGAGCCGGGCACCGCCGTGTTGGTGTCGAACCACTCCAGGCGACCGGCGGTCGTGGTCTTCTTGTCGAACCGGTACGCCACGTCCGCGTGCAGCCCGTGCATGGTCCGGCCGTAGCGCTTGCCATCGAACCAACTGATGCCCGTCGACAGCCGGCCCCAGTTGAGGTCGTAGAGGTCGATGCCGTAGGTCTTGTTCGGGTTCTCGACGTACGTCGGCCGCGCGCGGTCGAAGCCGACCATGCCCCAGGCCCGCAGCTTGAACGGCTTGCCCAGCCAGGTCGCCGAGGCGAGATAGGTCGGCCGGTCGTTCGGACCCGTCAGCAGCTTGTTCTCACCGTTGGTGATCGCCGCGGTCAGCGCCAGCCGCGACAGCGGCTTCGTCGACAGCTGGACGCCGGTGATCTGGCGCGCGATGCCAAAGTTCTGGGTCGGGATCGCGAAGTCGATGTAGTTCAGCGGCGAACGCGTACCGTCCGGCGTCGTCGTCTGGTAGAACTGGCCCACACGCATCGACAGCGGGACCCGGCCGCGAACCATCTCCCAGTCCGCGTAGAGGTCGATGATCCGCAGGATGTCCGTCGCGCGATCCACGGTCACGCGGGCCGCTAACCGATCGCTGATCGGCCCACCAGCCCAGACCCGCACGCGCTGCCACTTGAGCCGGCCTTCCTTGCCGTGCACCAGGTCATAACGCGGCTGAATGATGAAACCGATCTTCCAGTCATCGCTGTAATCCTTCGCCCACACGCCGCCAGCCACGACCAGCAGCAACGCCAAAACACCCACACGATACATTTGTGCTATCCTCACGCTTCCGACACATGAGCGCGCTGCTCGTTGCGAACGCCCTGCGCATCAAGCGCCGCAATAATACACCCGCTGGGGAGACTCACATGCGTCACGAAACCAGCCGTCGCCGGTTCCTGCAGAGCAGCACTGCCGCTCTGGGCGCGCTAGCTTACGGCACGAACCGGCGCGCCGAGGCCCAGACCAACCGGCCCAACGTTCTGCTGATCATGGTCGACCAGTGGCGCGCCGACGCCCTCGGCTGCGCCGGCCACCCGACCGCCCAGACCCCGCACCTCGACGTCATCGCCGGCGGCGGCACCCGTTTCACCCAGGCCTACGCCGCCGTGCCCTCCTGCATCGCCGCGCGCGCCGGCTTCCTCACCGGCCAGTCCCAGGCCAGCCACGGCTTCGTCGGCTACCGCGATGGTGTCAACTGGCGCTACGAGCACACGCTACCGGGCACCCTCAGTGCCGGCGGCTACCAGACCCACTGCGTCGGCAAGATGCACGTCCACCCGATCCGCAACCGCGTCGGCTTCGATTCGGTCGACCTGCACAACGGCTACTTGCACTACGCGCGCACCGGCGGCATCGACGCCGGCCGCATCGACGACTACGTGCCGTGGCTGCGCGAGCAGGTCGGCGCGGGCTACGTCGACTACACCGACACCGGCCTCGGCTGCAACGGCTACGTGGCCACACCCTGGACGCTGCCCGAGCGGCTGCACCCGACCGCCTGGGTCACCGAACGCTCGCTGGACTTCCTCCGCCGCCGCGACCCGACCCAGCCGTTTTTCCTGATGGCTAGCTACCACCGCCCACACCCGCCGCTCGACCCGCCCATCGCCTACCTCGACCGCTACCGCGACCTGCCCCTGCCGCCGATCGTCGAGGGCGACTGGGTCGAGCATCAGCTCGTGCCCAACAGCGGCCTCGATAGCCCCGTGCCCCACGACGCGGCCCAGATCGACTACGCGCGACGCGCCTACTTCGCCCAGCTGACCTTCATCGACCACCAGATCAACCGCCTCTCCATGGCCCTCCAGGAGGAGGGCGTGGCTGGCAACACCTGGATCATCTTCTGCTCCGATCACGGCGAGATGCTCTTCGACCACAAGCTGATCGCCAAGGCCCAGGCCTTCGGTGCTTCCGCCGGCATCCCGCTGATCGTCCGCCCGCCCGGCGGCCGCTTCCGTGGCCAGGCCGTGCCCCGCACCAACGACCGCCCGGTCGAACTGCGCGATATCTACCCCACCCTCTGCCAGCTCGCCGGCCTGCCCATCCCGCCCACCGTCGAAGGCCACAGCCTGCTGCCGCTCCTCGAGGGCAGCACCGCCTGGCCGCGGCCCTGGCTACACGGCGAACACCCCGCCGGCGACCGCTCCAACCACTGGCTGACCGACGGGGTGCACCGCTACATCTGGTACCCGACCAGCGGCCGCGAGCTGCTCTTCGACCTCACCATCGACCCCACCGAAACCCACAACCTCGCCCCCAGCGAAGCCGACCTCCTGGCCACCTGGCGTGGCCGCCTGGTCGACGAGCTGCGCGACCGACCCGAAGGCTACGTCGCCAACAACGACCTGGTCGCCGGCCGCCAGATTCTCTCGACGCTGCCGTGGGCCGGAGTCGGCCGCGCGGCGGCCGCAGCCGCGGAAAACACGGGTTGACGGAATCGCCACTCGTCGCTACTATATAAGCCAACAGTCCTTGCTAATGAGAATTATTCTCAATAGCGGAGAACCGCGATGCAGTGGCGACGAAGACGGCGGCGGCGGGGGCGGGAAGATTGTGCCCTTTGTGGGCCACGCCCTCTGACCGAGTCTGGCGCGGGCTGCGTAGTCCGCATCGCTCATGTCGGCGCCTGCGACGAAGACGGCTGTCGACTGCGTGAGCTTGGCCTCTATGAGGGAGCGGAGGTCGAGGTGCTGTGGCAGGGCGACCCAATCGTCCTCTGCATCCGTGGCACGCGATTCGCGGTGAGCCGCCGCTGCGCTCGGCTGGTGACCGGGGTGCGCGCGGCCTAGGAGCGTCTCATGGCTGAGGCGACACCCGTCGCAACGCCGTTCGGGATCGCGGTCGCGGGCAATCCCAACGCGGGCAAGACCACCCTCTTCAACGCCCTCACGGGCCTGCGCCAGAAGGTCGCCAACTACCCCGGCGTGACGGTCGACGTCCACCAGGGCACCACCACCATCAACGGCCAGCCCGCGCGTCTGCTCGACCTGCCCGGCGCCTACTCGCTCTCCGCCCAGTCGCCCGACGAGGAGGTCGCCCGCGACGTGCTCCTCGGTTGGCAGATGGGCGACGACCCGCCCGATGCCGTGTTGATCGTCGTCGACGCCTCCCACCTCGACCGCAACCTCTACCTGGCCACCCAGATCCTCGAGCTGGGCCACCCGGCGGTCATCGCCCTGACGATGATTGACCTGCTGGCCGACCGCGGCGCCGAGCTCAACCTCGCCGCGCTCGAAGAAGACCTGGGCACCCGCGTCATCGCGGTCAACTGCCGCAGCGGCGTCGGTCTCGACGAACTGCGCACCGCCCTGGCCCACGCCCAGCCCGCGCGCCGCCGCATCGCCCTCCGCCCGCCCGTCGAGGCCGCTGTCGACCGCTTGGCCGCCGCGGTCGAGACGCACGGCGCACGCAGCGCCGATCGCTCGTTCGGCATCGCCCTGCGCCTGCTCTCCGCGGCCACCGGCACCCACGACGCCCGCCGACACTACGGCCCCGGCCTGGCCGCCGCGGTCGAGGCTGAACGCGCCGCGCTGACCGCCGAGGGCATCGCCTGGCAGGGCTTCGAGGCCAGCGCGCGGTACGCCTGGCTGCGGCGGCTGATGGCCGAGGTCCTCCCCGCCGACAGCGGCGGCCAGGTCCGCACCCGCAGCGACCGGCTCGACCGCTGGCTGACCCACCGCGTCTGGGGCCCGGTGTTCTTCTTGCTGGTCATGGCGGTCGTCTTCCAGAGCATCTACGCCTGGGCCGAGCCGCTGATGGACGCGATCGAGGGTGCGGTCGCGGCCTTCGGCGCCTGGCTCGACAGCGTGCTGCCGCCCGGCCCCCTGAGCGATCTGCTGGTCGAGGGCGTCGTCGCCGGCGTCGGCGCGGTCATCGTCTTCATCCCCCAGATCGGCTTCCTGTTCGCCTTCCTCAGCCTGCTGGAAAGCTCCGGCTACATGGCCCGCGCCGCGTTCGTCATGGACCGGGTCATGCGCCGCGTCGGCCTGCACGGCCGCAGCTTCGTGCCGCTGCTCAGCTCCTTCGCCTGCACCGTGCCGGGCATCATGGCCGCCCGCACCATCGGCAACCGCCGCGACCGGCTGACGACGATCCTCGTCGCGCCGCTGATCACCTGCTCGGCGCGGCTGCCGGTCTACGCCCTGCTGATCGGCGCCTTCGTCCCGCCCACCCGCGTCCTCGGCGGTCTGCTGAACCTCCAGGGCCTGGTCCTGCTCGGCCTCTACCTGACCGGCACGCTCAGCGCGTTGGGCATCGCCGCCCTGCTCAAGCAGACCGTCCTGCGCAGCGCTACGCCGTCGTTGGTGCTCGAGCTGCCGCGCTACCACTGGCCCGACGGCCGCGCCGTGCTGCTCGAGGTCGCCGACCGACTCGTGGTCTTCCTGCGGTTCGCGGGCACGATCATCTTGTCGATGAGCATCCTGCTCTGGTTCCTGGCCACCTACCCGCGCACCACGGGCGACGCGAACGACCAGGCGCAAGCCAGCTATCTGGGCCAGGCTGGCCGCGCCATCGAGCCGCTGATCGAGCCGCTCGGCTTCGACTGGCGCATCGGCGTCAGCCTCATCTCGGCGGTCGCCGCGCGAGAGGCCGTGGTCTCGACCCTGGGGGTGCTCTTCGAGGTGGACCCACCAGCGACCGACGTCGAGGCGCCGTCTGACGCTGCCGACACTGCCGAGGCGGCCGACCCAACCCTCGCTAGCCGGCTGCGTGCCGCGACCTGGCCGGACGGCCGCCCGCTCTTCACGCTGCCCACGGTCATCGCGATGCTGCTGTTCGTCGCCTTCGCCTGCCAGTGCATGAGCACGATCGGCGTGGTCGCGCGCGAGACGGGCGGCTGGCGCTGGCCCACGGTGCTGTTCCTCTACACCAACGCCCTGGCCTACACGCTGGCCTGGCTGGCTCAACACGGCCTGTCCGCCGCCGGCATGGGAGGCTGACATGCAAGACTTCGTCATCTACGCTCTAGTCGCCCTGACTGCCGGGTACCTGGCCGTCATGATCCGCCGGCAGTTCGGCTGCAGCGACGACACCGTCGAGAAAAGCGCGGCCTGCGCGCACTGCTCCGGCGCGTCACCCCGCCGCCGTCACCGGATTGGTCAGAGCTCCCAGCCGCTCAATCCGCACGGTGATGGTGTCGCCCGGCGCGAGGAAGACGGGCGGGTCACGATGTAGCCCGACCCCACCCGGGGTACCCGTGGTCACGATATCGCCCGGCAGCAGCGTCAGCGACCGCGACAGCTCCGCCAACAGCCAAGGCACGCGGAACACCAGGTGCTCCGTGCTCGAATCCTGCATCACCTCCCCGTTCAGCAGGCTCTGGATCGCCAGCGTATGCGGGTCCTCAATCTCGTCGCGCGTCGTCAGCCACGGCCCCAGCGGCGCGAAGGTATCGAAGCCCTTGGCGTGGACCCACTGCTTGCCGCCGTCGCCCGCCTGCACATCGCGCGCCGAGACGTCGTTGCAGCAGAGGTAGCCGGCGATGTAGTCGTAGGCCTCCGCCTCGGGCACGTCGCGGGCGGGCTTGCCGACCATGAAGGCCAGTTCGGCCTCGTAGTCGACTTGCCGGGTCACGTCGGCCGGCGGCAGGACGATCGGGTCGCCCGGGCCGATGACCGCCGAGGGAAACTTGCTGAACAGCGTCATCACGGTCGGCTCGGGGAGGCCCTGCTCCTGGCAGTGGTCGCGGTAGTTCAGGCCGATGGCCAGGATCTTCTGCGGGTCGGGCACGGGCGCGCGCAGCTGTACCGCGTCGAGCGCGAAGACCACCCCGGCGCGGCCCACCTCGTCCTCGGCCTCGACCGCGGCCAGCAGGTCGGCCGCGCGCGCCAAGCCGTCGGCGCCCTGGGTCAGCAGCGCCTTGAGGCTCGGTGCCAAGCTCGGCGGCCCGTCCGGCAGCAGCGTCGCCGCCGCGTTGAGGTCGACGACGGTCTCGCCCGCCAGCGCGCCCAACCGCTCCCGCCCGTCCGCCACAAAGGTCGCCAGTTTCATCGTTCCGCCTCCCGGACGCCCGCCAACAGCCGGTAGGCGTCGCGCGCCACCACGATCTCCTCATCGGTCCGCACCGTCAAGACCGCCACCGCGGACTCCGCCGCCGAGACCAGGCCCTCATCACCCGCGTCGTTGGCCGCCGGGTCCAGCCGAAGGCCCAGCCAGCCCAGGTCGGCACAGACGTCGGCGCGCAGCCGAGCGTCGTTCTCGCCGATGCCACCGGTGAACGCCAGCGCGTCCGCGCCGCCGGTGGCCATCAGGCAGGAGCCGATCCACCGGCGGATGTTCCAGACGAACACGTCGATCGCCAGCTGCGCATCGGCACTGCCCGCCGCGGCCGCCGCGCGGATGTCGCGCAGGTCGCCGCCCACACCGCTCAGCCCGGCCAGGCCCGACTCCGCGGTCAGCACGCGGTTCAGCTCGTCGGTGCCCAGCCCCTCGGCCGCCGCCAGGTAGGTCACCACAAACGGGTCGAAATCGCCCGGCCGCGTCGACATCGGCGTGCCCGACTGGGGCGTGAACCCGCTCGAAATCTCCACCGACTGCCCGCCGCGCACGCCGCAGACGCTAGTGCCCGAGCCGAGGTGGCAAATGACCGTGCGCAGCCCCTCCACCGGCCGCCCCAACAGCTCCGCCACGCGCCCCGCGACGAACCGGTGCGAGCACGAATGGAAGCCGTACCGCCGGACGCCGTGCTCGCGGTGCCAGGCGGCGGGGAGCGCGTAGTGCCAGGCCGCCGGCTCCAGCGTCGTGTGAAAGTGCGTCTCGACGGTGTAGGTCAGCGGCAACCCGGGCAGCGCCTCGCGCATTGCCGCGATCGCCGCGAGCAGCGGCCGGTTATGCACCGGCACGACCGCCGCATACCGCTCCAACGCCGCGACCACGCGCCCGTCGACGAACCCCGCCCCGGGCACCTCCGCCCCACAGTGCGCCATCTTGAACGCCACCCCGTCCAGGTTGGCCCCGTCCCCCGTCACCTCGGCAATCTGCTCCAGAGCGAGCCGCAGCCCGGCCAGATGGTCCTCCACCGGCCGCACCACCTCCTGCCGCGCCCCCGCGCCCACCTTCCACCGCACCACCGCCGCCCCACTCCCCAACCGGTCAATCCCCCCCTCCGCGAGCACCGCCTCCTCCGGCATCGCATACAACCGATACTTCAGCGTCGCCCCCCCACAGTTGACCACCAATACTTTCACAACACCCTCACACCCCTAATCGCTTCGACACCACCCACCGCGCTCCTGCTGGGCGGGCGCCGGACCATGCTGCACGGTGCCGCGCAGCAAGCGAGCACCGCCACGCAAGAGGTCGCCAGACGCTCCAACCACCTTGGCCCACACGCCCCCAGACTCCGCCTCCACCGGTTGACGGAGTCGCCGTCGCGACCCTAGTATGGGGGTTGGAGTCAGGCAGTCCGATGCCCGCACGACCCGCGACGGTAGCGTTTTTGTGGCATATGCATCAGCCCTGGTACGGCGATCCAGCCGGCGGGGTGTTGCGGATGCCGTGGGTGCGGCTGCATGCGCTGCGTAGCTACCTCGACATGATCGCGGTGCTCGACGAGTTCCCGCGCGTACAGGTCACCTTCAATCTCGTCCCCTCGCTCCTGGCTCAGCTACAGGGGTACGTCGACGGCACCCTCACCGACGACCTGCTCGAGCTCAGCCGCAAGCCGGCCGAGGAGCTTGACGAGGACGAGCGGGTTTGGTGGCTGCATCAGGGGTTCCAGATCGGCTGGGCGCACAACGTTGACCCGCACCCGCGCTACCGTGAGCTGCTCGATCGCCGCGGCCGGCAGTGGTACGCGGAACGGGCGACGCAGGTGGCGCGGGGGTTCAGTGCGCAGGACTTCCGTGACCTGCAGGTCTGGTTCGCCCTGGCCTGGACTGGGACCTGGGTGCGCCGGCACAACCCGGTCGTCGGGCCGTTGCTGAACAAGGCACGCGGCTTTAGCGAGGACGACAAGCTTAGCCTGCTCGATAGCCTCAGCACCGACCTAGCGACGGTCATCCCACGCTACGCCGCCGCCGCGCGCGAAGGGCGCATCGAGCTGACGACCTCACCGTACTATCACCCCATCCTGCCTCTCCTCTCGCACTACCCCGACGTGCGCGCTGCGCTGCCCAATGTGCGCTTGCCCTCCGGCCAGGTCGACCTACCCGACGACGCCGCCGGGCAGCTCGCGCTCGGGCGAGCCGAGTTCGAGCGGCTCTTCGGCCATGAGCCGGCGGGCGTCTGGCCCTCCGAGGGTTCGGTCTCGACCAGCGCGGTCCAGCTAATCCAGGAGGCCGGCTTCCGCTGGGCGGCGACCGACGAGTTCATCCTCGCCCTCTCGCTGCAGCGACGCGGCGCGGAGGATGAACGCACTGGCCGTAACCCCGATGGCAACGACCTCGCCCGCCCCCACCGCCACCGCGGCGTCGACCTCTTCTTCCGCCATCACCAGCTCTCTGACCGCATCGGCTTCGACTACCACACCTGGAGCGCGCGCCAGGCCGTCGCCGATCTGCTCGCCGGGGTGCAGCAGGCTGCCGCCCGCGCTCCCGCGGTCGACCGCCCGGTGGTCAGCATCATCCTCGACGGTGAGAATTGCTGGGAGCACTACCCGCGCAATGGCTGGGACTTCCTAACCACGCTCTACGGCGAGCTCACCCGGCATCCGTCGCTCCGCGCCCAGACCTTCAGCGCATACCTGGACGAGCAGCCCACGCCGCCCGACCTGGACTATCTGTTCCCCGGCTCCTGGATCGGCCACAGCTTCCATATCTGGGCCGGCCACCGCGAGGACCAGACCGCCTGGGAGCTGGTCTATCAGACGCGCGCGGTCCTCGTGGCGAATGCGGACAGCCTGAGTGAGGAGGTGCGCGAGCGCTGCTGGCAACATCTGTACATCGCCGAGGGCAGCGACTGGTACTGGTGGTACGGCGAGGACAACCACAGCGCGAACGACAGCCTCTTCGACCAGTTGTTCCGTGACCACCTGGCGGCCATCTGGCAGCTGCTGGACCAGCCCGCGCCCGCCGCCTTGCTCGAACCGATCAAGGGCCAGCGCGTACCCGCACCGATGCAGACACCGGTGGCCTTCTTCACCCCGCAGATCGACGGTCGTGAGACCCACTTCTTCGAGTGGCGGGCGGCCGGCATGCTGTCCCCGGGCACGACCGGCGGCGCCATGCAGCGCGCGCTCGGGCCGAACGCGGCGATCGAAGCGGTGCGCTACGGGTGGGACGAGGAGATGCTCTATCTGGCCATCGAGGCCGATCAGCCCGCGCTCGACCAGCCGGCGGAGGTGGTCTGGGCGCTGCTGCTCGACTGGTCCTGCGGGCCCCGCACCGCCAGCCTGCGCATCGATGAGCCGTGGCGCCGGGGGCCGCGTGAGCGGACCGTGGTCGTTGACGGCGCCGAGGGCGGCGCGGCCCAACTGGCCTACCATGACCTGCTGGAGGTCGCCCTGCCGCGCGACGTGCTGCCCGCCTGCGAGGGCGAGAGCCTGGCCTTCAGCCTCACGCTGACCCGTGACGAGCAGGTTGTTGACCGCTGGCCCAGCCAGCACGAGGTCGACCTGGTCATCCCGCGCGCGACCAGTTGGCTGGCGGACTGGTTGGTGTAACCGATGTCGGAACTGCGAAAGGACCCCATCAACCAGCGCTGGGTGATCATCGCGCCCTCGCGCGGCCGTTACCCCTGGCGCCAGAGCACATTGCCGGACGTCGACGACGAGCGGCTCAACCCGTTCATCGCCGGCCATGAGGTCTATACACCGGCCGAGATCTGGTCCGCACGGGCGGCCGGGACAGCGCCCAACACGCCCGGCTGGACCGTCCGCGTCGTGCCCAACCGCTTCCCCGCGCTGCGTGTTGAGAGCGACCTCGCGCCGCGCGGTGTCGGCGTCTTCGACCAGATGGCCGGGCTCGGCGCCCACGAAGTCGTCGTCGAGACGCCGGAGGCGGGCCTCGACTGGCCCGACTTCACGCCCGCCCAGCTCGGCACCGTACTGCAGGCTTGGCGCGACCGCTTGCGCGACCTCCGCCGCGACGTGCGCCTGCGCTACCACGCCATCTACCGCTGCCAGGGCCAGCCGGCCGGCGCGGCCTATCCGCACGCCCTGTCGCACATCGTCGGCTTGCCGATCATCCCGCCGGCCATCGAGCAGCTGCTGACCACCGCCTATGCCCACTTCGAGGCCAAGGAACGCTCGATCTTCGCCGACGTGCTCGACCAGGAGTTGCGCGAAGGCGACCGCGTGGTCGCCCAGACACAGCACTTTGCGGCCCTCACACCGTACGCCTCGCGCCAGCCGTTCGAGCTAGTCGTCTACCCCCTGCGCCAGATGCACGACTTCACCCTACTGACCGAGGAGGAGATGGCCGACCTTGCCGAGCTGCTGATTCTGCTGACCGGCAAGCTGCGCGATGCTCTCGCCACCCCGGCCTACCAGGTCCACCTGTTCACCGCGCCCAGCACCGCGCCGCGGCCCGGACGGGTCACCGTTTGGCGCACGCTCGAGCTTGACTTCCGCTGGCGGCTGGAGATCCTGCCCTTCCTGCAGGCCTCGGTCGGCATCGAGGCGGCCACCGGCTGCTACATCAACCCAGTCGCGCCGGAGGAGGCCGCCGCCTACCTCCGCGACATCAACGGCATCGCGCCATGAGCCCGCTGAGCGACATCGGCCTGAACCCCGCGGTCCGCGCCCGCGCGGCCGAGTTCTTCGGCGCCGAATCCACCGCCATCGAGGCGCTCTGGCATCCGACCTTGACCGAGTTGCTCGCCGACTGCTCGGAGCGTGCTCGACATGAACTGCTGACACTGTTCAACAGCACCGTCGCGCGCCTGGCGCAGGCCTTCGAGCGGGTCGATGACGCTCATCTCGCCGACCACCTCTGGCGGTTAGCCGAGACCGCCTGGCGGCACGAAGTGCCGTACAGCGTGCTCAGCCGAGCCTTTCGCAGCCTCGAACGCAGCGTTCGCCGGCGTCTGCGCGAGTGGTTGCCGATGAGCGTGGAGCGTGAGGAAACGTACTTCGAAATCGAGGCGGCGATCGACGAGTGTCGGCTCCAACTGAGCGGCTTCCACCAACTCTTCAGCCAACAGCAGCTGCAGGACAGTGAGCAACTCTCACGCTTTCTCCTGAACCACATCGGCGAGGCTGTGCTGGTGGTCAGTAGTCCTGACCTGCGCATCCGCTTGGCCAACGCCGAGGTCGCCCGGCAGACTGGGCTGACGACCGCCGAACTGTTGCGGAGCACGCTCGACCAAATCGTCACGGCCGACGATCTGCCCCGGCTGCGCGCTGCGCTCGACGGTTGTGGGGGCGGCCTGCCGCTCGAGGTCAGCCCGGTCGCCCTGTGCCGCGTCCAGGGCGACACCATCGACGTCCGCTGCAGCATCCAGCTCATCCGCCAGGACCCCATCACCCGCGTCGCGCAGGTCACGCTGAGCGTCCTTGCGCCGGGCGGCGCCGACCCCTCACCGTTCGACAGCGCGTTCTTTGGCGCCTTCGCCGAGCACACCGCCGACGCGGTCGTCGGCGTCGATGGCGCCGGGCGCATCCAGTTCTGGAACGCGGGCGCCGAGCGCATGTTCGGCTACAGCCGCGCGGAGATGCTCAACGAGCCGATGGCCCGCCTGCTGCCGCCCGGCGGCGAAGCGGAACTGGCCGAGCTCGAGGCGCGCGCGCTGCGCGAGGGGTTCGTCCGCGACGTCGACGCGGTGCGCCTGACCCGCACCGGCACACCGGTCGAGTGCAACCTCACGCTGACACCGATTCGCAATCCGCACGGCGCGCGCCCGGTGGGCATCGCGACGGTCTTTCGCGACGTTACGGACAAGCGGCTGCTGGAGCGCGAGGCCGCCCGCCAAGCGCTTCAGCTGCGCACCATCAACCGCATTCTCGAGGCCACCGGCCGCACCCTCGACCGGCACGAGGCCTACCGCGGTATCGCCACCGAGATCGACGGGCTGCTGCCGTGTGATCTGCTCACCCTCAGCCACCCCCAGGCCGGTGAGGACAGCATGGTCGTCGACGTGATCAAAGGCGACGCCAACTTGAGTACCGGCCAGCAGCTGCTCGTACCCAACGACGACACACTGCGCCTCCAGGCGACCTGGCGGCCCGAGCCGCTGCGGATCGACGACTTGCGCGAGATGGATCGGCCCGGCGCCGACGACCAACGCCTGATCGACTACGGCTACCGCTCCGCGCTGCTCGCGCCGCTGGTCTATGACCTGGAGGTCATCGGCACGTTGTTGCTCTGCGTGCGCCAGCCCAACGCCTTCACCGCGGAGGACGAGGAGTTCCTCGGCCAGCTCGCCGGCCACTGGGCGGTAACGTTGGAGAACACGCGGCGGTTTGAGGCCGAGCGCAAGCGCAGCGCGCAGTTCGAACTGATCAGCCGCGTTGGCGCCTCGGCGATTGCCAACATCGGCGATGTGAGCCGCCTGCTGCGCAGCACCATCGCTAGCATCCAACTAGACTTCGGCTACCACGACGTGGCCATGTACGAGGTCAACACCGACGACCAGGTCTTCAGCTTGCGCGCACAGTCGGGCCAGCGGCGCGTGGGCCTGGGCGAAGGCTACCGGCAGGCGCTCGACACGGGCATCTTCGGCGAGGTCTACCGCACCGGCAACAGCCTGCTCGTCCGCGACACCGCCCACGACAGCCGCTATGTCGACCCCGCAGCCGACCGCCGACCCGCGCGCAGCGAGCTGTGCGTCCCGATCCGCAGCGGACCGCGCATCCTGGGCCTGCTCGATGTCGAGTCCGAACTGCCCAATGCCTTCGACCCGCTGGACCAAGCGGCAATGGAGGCGCTTGCGGGCCTGCTGGCGCGCAGCTTGACCGCGGACGAATCGTTACGCAAGACGCGGATGTACCAGGCGCTGCGCAAGAACCTGATGGAGGCGGTACCGTCAGCGCTGCTCCTGCTGGACGAAGACCTCCGCGTGCAGTTCGTCAACCGCCGCTACCTCGAGTTCTACGGCCAACTGACCGAACACGTCAGCAACAAGCACTACACCGAGGTCATTCCCGCGGGGTTGATCGAAGCCGCCAACATTCCACAGATGCTCGAGGAGGTGACCACCGACCTGGCCGCGGTCGACCGGCGGGAGGTGCGCTACATCGACGACACGGGCACCGAGCGGGTGGCCGACGTGCGTATCCGCATCGTCACCGAGTACCAGACCAATATCGTCGTCGTCCTGCACGAGGCCACCGCACGCATGGCGCGGGTCTATCAGTTGCAGATGCTGCGCGAGATCAGCGTCGAGATGCAGCGCATCCGCAACCTCGACAGCCTGCTACGGGCGATCTTGACCTGCATCACCGCCGGCCCCGGCTTCGGTTTCAACCGCGCCGCACTGTACCTGTACGACGCCGACACGCACGTGCTCGTTGAAGACATGCGCGTGGGGCCGGACAACATCGAGCAGGCAGCGGTTATCTGGCGCGAGGTGAGCCACCAACACAGCCTCGCCGACTACCTGCGCACCGATAGCGAAGCCGCCGCGGCGGAGCCGGAAACGCGCGCGCGACGCACGATCCAGGTCGGCTTCGAGGACGGTGAGTTGCGCGGCTGGCGCAAGCCGCAGCTGATCTCGGACGAGACCATCGAGCGTCTCGGCCCGCTCGCCGGGCAACTCTGGACCGCCTCCGGTGCGCCCGAGGTGGTCGTCGTGCCGCTGGTCTACCACGACGTCGTCCGCGGCTTGATCATCGCCGACAACCTCATCACCAAACAGCCAATTCTCGAGGAAAACATCGACACCCTCGCGGTCTTCGCTAACCAGGCGGGCGTGGCCATGGCCAACGCGCAGGCCTTCGCCGACCTCGAGCAGTCGCTGGAGAACCTGCGCGAGGCCCAGCGGCGCCTGAAGGTCGCCGAGCGCTTGGCCGGTATCGGCCGTCTGGCCAGCCACGTGGCCCACGAGATCCGCAACCCGCTGGTCAGCATCGGCGGCTTCGCCCGGCGCGCCTCGCGCCTGGCCGAACACCCCGAGCTGGTGCGCGAGTACCTGCAAATCGTCATCGACGAGACCCAGCGCCTGGAGCGAATCCTCAAAAACGTCATGGACTTCTCCGCCCCGGGCAAGCCCAGCCTGCAGTCCTGCGCGATCAACGACCTGATCCGTGAGGTCGCCTTGGTGCAGGCGCCGGTGCTCGAGGAACAGGGTGTCGACATCGCCTGGGACCTGAGCGCCGACCTGCCGCCGTGCATGCTCGACCGCGACAAGATCAAGCAGGTCCTGCTCAACCTCATGCGCAACGGGATGCAGGCGATGCCGGAGGGTGGTACACTGGGCTTGGGCAGCCGCTGTCTGCCCGATGAGCGGCGTGTTGTATTGGTCGTCTCTGATACCGGCGAGGGGATTCCGGAGGACAAGATCGAGGAGATCTTTAACCCCTTCTACACCAAACGCTCCGATGGTACCGGTCTGGGCCTGGCGGTCAGCCAGAAGATTGTGATGGACCACGGCGGCGGCCTAACGTGCGAATCCGAGCTTGGTGTGGGCTCGCGATTCCTCGTCTGGCTGCCGGTGGATGCAAGCGCCGCAGTGGCGGCTATCTATGGGAGTGAGCAATGAGTGCGGAAGTCTTGATCGTCGAGAACGAAGAGCACGAGTCCAGGCTGTACGAGCTCGAGTTCCGGGATGCCGGGTATGAGGTGCGCGTGGCCAATGACGCCGATACCGCCCTCCGCCTGGTGCGCGAGAAGCGGCCGGACGTGGTCGTCTTGGACATCAACATGCCCGGCAAGGACGGCCTCGAACTCCTGGGCGAGCTGCTTGATTACGACCGCACGCTCCCGGTCGTGCTGAACACCGCCTACGCCGAGTACCAGGAGAAGTTCCGTTCCTGGTCCGCCGCCGCCTACGTGGTCAAGGGCAGCGATGTGAGCGAGTTGCTCGACACCGTGCGCAACGTGCTCGAGGGAGTTGGGCAGTGAAGCAAGCCGATCTCCGGAATGTGGTGACGATGGTCATGGCCGGGGGCGCGGGCAACCGGCTCTACCCGCTGACCCGCGACCGCGCCAAGCCGGCGGTGCCCTTCGCCGGGCTGTACCGGATCATCGATTTCACCCTCTCCAACGTCCTCAACTCGGGCCTGCACCGCATCTACGTGCTGACCCAGTACCGCTCGTTCTCGCTCCACCGCCACCTGCGCGAGGCCTGGGGCCCGCTGTTCAACCTCATCCGCGGCGAGTACATCGAGGTCGTCCCGCCCCAGCAGCGCATCGTTGGCGACTGGTACCGCGGGACCGCCGACGCTATCTTCCAGAACATCGACCTACTCGAGGACGACCGCCCGGAGCACGTCCTCCTGCTCTCCGGCGACCACATCTACGCCATGGACTATGGCCTGATGATCCAGGACCATATCAACCGCGGCGCGGCGCTGACCATCGGTTGCCTTGAGGTGCCCATCGACGAGGCCACACGGCTCGGCGTGCTGCAGGTCAACGAGGACGAACGCGTGGTCGGCTTCCAGGAGAAGCCCGACGACCCGCGCCCCGTGCCGGGCGACCCGAACACCGCCCTGGCCTCGATGGGCATCTACGTCTTCTCGACCTCTGCGCTGGTGCGCATGCTCTCCGAGGATGCGCGGACCGACTCCGACCACGACTTCGGTAAGAACATCATCCCCGAGATGGTCGGCCGCGAGATGGACGTCTACGCCCACCGCTTCCGCCACCCGCAGACCGGTGCCCGCGGCTACTGGCGCGACATCGGCACGCTCGATAGCTTTTTCGAAGCGAACATGGAGCTGCTCGAGCCCGAGCCCGTGTTCAACCTCTACGACCAGAGCTGGCCCGTCCACACCCGCGTCGGCGCCTACCCGCCGGCCAAGACCATCCACGACTTGGCCGACGAGGGCCGCGTGGGCATGGCCACCCAGTCATACCTCGCGCCTGGCTGCATCGTCTCCGGCGGCCGCGTCAAGCGCAGCATCCTCTCGCCCCGCGTCCGCGTGAACAGCTACAGCCTGGTCGAAGACAGCCTCCTGTTCAACGGCGTCGATGTCGGCCGCAACGCCCGCATCCGCCGCGCGATCATCGACAAGCACGTCAGCATCCCGCCCGGCTACGAGATCGGTTACGACGAAGAGCTCGACCGCAGCCGCTTCACCGTCTCCGAGGGCGGCATCGTCGTCGTCCGCAAGGGCATGGTCCTCACCTAGGCCGGAGTCCGCACATGCGTCACTGCCTTCTGTTGCTGTGCTTGGGCGCGGCAGCATACGCCCAAACACTGCCTGCTGAAATCGCCGCTGAACTGACCGCGGCTGAGCGCCTGCCGATCGGCGGCACCTACACCTACCAAGCGACCTGGCAATCGGAGACCAACGCCGGCCACCACACCGGCCAGGTCGCCGACGTCGACTCCGCCCAGGGCGGCCAGGCCTGGTCGGTGGTCGTCGGCCGCGACCGCGTCGAGGCCAGCGCCCTGTTCGGCCCATATGCCGAGGTGCCCGCGGGCGACTACGTCGCGTTCTACCGGCTGCGCCTCGCCGCGCCGGCCGACGATGACCTACTGGGGGTGCTCGACGCCTCGGTCAATGGCGGCGCCGAGATCATGATCCAGCAGCCGCTGTACGTTAGCGACCTCTCGGCCGACCGCTGGTCGATGGTCCCGCTCGCCTTCCACGTCGGCGGCCCGCGGCTCGAAGTACGCCTCCACTGGACCGGCGCCGCCGACCTGCTCATCGACTCGGTCACCCTCTACGCCGTCGCCGGCGGCACCCTGCCCGACAGCGCCCGCCGCGTGCCCGCCCCGCACTACAGCGGTGAGCCGAACAACCTGCCGTACGCCTGGCGCCAGCCCGAGCAGCTGTTCGACCAGAGCGCGCCGCCCGCCGAGCGCCTGGAAGTCATCGACCTGCGCCGCGTGTCCAACGACGTGCGCCACCTGATGCTCAGCCTCCAGGGCCTCGTCAACCGCGAGCAGCCGCGCATCTACAGCATCCTCCACGACACCGACCAGACCTGGCTCAACGCCCTGCTGGAGCACGGCGGCGTGCAGACCGCCGAGACGATCGACACCCCGGCCGAGCTGCTCGCCCGCCACCGGCCGCTGGTCCGCGGCGCGGTCGTCGCCGACGCGCGCGAGCCGTGCAGCAAGAACGTGGCGATGATGGTCGCCTCGGTCGAGGACGCGCTGGTCGCCTCGCCGCGTCTCGCGCGCGAGTTCGACCTACCGATCATCGAGGACCTGCGCGGCCGCTTCGCCGACAATGTCGATGGCTACCGCTGGGCCTGGGAGACGCTGCGAGACCGCCTGAACCACCACGCCGCGGCCGTCCTCTGGCCCGAGAACGCCGAGGGCCTGCGCGACTACCTTTACCAGCATCGCATCTTCACCTTCTGGATCTCCGGCCCGCTCGACGGCGCCCGCCCCGGCCACGACGCGCAGGGCGAGACCGAGCTGATGGAGGAGATCCTCGCCGAGCTACCGCCGAACATCCCGATCTACGGCTACCCGTGGGCCGGGAAGGACATCGGCATCGGCGAGGGCCCCGGCGTCACGCTGTTCGCCCAGTTCGCCAAGTACCTCGTCGGCACCGTCGGCACGACCAACCTCAGCGTCCACACCGGCGTCCGCCTGCCCGACCATCGCCAGCCGCGCTACGCCGCCCCGCCGCTCGACCGCACGAAGGTCTACATCACCTGGGTCATGTCCGACGGCGACAACCTGCCGGTGCTGACGGTCGGCAACTTCCCGCAGCTCTGGGCCCAGCCCGAGCGCGGCCAGACGCCGATGGCCTGGACCATCTCGCCCGCCGCGCACCTGTTGACGCCGGTCATCGCCGACTACTACTACCGCTCGTCGACCGCCAACGACGCCTGGATCGGCTCGGTCTCGGGCATCGGCTACACCTACCCCGACGAGTACGGCAAGCGCTACGGCGCCGCCGGCCAGCGCCAGGCGTTCGACGACTTCCTCGCGCTTACCGCGCGTTACGGCAAAGCGCTCGACCTGCGCCAGATGTGGATCATGGGCATCCGCAACCCCGAGCTGATCGCCCGCTACGCCGCCGGCGTGCCCGACCTGACCGCGATCTTCCCCGACTACGGCAAGGTCGTCGACAGCTACGACGATGCCTTCTACCTTTCGGCCCGCGGCATCCCCATCTTCCATGCCGCCACGCACTGGTCCGAGAACGACACGCGCGAGGAGCGCATCGCCCGCACCGTCGACTACATCCGCCACATGACCCCCGCCGAGCGACCGGCCTTCCTGCACCTGTTCATCTGGAACTGGGGCACCGACCTGGCCCAGCAGCTGGAGGTCGAGCGCCGCCTCGGCCCCGATTACGTCGCCGTCCGGCCCGAGCACCTGGCCAGCCTCGGCCGACAGGCGCTCGACGAGCAGGTCGTCCAGCTGAAGCTACCGACTACCGTGACCGCGCTGACCGGCAGCCAGCTGCGCGTGCCTGGCACAATCCGCAACGTCAGCCGCCAAGCCGTCGAGGTCGACCTGAACGCCATGGGCCTAGGCTCCGGCGGTGTCCGGCCCGCGCGCATCGCGCTGCAGCCCGGCGCCAGCCAGCCGTTCACCATCGCCGGCCGCGCCGCCCGCGACACGGTCACCGTGCGCGTCCAGGGCCCGCTGCCGACCGCACTGCGCTCGTTCGCCGTCCGCCTGCTCGACCCGAGCGAGGTTGCCGATGGCGGCGGCCTGGCCGGCCAGCCGAGCCACGAGTTCGCCGCCAGCCAGCTCTCGCACACCGGCGGCCAACCGGGCTCCGCCGCGGGCGCTCTGGCCCCGCGCATCTGGACCGTCGAGCCCGGCCGCGACGAACCCGGCCACGCGGTCTACGGCCCGTACGTGCCGCTGGAGCCCGGCGCCTACACCGCCTACTTCCGCCTCCGCCGCCCCGCCGGCAGCGGCGCGGAGCCGACCGGAACCCTCGCCACGATCGACGCCCACCTGGGCGGCGGCGGGCCGTTGGGCGAGCGCGTGGTCACCGCCAACGACCTGCCTGCGGGCGCCTGGCGGCTGGTGCCCGTCGAGTTCGAGCACCCCGGCGGCCAGATCGAGACGCGCGTCCACTGGCCCGGGTCGGCGCCGCTGGAGATCGACACCATCCTCATCCGCAGCCGCTAGACGTCGCAGCCCCCAACGCAACGACGCCACGACCGGTTGGCCGCGGCGTCGTTTGGTTTGGTACGTGGCCTAGGCCGCGAGCAGCGCCTCGACCTTGGTCTTCAGCGATTCGTACTGGTCGCCCATCGACAGGCCGACCTCGACCTCGTGCACCACGCCCTTGGCGTCAATGAACACGGTCGTCGGGATGCCCGTGATGCCGTAGGAGCGGGAGACCTCGTCGGTCAGGTGCAACTGTTCCATGGTCAGATCGTTCTTCTCCGTGAACGACTTGACCAGCTCACGATCCTCGTCCGAGAGGCCGACGACGGTGATGCGGTCGCCGTACTCACGGTGGATCTTCTCCAGGGCCGGGCTCAGCTCACGGCACGGCGGGCACCAGGTGGCCCAGAAGTCCAGAATGACCGGCTTGCCGCGCAGCGACTCCAGGCTAACCTCGGTCCCCGCCATATCTTTCAGCGCGAACGCCGGCGGCAGCTTGCCAACGAGCTGGTTCGGGTCGCTGACCGGGCCCGACTCGACCGCCGCAGCGCTGTCGCCTGCCGGCGCCGTCTTGTCATCGGCGGGCATCGGCGGCGCGGGCGTGGTGTCGGAGCCGCCGGGCATGGCGATCGGCGGCACGTCCGCATTGGGATCCGCCGGCTGTGCACAGCCCGCCAGCCACACCGCCGCTGCTGCCGCGAGCAGCCCCATCGTCGTCTTCTTCACGTTCTGTCCTCCTCGTAACCAGGTGATGGTCTATCCTATAGCAGTGTAGTGCCGAAGGGAGCCAGGATCATGACAGCGCGCCAGAACCGCGTCGCCGCGGCCATCCATCGCGAGGTAGCGACCCTCATCCAAACCGAGATGCGTGATCCACGCCTGGCTAAGGTCACCATCACCAATGCTACGGTCAGCCGCGACCTGACCCAGGCGCGCGTGTTCGTCAGCGTGTTGGGCGAACGCCCGGAGCTAGACGCCGCCGTCGAAGCACTGACCGATGCCGCGGGTTTCGTCCGCTCCAAGGTCGGCCCGCGCCTGCGCCTGCGCACCGTACCAAACTTCACCTTCGTCCCCGACGACTCCGCCGCCCGCGCCCAGCGGCTTGACGCCATCTTCCGCGAGCATCAGGCGGAGTTCGGCACGCCGGTCGACCAGGACCTCGCCGACTCGATCGACTTCGACGACTACGACGAGGACCTGGACCTCTAGCCGATGGGCCGCCGCCGCCGCTCCACGCCGGGCCTCGATGGGCTGCTCCTGCTGGCCAAGCCCGCCGGCCCCACCTCCCACGACCAGGTCGCCGTCGCCCGCCGCCTGTTCGGCCAGCCGCGCCTCGGCCACGCCGGGACGCTCGACCCGCCCGCCGCGGGGCTGTTGCTGCTCTGCCTCGGGCGCGCCACGAGGCTGCTCGAGTTCCTCGTCGGCCACGACAAGACTTACCGTGGCGAGCTCGTCTTCGGCCGCGCGACGACCACCTACGACGACCACGGCGAGACCACGGCCGAGGCGGACGCCTCCGCGCTGACTGCCGCCCAGCTTCAAGCGGCGCTGCTGAACTTCGTCGGCGCTCTCGAGCAGGTCCCACCGCCCGTCTCGGCCAAGAAGATCGACGGCGTGCGCGCGCATCGCCTGGTCCGCGCCGGCCAGACGCCCGAGCTGCCCGCGGTTCCGATCCGCATCGACCGCCTCGACCTGCTGGACTTCACCCCCGGCCCCGCGGCCATCGCCCGCGTCCGCGTTCGCTGCAGCACTGGCACGTACATCCGCGCACTCGCCCACGACCTCGGCGCTGCCCTCGGCGTCGGCGGCCACCTGCGCGGGCTCGTGCGCGAGGCGGTCGGCCCGTTCACCCTCGCCGAGGCGACGGGGCTGGATGCGCTGGCCACGCTCGACCCCGCCGGCCGCCGGGCCGCACTGCGTCCGCTGCGCGACTGCCTCGGGGACCTGCCGCGCGCGGTACTGCCGCCGGAGCATTGGCCGGACCTGCTGCTGGGCCGCGCGCTGCCGGCGGCCGAAGGCATCGAGGGGCCGGTCGCGCTGCTGTCGGCGGAGGGCGACGTGTTGGCCATCGCCGAGGGCGACGGTGAGATCTGGCGGCCACGGAAGGTCCTGCTTCAGCCGCCGAGTAGCCAAGAGGCGTAGCGTGCGGTCCGCGTCCGTGTGTCGTTGCGCAGCGGCCGCTCGAGGGCCGCGAGCACCTCGTCGACCGGGTCCAGCACGTCCAGCGGCAGCAGCCGCGGCACCTGGCTGATGCCGTTGCGGCGCGCCTCTAGCGCCAGACTGGTGTGCGGCCCGTCGTGCTGCGAGACGCGCCAGACCCACTCACCGCTGTCGGCCGAGAGCGTCAGCGCCTGCACCGCGCAGCTGTTGCGTGGCACCTGCTGGCCGTTCCAGGTCAGGTCGACGTGGCCGGTGCTGCCATCCGGCCGCCGCCAAGTCGAGTGCCCATCGCCCGCCCGGTGCGCCGGCTTCCAGCCCAACTGGCCCGCCGCCCACCCGCCCAGCAGCGCCGCCTCGACCGCCCCAGGCTGGTGGCGCGAGGCGGTAATGATCGCCAGGCGGTCCACCTCCGCGCTCGCCGCCGGCTCCGCGTCGAACAGCTGCGCGACCGCCTCACGCCAAGAGCGCTGGGCGAACCACGTCAGGTCGGCGGTCGCCGGCCACTCCGCCTGCAAGGCCAGCAGCTCCAGGCTGGCCTCCGAGGAGCTCGAGTCCACCAGCAAGCGGTCGATCAGCGGCAGCACTTCGGTCCGCGCGACCTGTGTCGGCGCCTGCCGCAAGCACCACCACAGCGTCGCCAGCACGTCGGGCAGCAGCAGCGGCAGGATGATGCCGGGCAACCGCTGCTCGTCGGCCAGCCGCGTGCGCAGGACGATCGTCTCGCCACAGACGAGCGGCCCGCCCTCGGTCGCCGGGCGGCAGGTGGCCTGGATGGTCGCGCGTAACTCCGGCTCGTCGCCGACCAGCACGACGATCATCCGGCACGGGTAGACCGCCGCCAGGCGCTGACAGTAGCCCTCGACGACCGCCGCATCACGCTCCTCGGCGCCGATGACGATGGTTCCCAGGGCCAGCCGCGAGGCACCGTGTTCGGTGTCGCTGGCCGGGCCCCACAGTTCGGTTAAGACACGATCGATCGTCGTCGGGTCAGCCGCGATGGGCAGCCCGCCGAGGAACGCGGCGTTGCGCGGCTCGTCCATCAGAGCCTCCGCCACTGTTGGCCCGGCCCGAGCAGCTGCGCCGCCTCCGGTGGCCCCCAGCTGCCCACCGGGTACGTCAGCATCGTCTCCGCTGGTTGCTCGGCCAGGCCGGCGCGCACTGCGTCGATGAACCGCCAGGCCGAAGCCACCTCGTCCTGCCGCGTGAACAGCGTGTTGTCGCCAACCAGCGCATCGAGGATCAGCCGCTCATAGGCCTCGGGCGACGCCGCGGCGAAGCTGCTGCCGTAGCCAAACTCCATCTTCACCGCCTGCAGCGTCAGCCGGGTGCCGGGGATCTTGGCCAGGAAGTTGAGGCTGATACCCTCGTCCGGTTGAATGCGCAAGACCAGCGTATTGCCGGTCGCGCCGACGGCCTCGGGAAACAGGGTCAGCGGCGGCTGGCGGAAGGCGATGGCCACCTCCGTCGAGCGCTTGGGCAGCCGCTTGCCGTGCCGCAGGTAGAACGGCACCCCGGACCAGCGCCAGGTGTCCAGCGTCAGCCGCAGCGCCGCGTACGTCTCGGTCAGCGAGTCGTCGGCGACGCCGTTCTCCTCCCGATAGCCGGGATGGTCAACGCCCGCCAGCGCGCCCGCCACGTACTGCGCGCGAACCACGTGCTGGGCGACCTGCTCGGGACTCCAATCGGGCAGCGCCTTGAGCACCTTCGCCTTCTCGTCGCGGATAGCCCCCGCCTCCCAGGTCACCGGCGGCTCCATCGCCACCAGCGCCAGCAACTGCATCATGTGGTTCTGGACCATGTCGCGCAGGCCGCCGGTCTGATCGTAGAACTCCCCACGCCGCCCAATGCCCTCGGTCTCGGCGACGGTGATCTGCACATTGTCGATGTAGCGTCGGTTCCAAAGCGGCTCGAAGATGGCATTGCCAAAACGCAGCGTCAGTAAGTTCTGCACCGTCTCCTTGCCCAGGTAGTGGTCGATGCGGTAGATCTGCTCCTCGCCAACGAGCTGATGCAGATGCCGCGATAGTGCCTGGGCGGAGGGCAGGTCTTCGCCGAATGGCTTCTCGACGACCAGCCGCCGCCAGCCCGATCCCTCGTCCGGACCGATCAGGTCGTGCGCGGCCAGCTGGTCGGCGATGACCTCGAAGAACTCCGGTGCCACGGCCAGGTAGTACAGCCGGTTGCCCGTCGTACCCATCTCTGCGTCGATCGCCGACAGACGCTCCGCCAGGCCAGCAAAGCCGGCCTCGTCGTGGAACTCGCTCTGGTGATAGCCCAGCCGGCCGGCAAAGTCGGCCCACTCGCCGTCGTCCTCGGGCTTGTGGCGACCATGGTCGGTCACCGCGGCGCGCACCTCCGCGCGGAACTCGTCGTCGGTCTTCGGCCGTCGCGCCACACCGAGCACGTAGAAGTGCTTCGGCGCCAGCCCGTCGTGGACCAGCTGCCACAGCGCCGGCAGCAGCTTGCGCGCGGTCAGGTCGCCCGTCGCGCCGAACAAGACGAAGACGCACGGCTCCGGCGCGCGCAGCCGCGCCAGTCCTTCACGAAACGGGTTCGCCGACTCACTCATCGACGGGATCCTGCCTGCGCCGGGCGGCCCGGTCACGCGCGACGCCCCACAGATAACCAACCACGCTCACCAACAGCCCCGGGTAGATCGGCTCGACGCCCCAGGGCATCACCGGCCACCCGTCAACCGCGTTGCGCAGCCCAACCAACAGCCAGGCCAGTGCCACGCCAGACGAGGCCGCCATCAGCCCCGCCATCCAGCCGCGGCCCGGCTTGGGCAGTTTGGTGTAACTGACCGCCACCGGCAACAACAGCCCGGGCACGAACGCCGTGCCGAAGTTGTACCAGAGATCCTTGACCGATGGCCAGACCAGCGCCATGACCACGGCGATGACCGAGGTCAGCAACAGCCCCCACCCCGTCCAGCGCTCCGAGCTCTCCTCGGCGCGCGCACCGCGCAGCCGCCAGACGATGTCGCGCGAGAAGGTCACCCCGCTCATGAACGTATAGCTGACCGTCGTTGACATGACCGTCGCGAGCATGCCCACGTAGAACAGGCCCAGCATGAACGTCGGCAGCACCCGCTGGCCCAGCACCGGGAAGGCCATCAGCGGCGACGCAAGGTCGGGCAGCGCCGCGCGCGCATACAGCGCGGTGGTCAGGGTCATCAGGTCGAAGGTGAACCAGCAGACAATCGACAGCAGCACGCCGCGCTGGGCCACCTGCGGCGAGCGCGCGGCATAGCAGCGCTGGTGGAACGACGGCTCGACCAGTGTCCAGAGCGCGATGAACCACCAGGCCAGCATGTACTGCCAGCTGTTGCCCCCGTTCCACTGCCAGTGCCCGGCGGGGATCTGCGCGACCAGCCAACTCCAGCCGCCCAGCTTGACCACGCAGAACGGGATGATGATCACGAAGGCGGCGAACATCAGCACGAACTGCACGATGTTCACCCGCACATCCGCGCGGAAGCCACCCACGTAGACGTAGACCGTCGAGAGCACCAAGCCGATCAGCATCGCCGGGAAGTGGTTCAGGCCGAAGGCCAGGCTCAGCAGCGTCGCCTGCATCAGCACGTACGGCGCCGGGTTGGTCAGCAGCCAGCAGAGCACCGCCGCGACCATCGCCGCGCCCCGGCCGTAGGTCTGGCCGACCTTGTCCGGGATGGTGTACAGGGCGCTGGCACGGATCTTGGGCGCGAGCCACAGCGCGAAGACGAGCGACGCCGCGTAGTACGGCACGCCGAACATGAAGATGACCGCCACGCCATAGAGCCAGCCGGACTCGCCGACGGCCAGAATGCCGCCGTACCAGGTCGACACCAGCGTCGCGACGAACGCGCCCACGCTGAGCCGCCGACCGGCGAGCAGGTAGTCCTCCTCCTCGCGACTACGGCGGAGGAAACTGAAGCCGACAGCCAGCAAGGCCACCAGGTACAGAACGATCAACCCCTGATCAATCCGCCCCAGCGGCGCGACTTCAGACACTATGGCGCTCCTCTTGGTAACCTAAGCCCAGAACGGCCATCGGTCAATCTGGCGGCGCGGCTACGGCTCGTCCGGCAGCCGCCGCGCGGTGAAGGGGTCGTAGCGGTAGCCGTCGCGGACCGTGTCGACGACTTGGCCCTCGTAGAGGATCTCCAGTTCGTAGCTGAACTCGCCCCGTGCCGCATCATCGGTCACCCGCGCGCGGACGATCGGCTCGTCGCCACGGTATCCGATGACCGCCCCGCTCGGCCCCAGTTCAGGGTCGGGCCGCAGGCTGTACTGGGCGTTCGCGCCGCGCGAGAGGAACAAGCCCTCGGCACGAATCTCAATGTCCAGGACATGATTGCCCAGCGTGTCCTCGAAGCGGCAGAGATCGCCCAGCCCCAGCTGGCCCGACTCGCCCCGGCCGGCCATCACCGCGTAGCTGTTGCGCACGATGCGCCCCTCGTCATCCATATACAGGTGCGGCACCAGCCGCGAGACCCACTGGTTGCGGCCCGCCTCGTCGCGCTCCCATTGGTAGTGCATGATGTGCACATGCGCGGGAAAGTCGAGGTGGCCGCGGGTCGCCGCGATTTCGGTGTCCAACAACACGATCTCGCCGCGGAAGCCATCCAACTCAGCCCGCTCGGCCATCTGCCGCAGCACCTCCTGCGCGGCGAACAGGTAATTCTTGATCGCCTGCACCTGCTTCAGCGGGAACGCTTCGGGGCTGTACCGCCCCGCCGCACGCATCGGCCAGTTGTGGATCAGGTGCAGCGGCAAGCCGCCGCGTGGGCTGCGGTAGAGCTGGTCCATGTACAGACCGCGCGTCCGGTCGTTAACCAGATCAAAGGTGACCAGGTCACCGTCTTGCACGAACTCAACGTCCGTCTTGCCGACCAACACCCGCGCCGCTTGCACCCCCGGCAGCGTTAGCGTGACCCGCGGCAGCGCCGGCTCGTCAACCGTGCTCTCCAGCTCCCAGTAGACCTCCCAGTCATTCTCGCCGTGGAACATCGGCTGCTCGAGACTACGCCAGTCCGCCGCCGCCGTGCGCAGCGTCAGCGTCGGCGCGGCGGTCGTCCGCCCCGCCGCCGCCTTCACCGCCCGCACCGAGATGACCACCGGCTCCGCCGCGCCCGCCCCGGCCGCGACCAGCGCCAGCACCATCATCGCCTGCCACGCATTCATCATCCCGCTCCCAACGCACCGATTTACGCAACATGCCTGCGCAGCTACCCTAGCACGCCTAATGTCATGATCGAGTGAATCAAGCCACGCCGCTACAATGGCTGCAACTGCAGGAGCCATCCATGCGCGTACTGGTCACGGGCGCGACGGGTCTCATCGGCAGCGCATTGTGCGCGGCATTGCGCGCCCGGGGCGACACCGCCGTGCCGCTGCGGCGCGGACCGCGCGCGACGGACGCGCCGACCTGGGACCCGCCCGCCGGCCACGTCGACCTGGCACCCGCGGGCGATCTCGACGCCGTCGTCCACCTGGCCGGCGCAACCATCGGCCGCCGCTGGACCGCCCGCTACCGGCAGGTGCTCCACGCCTCGCGCGTGGCGGCGACGGCGCAGTTGGTGGCGACGTTGGCCACGCTGCCCGTCCCGCCGGCGACGTTCATCGCTGCCTCAGCCTCCGGCGTCTACGGCGACCGGGGCGACGAGCTGTTGACCGAGCACAGCGCCCTCGGCAGCGGCTTCCTGGCCACGCTGGGCCGCGACTGGGAGGCCGCCGCGACGCCGCTCGCCGAGGTCGGCACGCGCCTGGTCTGGGCGCGGTTCGGGGTCGTGATGGCGCCGGCCGGCGGCATGCTGGCGCAGCTGCGGCCGCTGTTCCGGCTGGGACTGGGCGGCCGGCTCGGCTCCGGGCGTCAGTACCTCGCCTGGGTCGCCCTCGACGACGCCGTCGCCGCGCTGCTCCGGCTCCTCGACGACTCAGCCATGGCGGGCCCGTTCAACGTGGTCGCGCCGGAGGCCGTGACCAACGCCGAGTTCACCCGCGCGTATGCCGCCGCGCTGCGCCGCCCCGCGCCCTGGGCCGTGCCGGCATGGGTGCTGCGCCTGGCGATGGGCGAGATGGCCGACGAACTGCTGCTTGGCGGGCAACGAGTCGTGCCTGCGCGGCTGCAGGAAGCAGGCTTCGCCTGGCGCTACCCGAGGCTCGCGACAGCGTTGGCGGCAGCGGAGTCATCGACGTAGTACCGCGGGATGCGGCTGCCCAGCATGGTCAGGATCTCGTACGGGATCGTGTCGACCCAGGCGGCGACTTCCTCGACGGTGATCCGCCCCGCGCCCTGTGCACCGATCAGCACGACCTCGTCGCCATTGTAGGCGGTACCGTCGCCCAGGTCGACGTTGCATTGATCCATGCTCATGCGCCCGACGATGGGCCGCCGCACGCCTTCGATCAACACCTCGCCGCGGTTGGATAGGGCCCGCGCGTAGCCGTCGCCATAGCCGATCGGCAGCGTGACCACGCGTGTCGTCCGCGGCGCGCGCCAGGTCAGGTCGTAGCCGACCGACAGCCCCTCGTCGACCACCTTGTAGAACACAACTCGCGTCTTGAGCGTCAGCGCCGGCTGCACCTCGATCGTCCGCTGCGCCTCCGGTCCGGGGTAGACGCCGTACAGTAGGATGCCGGGCCGGACCATGTCGAGCCACGCCTCCGGATGCCCGAGGACCGCGCCGCTGTTGGCCATGTGACGCACCGGCGTGGGCAGGCCCTCGCGCTCATAGAAACTGGTCGCGGCCACAAAGTGGTCCAATTGCTCGCGGGCGAAGCTCGGATCTTGGGCGTCGGCGTTGGCGAAGTGGCTGTAGACGCCCAGCACGTCGCAGTGCTCGGTCGCGGCGCCCTGGGCAAAGAACTCGGCGCAGCGGTCCCAGCGCTTGCCCAGCCGGCCCATACCGGTGTCGATCTTGAGGTGGACCTTGGCCCGCCGCCCCGTCTGCTCCGCGGCCTCGTCGACGTGGCGCAGCTTCTCGGGCGACGCCACGCCGATGGTCAGGTCGTAGTCCAGAAACGCGCCGATCTGCTGACCCAGCAGCCCGCCGAGCACGAGGATCGGCGCGGTGATGCCCGCGCGGCGCAACTCGAGGCCCTCCTCGACGAAGGCGACGCCCAGCTGGCTGGCGCCGGCGGCGAGGAAGGTCCAGGCCGCAGGCACTAGGCCGTGACCGTAGGCGTTGGCCTTGACCACCGCCATCACCGGACGCTGTACATGAGCGGCAACCGCGCGAAGGTTGTCGGCGAGGCGGCCGAGGTTAACCTCGACCACCGTCGGGCGGGCGGTGATCGATGGGCTGGCCGGCATACTCATCGGGGGCGAGTTCCTAGCGCCGGCGAGCGCGGGCGGCCTCACGGGCTTCCGCCTCCTGCTTGAGCTTCAGCTCGCTCACAGCCTCGTCGATCATCGGCCGCAGCTCCTCGGGGTGCGAGCTCTTGTCGATCGCGTCGGGCCGGGTGACCAGTTCGTGGGCGACCATCGACGACAGCGCCTGGTTCAACGTGCGCATACCGTAACGGCTACCGACCGAGATCTGCGAGGCGATCTGGTGGGTCTTCGCCTCGCGGATCAGGCTGCGGATAGCGTTGGTCGCGACCATCACCTCGTAGGCGGCGACGCGCGCCGTGCCGTCCTTGCGCTTGAGCAGCGTCTGGCTGACCACACCGACCAGGTTGCTGGCCATCTGCAGGCGGATCTGCTGCTGCTGGTGGACCGGGAAGACGTCGATGATACGGTCGACGGTCTGCACCGCGTCGGTCGTGTGCAGCGTGCCGAAGACCAAGTGCCCGGTTTCCGCCGAGGTGATCGCCATCTCGATCGTCTCGAGGTCGCGCATCTCACCGATCAGGATCACGTCCGGGTCTTCGCGCAGGGCCGAGCGCAGCGAGTTGGCGAAGCTCAGCGTGTCCTGCTTCAGCTCGCGCTGGTTGATCAGCGACTGCACGTCCTCGTGCACGAACTCGATCGGGTCCTCGATGGTGATGATGTGCTCAGCGCGGGTGTGGTTGATGTAGTGAATCAGCGCCGCCAGCGTCGTCGACTTGCCCGAACCCGTCGGCCCCGTGACCAGGACCAGGCCGCGCGGTCGCTCGGCAAACTCGACGACGGCCTTGGGCAGGCTGAGTTGCTCGACGGTCCAGATCTCGAACGGAATGGCGCGGATCGCGACGCCGGTGTTGAAGCGCTGGCGGAAGAAGTTGACGCGGAAACGGCAGACGCCGGGCAACTCGTAGGCCGAGTCCAGCTCCCAGACTTCCTCGAACTCGGCAATCTGCTGCTCGGTGAGCAGCGTGTAGCCCAACTCGATCACATGCTCGCGGGTCAACTTCGGCACCACCTGCTGGACGATGTCGCCCAGCGGCTTCAGGTCACCCAGCACACGATAGAGCGGCGGACGGTCAGCCTTGAGGATCAAGTCCGAGGCGTTGCCCTTGATCATGAACTTGAGCAACTCTTCCATGCGGTAGGGGCAAGGCGTTGACATGCTGGTCTCCTAGCTCGCTTCTTCGTCGCTGGCCGCGTCGGGGTCATTGAACTCAACCGCATCCACTGTCACCGGGGCTAGGCCCATGCGCTTGGCGCGGTTGACGAAGTCGGTCACGTTCGAGCACTTCATCAGCGCGTCGTCGTAGGTCACCTCGCCCTTCTGCAGCAGACCGAGGAGGGTCTGGTCGAGCGAGACCATGCCGTGGTCGGCGCCGGCCTGGATCACGGTGGGGATCTGGAAGGTCTTCGCCTCGCGGATCAGCGCGCGCGTGTTGGCGTGGACCATGAGGATCTCGTGGGCTGCGATGCGGCCGCCGCTGGTCCGCGGCAGCAGCGTCTGGCTGACCACCGCCTGCAACACGATCGACAACTGCATGCGGATCTGCGGCTGCTGTTCGGGCGGGAAGACGTCGATGATACGGTCGACCGTCTGCGAGGCGTCGGTCGTGTGCAGGGTGCCGAAGACCAAGTGCCCCGTTTCCGCGACGGTGATCGCGAGACCGATGGTCTCCAGGTCGCGCATCTCACCCACCAGCACGATGTCCGGGTTCTGGCGCAGCACGTGGCGCAGCGCGTGGCCGAAACTGTGCGTGTCCTGGCCCAGCTCGCGCTGCTCCACGCTGCAGCGGATGTCCTGGTGGACGAACTCGATCGGGTCCTCGATGGTCACGATATGCCGGTACTTGCGCTCGTTGATGTGCTTGATCATCGCCGCCAGCGTGGTCGACTTGCCCGAACCCGTCGGGCCTGTGACCAGCACCAGGCCGCGCGGCAGGTCCGCGACCTCCTTGAGGACGGTCGGCAAGCCCATCTCGTCGATGCTCTTGATGTCGACGGGGATCTGGCGCATGACCGCACCGACATTGCGCCGCTGGTGGAAGACGTTGACGCGGAAGCGGGCGCAGTCGGCGACCTCGTAACTGAGGTCGATCTCGAGGATCTCGTCGAAACGGTCGCGCTGCCGCTGGTTCATGATCCCCGTGCCCATCGCGTGGATCACGTCGCTGGTTAGCTTGGGGTATTTCTTTTGGCGGGTCAGGTGCCCGTGGATGCGGAAGACCGGCGGCTCGCCGGCCCGCAAGTGCAAGTCCGAGCCATCGACCGCCACCAACTCACGGAGCAGTTGGTCGAGTGCTACTGGGTAATTCATCGCCGGCTCCCACTGGTGCGCACCTTCGCCGGCCGCGGGCGCCCTCCTCCTGGTGCTGCGCCGCGGCCGGCCCGCCCGTCTAGTCCGTCTGCCGCAGCATCATCTTCAGTTCGGTCAGGTTGCCCGCGCGCGCCAGCGCCTCACGCGGCTCGATGTCGCCCGAGCGCACCAACCGGTCGAGCGACATGTTCATCGTCTGCATGCCGTACTGCTCTTCCGACTGCTTGATGATGGGGTAAATGTTGCCGATCGTGCCCTCTTCGATGTAGCCCTGGATGGTCGGGTTGACGACCATGATCTCGTTGGCCGCGATGCGCCCCTCGCCGCTCTTGTGCGGTACGAGCTGCTGGCAGATGACCGCGCGCAGCGTCTGCGACAGGCGCAAACAGATCTGCGGCTTCTCATGCGGCGGGAACATGTTGACGATGCGCTCGACGGTCTCCGAAGCCGAGTTCGTGTGCAGCGTCGAGAGCACCAAGTGGCCCGTCTCCGCCGCCGCCATGGCCACGCCGATCGATTCCTGGTCGCGCATCTCACCGATCAGGATAACGTCCGGCGCCTGGCGCAACACGGCGCGCAGCGCCCGCGCAAAGTTGGTCGTGTCGATCATCACCTCACGCTGACTGACGATGCTCCGCCGGTCTTGATGCATGAACTCGATCGGGTCCTCAATCGTAACGATGTGGCCCCGCCGACTGCGGTTGATCAGGTCGACCATCGACGCCAGCGTCGTCGTCTTGCCACAGCCCGTCGGCCCCGCGACCAGGATAAACCCGGTGCGGTTGGCGGCGATCCGCTTGAGCACCGGCGGCAGCTTCAGCTCCTCGACCGTCGGGATCTCGAGGGGGATGATGCGGAAGACGATGCCGGTCGTCCCGCGCTGGCGGTAGATGTTCACCCGGAACCGACAGCGACCGGGCAGCGCATAGGCACAGTCACCCTCGAGCACCTCATTGAAGCGCGCGATCTGCTCCGGCCGCAGGATGACCGCCAAGAACGTGTCAATGTCCTCCTCGGTCAATGGCGCGAAATTGGAGTCGACGGGCATGACGTCGCCATCGACCCGCATCGCCGGCGGCGTGCCGACCTTAAAGAAAATATCCGACGCCTTGGCGTCCAAACCCATCGCGAGTACCGCATCTAAGTCCATTGCTGCCTCCTCCAACTAATCCGGCGCCGACGCCCGCGGACCCGCGGCCCGCCGGTTCAGATAGGCGGTGACCGCCACAAAGACCACCGCCGCCGCACCCAGTGCCCCCAACAGCGCCGCCCACCACGCGCCCGGCGTCCCGCCCTGCTGCCCCGCGTCGTCGCCCAGCGGCACTTCCGGCGGCGCGTACTTGGGTAGCCCGAGCTTCGTGTAGGCCGGGTTGAGCACGTTGACCCGGAACTCGTAGCTCGAAGCCGAGTGGTGGAAGGCGATCGTCAGGTTCTCGTCGCTGTAGTTGCGCAGACCGCGGTAGGCAAAGTCCTGGCCACCCAGCGTGCCCAGGTCGAAGAACAGGTCGATGCGCTGATAGCGCCGGAAGGTGTCGATGAACGCCTCGAGGAAGAACACACCGCCAGCCCGGTCGAGGTCGCGCTCGGTCATGCGGAAGCCGATCGTCGACATCTGGTCCTGGTCGCTGAAAGTTAGGTCCAACTCCTTGCCCTCGATGTCGCTCGGCTTGAAGTCATCCGCCGATTCGTGGCCCAGCGCCTTGGCCAACCGGTCGATGTCCGCACGTGCCTCGGCCTCGGTCACCGGCACGGAATAGGCGACCGACGTCGCGTAGCCCATGCCGGCATCGAAGAACGCGGCGACCTGCACCGCGGGGATCGTCGGGTCCGGGTCCGGCGCAGCCGCGGGCGCCTCGACCTGCGCCCAAGCCGCCACCGCGACCAGCGCGGCCAGCAGCCCCGCGTGCCTCACCACTGCCCTCGACGCCACTGTTCGCCCTTCCCGCATCGCCGGCAGTATAGCGGCCGCCGCGACGGAGTGTCAACGGCGGCCCGCGCGTCCCAACAGCACGACGCCCCGGAGGCCGGGCAACTCGTCCCGCCCGCCGGAGCGTCGGCGCAATCGCTAGTTTGAACTACGGACCCGAGCTTAGCTGCCCGAGACGTCGATCTCGACCGAGCGATCGTCGCTCTGGGTCATGCCCATGCGGTGGCGCAGCTCTTCCAGGTCGGCATCCAGGCTCGTGGAGTCCAACTGCGCGAACTGCTCCTCGAGATCCAGGCCGCTCAGCTCGCGGTTGATGTCGACCGCGGCCTCGGCCTCGGCCTCGGCCTGCAACACGCGCTGCTCCATCCGCTCGAAGGTCTGGAACGCGCTCTGGTCGCCGATGCCCTGCAGCGTCTCTTGGATCTGCTTCTGCGCCTGTGCGCGCTTCTGGCGAGCGATGAGCAGGTCCTTACGGCGCTTGGCCTCCTCGATTTTCATGTTGAGGGCCTTGAGCGCCTGCTTCAACGCCTCGACGGCCTCCGCCTGCTTCTCCCACTGCTCCTGGTAGGCCTTCGCGGTCTCCTGGGCGATGTTGCGCTGGTTGAGCGCCTGCTTCGCCAGGTCCTCGTTGCCCGCCTGGATCGCAGCCATGGCCCGCTGCTCCCACTTCTTGGCTTCTTCCAGTTGCAGGTCCAGCTGGCGGCGCAACTTGCGCTCGTCGGCGATCGCCACAGCGACCTGCCGCTTGGCGTCGGCGAGCTGCTCACGCATCTCAATCAACATCTGATTGAGCATCTTCTCCGGGTCTTCTGCCCGGCTGAGCAGGTCGTTGATGTTGGCGCGCAAAATATCCGCGAGGCGCTTGAAGATGCCCATCGGTTACTCTCCCACGGTCTGGGTGTCGTGCAGTTCGTAGTACAGTTCGCGCGCCGCCAAGAGCAGCGAATCGACACTGGCCGACAACGTGGCGAAGTCCAGCGACTCGGCGCGCAACGTGTCCACCAACGTCACCGTGCCGTTGTCCAACGCGTACGCGCCGAACGCCAGCCCGCTGCTGTTGAGCTCGAGCAGCCGGCGGAACAACGCCTCGCGGCCCGTCTCGGGCACCGCCATCACCGACACTCGCAGCATGACAATCGGCGGATCGTGGCGCACGACCAACGGCGGCACGCCGTCAGCGCTGTCGTCCAGCCGCCAGAGCCCTTCGTCCAGCGTCTCCACCGGCCGATCCATGAGCATCAGATAGCCTTCGATTGTTTCGTTATCGATCACTGACGCGCCTCCCGCGACCGCCCCTGCGCGGCCCAAACAGCAGTATGACCGACGGGCACAAGCTTTGTCAACCGCCGACCTAGGGCCCCAGCGGCAGCCGTACCGTACCCCCAAGACTATGCGCGCGGTAGACCGCGTCGACGAACTCCATGTACCGCAGCCCGTCGGCGAAGCTGGTCAGCACCGGCTCCGCCCCGCGTAGCGCCGCGATGAAGTTAGCCTCTACCCGCCACGGGTTGGCCAGGTCGTCGGGGACCGGCACCTCGCTCAGCGCCGCCTCGCCCGCCCGGCCCAGCCACACGCTCCCCGCGTTGGCCACCACCCGCAGCGTGGCCGCGCTCCCATACAACTCGGCGCTCTCCGGCGGCGGGCAGTGAGCGACGCTGCTGAAGTGCCAGACGCCCTGCGCACCGTTGGCAAACTCGCTGAGGATGGCTAGGGAGTCGGGGATCGCTAGCTCGTAGCTGCCGCTCGCCTCGTCCGGCCGGCACGGCACATAGGTGTTCAGCAGGGCCTGCACGCTGCGGGTCTCGCCGGCCCAGCCGCGCACGATCTCCGCCCAGATGCCCAGCGTCAGCGCGTTCTGGCCCGACCAGCCAGCCCGCTCCCGCCAGGTCGCCGGCCGCTGCTCGTCGGTCGCCCCCGCGCTCAACGCGGTCACCCGCACCAGCCGCAAGTCGCCCAGCGCGCCCTCGGCCAGCAACCGCCGTACCAGCCGCTCGACCGCCATCGCGTGCGGCGGCGGGCACAGCGCGGTGACACGGTCGCTCAGCGCGGCCGCCTCGTACATCTCCCGCGCCTCGGCCGCGTTGCGCGCCATCCGCGCCTGGCAGAAGACGTGCTTGCCCGCCGCCAGCGCCGCCAGCGTCACGTCACGATGCAGATACGGCCAGGTACCGATGACCACCGCGTCAATATCGTCGCGGGCGACCAGCGCGCGCCAGTCGTCGCCCACCTCGGGGATCGACCAGCGGTCGGCGACCGCCTGCGCCGACTCGATGCTGCGGTTGGCCACCGCACGCACCGCGACGCCCTCGATCGCTGTGAATCCTGGTAGGTGCCGCTGCTCGACGATCCCGCCCGCCCCCACGATGCCCAGGCGGACGGTCCCGCTCATCGCGCGCACTCCTGCTCGAACGCCGCCATCGCGGCCGGCCCGTCCAGGACCTCCAGGCTCAGCACGTACTGCACGGTCTGACCCGGCTCTAGATGCTTCAGGCGGCCGGCCTCGCGCTCTTCCGCGCGCCCGCCCACCCGGCAGTTAGCCGGCTCCAGGCCGCAGACGTACGTGCCGCGAGCCAGCACCTTCCACTGCGCGAACTGGTCCAGCTCCGCCGCCCGCCAGCGCAGGCCGAGGCCGAGGCCCATCTGCTCGTTGTACAGCGCCGCCTGGCACGAGCCGCGCTCGTCAGGAATGGTCGTGTGGTAGAAAACCTGCTCCGGGTAGTCGGCCTCGGGCGGGCCACCGATGTTCCACTCGCCAATGCCCGCCTCCGCGGCCTCATCGCGCGGCTCGGGCTCGCCGCCGCTGACCACCAGCCGGCTGTGCTCGCTGAGCAGCGGCCAGCCGAGATTGCAGTGGTACAGCAACATGTGCGGGACGCTCTGGTGGCCGTGATTGGTCACCTCGTCCACGATGTTGATCTTGGATTTACCCGCCTTCGCCTGCACCCGGCGCAACAATTCGACATGCTCGCCGAAGACGATCGCCTCGCGCACCCGGCCCTGGGCGTAGAGCAGGTAGTCGTCGCCCTCCCAAGCGCAGTCGGCGGCCACGGCGCGCGCCTGCGTGTAGCTGGCGCGACCGTGCAGACCCAGACGGACGTTGCCCGGGACTTCGGTCGGCGCGCCACCCGGGCCCGTCGCGGCCGGATCCTCGCCCGGCGCGCCCGCGTTGGTCAGCCCACAGGTGACCAGCAGGCCACCACCAAACCCGCGCAGCCAACCCAAGCCCTCGGGCTCGTAGTGCGCCGCGTGGACTACGCCGGTCGGGCTCGCCCAGGCCAGCGGGCGGCCGTTGTAGCTGGCCTGACCCAGGTCCAGCCCGCGGCCCGGCAGCAGGTCGAAATCGAGCCCGCTCCCAGTGCGGAAGCGCAGCACCTCGACACCGCGCTCTGGCCCTTCGGTGTACGCCAGGCGGCTGATGCCAGCAACCTGCGCCACGTCGCCCACGCGCTTGGTCAGCTCAGCGCGGCTCCAATCGGACCCAAACCACTTAGGCACGGACGCTCTCCCGACGCTATGTTAGCGACTCGGGAGAGCGTTCCTGCAAGGTCGTGGTTACTAACGTCTTACGGGTTCGGGATGTCCCACGGGTAGCACCACGCGCCACCGTCACCCTGGTTCAGGCCGGGGAAGGTCGGGTACGGACCGCCAGCCTGGCCTTTGATCGCCTTGACATGGCCGTCGGCAAACAAGAAGTTGGCCATGTCGGTGTGCCGCCAGGCCACCTGATCACCCAGAGTCTCGGCCGTGGCGTACCAGTTCCAGTCGGTGACGTTGACGTTGTCCTTCTCACAGAGCATCGGCGTCGCGGCCGGCGCGGGCAACGCGGCGAGCGCCTTCGGCGGCCAGGCCGCATCGGCCAGGCCGTTGCCACCCACCGTGCGTGTCAGCGCGTACGAGCGCCAGATGGTGCCTTGGTACAGGCCATTCGTGACCCTGTGCGAGCGGGAGTCGCTCGGGCACTGGATCAGTTGCTGGCTCTTCATGTACGGCTGGATCGCCCAATCCCAGGTCGCGTCCGTGCCGTTGACCTGGAAGTTCTGGAACCACGACGGGTAGCGCTCATCGTAGTCCTGAGTGTACTGCATGAATGCAAGCCCAAGCTGCTTGAGATTGCTCTGGCAGCTCGACTGGCGCGCCTTCTCCCGCGCCTTGGCGAAGACAGGGAACAGAATCGCCGCAAGGATGGCGATGATGGCGATCACCACGAGCAGTTCGATCAGGGTGAACGCACGTCGAGACTTCATGATTACTCTCCTTCAGGTATGATAGGACGCAGGTGATCCATACAACATTACTGCCAATCGAGCTCGCCGCGCAAACGATCCCGGTTGGCGGTATTCCCAGACTCGAACTCGGCTGATCGCTCCCATCACGGTCACCGCCTTAGCTCTACCCGCCGCCGAGCACCGCCGCAACGGCCGCCTCAAGCTGCGGGTCGCGGCCGGCCGCGTCGTCGGCTGGGGTCTGCGGCACCGGCACCGTCGGAGTCGCCGGCGTTCCCTCCATGTTCGCGCCGTCGCCCTGGCGGTACCAGCCACGCAGCGGCAGACGCATCGTCGAGCCGTCCAGCAGCGTCCGGCTGCCCGTCGAGATCACACCGCCATTCGTCGGCCAGCCGATAGTCGGCCCGAGCTCCAGCGTGTTGAACGCGTGGGCCAGAATCTCGGCGTTCGAGACCGAGTACTGGTTGATCAGCAGCGCCACCGGACCGGGATAAAGCGGCGCGTACAGCCGGCCGTAGGGGTAGCCTTGAGGGCCGTCGCGCGGGATGGTGAAGGCGTGGCTGCGCGCGCCGATCATGCCCAGCACGTAGTCCGCGGTGCTCCCGCCGCCGTTGTAGCGGACGTCGATCAGCAGCGCCTCCTTGCCGTTGCCCGCGGCGATGATCTGCCGCTCGAACTCGGTCAGGCTGGCGTCGTCCATGGCCCGGATGTGCAGGTAACCGACCCGCCCGTCGCTCAATTCGGCGACCAGCTTGCGCCGCGAGTCCAGCCAGTCCTGGTACTGCCGCTCGCCCAGCGCACCCGCGCTGAGCGGCCGCAACACGACCTCGCGGTGCTTACCCTCGGCGTCGACGACCAGCAGCCGCACGCGCCGACCAGCGGTGCCCAAGAGCAGCTCGTCGACGCTCCGCCCCTCCAGCGGCTGGTCGTCGACCGAGGTGATCTGGTCACCCGGGTTCAGCCGCGACGCACTCAAGGCCGCCGGCGAGCCGAGATAGACCCGTTCGACGGTCTGCCCGTCGTCGGCCCAGACCACGCCGAGCTCGCCCGCCAACACCCCCGCCGTCAACGGCCGCGAGTGCGAATAGCCGGTGTGCGAACTGCGCAGTTCGCCCATCAGCTCGTTGACCACGCCGTCGAAGTCGGCCTCGCTCGGCGCCTCGGCGGCGATCGGCGCGTACCGTTCGCGCAGCGCCGGCCAGTCCACCCCGTGCCAGGCCGGGTCGTAGTACTCGTCGTGGATGGTGCGCCAGACGGTGTCGAAGATGTAGGCCCGCTCGGCGGCCAGGTCGCGCGAGATCAGCGCCTCGTGCGAGACGGTCTTGATCGCCCCGCCCCCGGCCGGCACGCTGTGCACCTGGCCGCCGCGTAGGTAGCGCAGGCTGCGGCCGTCGGGCGACCACTCGATGCCCACCGGCGCCACACCGGTCGTGATCCGCCGCGCCTCGGTGCCGTCGAACTTGATCACCTGCAGGTCGCGCTGCCCGGCGAAGGTCGTCGTGTAGGCGAACTGCTGGCCGTCCGGCGAGGCCACGAGGTTCAGCTCGTCGTCCGTGGTCGACGTGAGCCGCACAATCCGCTCGGTCAGCCCGTCGAAGTCGATCGTCAGCCGCTTGGTCTCTGGCTCCGCCGGCTTCTCGGCCGGCGCTTCCTCCGCCGCGGGCGCCGCCTCGGCCGCGGCGTCATCGTCCGCGTCCGCCGGCTCGTCACCGGCGGGCTCCGCCGGCGGCCGCCCGGGCGCAGGCGGGTCCGGCGCGGGCGGCGGCTTAGGGGGGGCGGCCCTGTCGTCCCCCTCC